>JAJYTS010000026.1 GCA_021792935.1 Bacillota bacterium | reverse complement strand
ATCTTTTATCGATGGTGGAAGAGGCGTTGGCCCGAACTCGAGAAGCTGGCCTTAATTCCGACCGGCAAGCAGATTCGGTGTGTTGCCATTCTCGGCAGGAGAAATTTTGGGTGCGCGATCCCGATGGGCATCGGTGGGAAATATTTTGGGTCCGCGAACGTTTTATGGAGGATGAATATGGCGGGAACCAAGCCGGGTGTTGCTGCGCGGGCTGAGCACAAGCTCGAGGGGATGGGACTCGATCCCAAAGCGAATATATTTCTGACCCGCTATATCCATCTGGCTCATGCCATTGATGACGAACTACATGACGGGCATGCGCAGTCCACCACCATGACGATTGCGGAAATGGCGGCTCTGTGGGATTGCTCCGAGCGGGCAGCCCAGGAATCGGTGCGGCGATTGCAGACATGGGGGCTCATTCGCTGGCACCCGCGAGCGGGTCGGGGAAAGCGTTCCGATCTGGCACTGCTGGTGCATCCGGTACATGTATATTTTGAGCGCGCACAACATGCCTTGGAGCAGGGCGCGCTGGCGGAAGCTGGTTTTTGGCTGCAAGAAGTGATTCGCGAATGTCCTTGCATTCCGGCCGCAGCCATGCTGCTGACCGACATTCGCCATAGTCTTGGGATATCGAATATTGGACGCTGTTGTGACGAGAGCGGGTTATGGGCCTCGTCCTGAACATTCCGTCGGGGAGGATCCGACAGGTCCAGCGGCTTATGGTCCGGTCGGCTATCTCCCTGTCCGGTTCCCCTAATACGGGGTGGGGTACAGATGGGTTCATGGCAGGCGCGGCAAGAAATAACGCCAAGAGACGGTCAATCTGTCAAGCGCAGGAGTATGGTAAAGCAATATAATAGCCGCCTCGAGCGCAAGGTGCTAAAATAGGGCAAATTCGCGCATTGGATTTGGCTGGGTGAAATTCCATGCTTGATTATATAATCGTTCCCCTCGTTGGTTACGTCGGACTTTGGCTTCTTGGAAGCGTGTGTTTTCTCGTGTACTTCCAAATATTCCATGTTCCCATTGATCTGAAACACACCGTGGGCATGATAAAAGGAATTCCTTCCACTTTGGCGATCACGACCGTGCCCGTCTGTACATTTGTTTCATTTTTCGTGACGGCTCAAATAGTATTGCCAAATTCTTTAGCAATCGTCAGCGCCGTACAAATTGGCATCGTGTCCCTTGTCGCGACGATTGGTTTGGATTTGTTGATTACTGTAATGGGAGAGAAAATGGACATTCGCGTGTTTCCGCTTAATCTAATGTATTTATTCGCCTGGCTGGTTATCATCCCTACCGTTATGTTGGCGAGTCGTTTTTAAAAACGTGCCAGAGTGCGGGTCACAACGGCATATCTCTTCGAGGAGGATGGATAGGGGATTTTCCCGTCCCCTTTGCGGGGCAACTAATTCCCCTGGTGAGCGGCCGCGAATCATGCGGGCACAGTTCTATCTATGTCGTCTCGTACGGCTGGGAGCAGCCGACAGGTCCAGTGCAGCGGTTTTGCTGATGGTCTAGTCGGCTATCTCCAGATTTAACTCACCGGTTAGAAAATCACGGACCCGTTTACGGATGTCATCACAGACTTCCCGAAATGCTTCGGCGATCGCTTGCTCCGTCCCACGGACCCGCGCCGGGTCGGGCAATCCCCAGTGCAGCCGTTTGACATTGCCGGGTGTTACGGGGCAGGATTCCTCGGCATCCCCGCACAGGGTAATCACATAGTCGGTCCGGCTTAAGACATTAGGGTCTATCGGTTTGGAGGTGTGGTGCGCGATATCCACGCCAGCCTCGCCCATGGCTTTGACGGCCTGGGGATTCAGCCCGCACGGTTCAATGCCGGCACTATGCACCTCAATGCGGTTTTCGCCGTAGTGCCGCGCCCAGCCCTCGGCCATTTGGCTTCGACATGAATTGCCGGTGCAAAGGAAGTAGATGACTGGTGTGTTCATGTTAGTCCCTCCCGAAACACGGTGCGTTTAAAGTAAGAGGCGACATTGACGAGTCCAATCATGGCGGGGACTTCGATGAGCGGGCCAATGACCGCGGCGAAGGCAGCGCCGGAGTTAATTCCGAACAGGCCAATGGCCACGGCGATGGCCAGCTCGAAGTTGTTGCTGGCGGCGGTAAATGACAAAGCGCAGCTGACTGAATAATCGGCGCCGGCCCTTTTGCCCAGCCAGAATGAAACCAGAAACATCACCACAAAGTAAATGAGCAAGGGAATGGCGATGCGGACCACATCCATGGGCAATTGAACGATGAGTCGTCCCTTTAAGGAAAACATGACAATAATGGTGAATAGCAAGGCGATGAGGGTTAAGGGGCTAATTTTAGGAATGAACCGTTGCTCATACCAGGACCATCCTTTGACCCGTGTCAACGCCCATTGGCTGACAAACCCGAGGACAAACGGGATGCCAAGATATATTCCCACGCTTTTCGCCACTTCGGCAATCGTCAGGTGCACCATCATACTGTGAAAGCCAAGCCATTGAGGGATGACGGTAACAAAGAGATATGCGTAGACGCCATAAAACAACACCTGGAACATGGCGTTGAAGGCCACTAAGCCTGCCGCGTAGGCACCATTTCCCTGGGATAGGTCGTTCCAGACAATCACCATGGCAATGCATCGCGCCAACCCAATCATAATCAGGCCCACCATGTATTCTGGGTATCCTCGCAGGAAGATCACCGCCAACAGAAACATGAGAAGAGGGCCCAAAACCCAGTTCTGCAAGAGGGACAAGGTTAAAATGCGTCCGTCGCGAAATACTCGACCAATCTCATGGTAGCGCACTTTCGCCAGCGGGGGGTACATCATCAAGATAAGCCCAATGGCGATAGGAATGGAGGTGGTTCCCACCTGCCATTGATTTATCCCGTGCGCAAATTGGGGAAAATTGTAGTCAAGTGCAATACCCACCGCCATGGCGGCAAAAATCCAGAGGGTAAGAAATCGATTTAAAAATGACAACGATTGATTCATGGGCAGGACCGCTCCTCTATTGACATGTGACCAATAAGCCTTGTTGTGCGAGGTATTGCAGTTCCGCGCTCAGATCGGGAAGGTGCGCCAGTGAGACCCCCACTTCCTCTAATCGCTCCGGTTTAAGCGAGTAAAAGACCCACATTCCTTTTCGGGTTTCGTGAACCAGGCCCACCGCCTTCAGCCGACTCATATGCTTTGATACCGCCGGTTGGGAAATACGAAACAATGGCACCAATTCACAGATGCAGCAATCGCGCGCACTCAAGAGAGATATGATTTTTAAACGGGTTGGGTCGGCTAAGGCTTTAAGCACGTCCGCCAGTACGTCAAAATCCATGGTGCACCACCTCTCAATACATTATAACCATATCGTTATGAACTTTCATAGTGGGTGTAGGGAAAGTTGTGATCAGTTTGGCGGAAAATTGGTTCTCACCCTGCATGAACTTGACATGGAATGTCGCGGCCCGTTATCTCTGGCGTTCCGCCAATGGCGGGCGGACCTGAATCCCGCGCAACGTGGCTTGGCTGGCTGGGTTGGGGCATGCCTCGACACTACACGCTTTAACTGGCCAGGATGATGATATATTTGCTTTTGACTTTGTTTGGTGCAATTCCGCCTCTGGAAAGAAGTGCACGAATCCGCCTCTTTTCTTAGGCATAGGTATGAAAGGGGGGATGCCAATGGTAAAAACCTCCGAGCTACGGATGAAAGACGTGATTAATGTGGTGGACGGCCGCCGTTTAGGCCTTATCGGCGACTTGGAGCTCGATTTGGAGAAAGGCCGTGTCACCTCGGTGGTCGTTCCCGGTATTAGTCGGTTTTTGGGCTTGTTTGGTCGGGATCGCGATACGGTGATAGAGTGGGAGCAAATCCAGAAAATCGGTCAAGATGTAATCTTGGTGGAAATGAGTGCAGGCGGCGGCCAGTCATCGTCTTAAGCGCCCGAAGCTTCGGGCGCTTCTTTACGCCCTGAAAGAAGTAACGCTTTTGGTGTAAGGTTGCCCGCTTTCGGAAAGGGACCTTTTTCCGGCATCTTGCTATAGTTGTGGTATGACAGTCATCACGGATGCCGGGGGTGCGAGCATGGAGTTTCGATTGGACGGGACACGCGTGGTGTTGGATGTTCATCCTAGGGTAAATGCCTGGTTTACCACCCGCAAAGGGGGTGTGAGTTCCGCCCCGTTTGACACGTTAAATCTTTCTTATAGCGTCGATGATCTTCCCGCCAACATCGTGGAGAATCGCCGGCGCGCCCTATTGGGAAGCGGGCGCGGCCTTAACGAACTGGTGATGCCCCATCAAATCCATCAGAATCATATTGAGTGGGTCGGCCCTGAGCATAAGGGTCGAGGGGCCCGGGGTCAAAATCCCATTTCCGCCACCGATGGCTTGTTCACAGAGTCGGACGCTCTGGTGTTGGGAATGGGGTTTGCCGACTGCGTCCCCATCTATCTCACCGATGCGGATGCTCAGGCCGTGGGTATTCTCCACGCCGGGTGGAGAGGGACGGCGGCACAGATACAAAAGCTGGGGGTGGAGCAATTGGTGCGCCGCGGGATTGATCGCCGCCGCATCCTCGCCGGGATTGGCCCCTCCATCGGCCCCTGCTGTTACGAAGTGGATAGACCGGTCTATGACGCGATTTCCGCCGTGGCGGGCGGAGAACCCCTGGTTCAAAAAGACGAGGAACATTGGTGGCTAGATTTGAAAAAAGCCAATCGGATTCTTTTGCAAATGGTGGGGGTCTTGCCCGAAAATATTGTGGAAGCGCCTTTTTGCACGGGTTGTCGTTCTGATTTATTTTTTTCATATCGGGTTGAGGGGCGCCGCAGCGGGCGCATGGGAGGATACATATGTCTCAAGAACAAGTAATTCGGGAGCGAGTGGCGGAAATTCGGCAGCGCATCCATGAATTGGCGGACGGACGCCGAGTTAAACTGATGGCAGTGACAAAATTTCATACGCGTGAAGAGGCTGAATGGGCTATTGCAGCGGGGGTTGACCTCATTGGGGAAAATCGTGTGCAGGAAGCTTTGCAGAAATGGAAGGCCAGTCCCCCGGCTGTGCCTCTCCATGACATTGGACACTTGCAGACAAATAAGGTAAAATATGCCATCGAATTATTTGACTCGATTGATAGTGTTGATAGCGACCGGTTGGTTGATTTGCTGGATCGGACCGCGTCTCGGCCCTTCAATGTGATGTTGGAGGTAAATGTCGGTAGCGAAGAGAGCAAATATGGACTGGCCCCAGAGGCAGTCCGCCCCTATATAGAATTGGCTGGCAGGCTTCATCATGTGCGGATTCGAGGACTTATGA
Source organism: Bacillota bacterium (assembly GCA_021792935.1). Classification (GTDB taxonomy): domain Bacteria; phylum Bacillota; class Sulfobacillia; order Sulfobacillales; family Sulfobacillaceae; genus Sulfobacillus_B. Next base: position 18,692 of record JAJYTS010000026.1, on the reverse strand, counting down.
CAGTATTGCCAGCCAGGCGAGAAAATTCTGTCGAAGAAGAACGAAGAATTCGGCGCCATATGCAGGAAATGGTAGACTTGTGGCGAATGTGTCGAAGTGAAGGGTGGTCTTGGGCCCCGCTGGAAGAATTATCGATGGGAATGAGCGGGGACTGGGAATGGGCCGTGGAAGCCGGAGCTACCCTCATACGAGTGGGCACCGGGATTTTCGGTCCGCGCGCCTATGCCTCTCGGGGCTAATCGTCACAAGCGCTTTCATTACCAACTATATTCCGGGAGAGTCTCGGAAGGGGAAACCGGGGGAGGAAACCTATGAAATCAGGAGTCATGGGCAAGTTTCTCAATTTTGTCGGGCTGGAAGAGGTTGAAGAGGACGAGTACGAGGCGGAAGTGGATACGCCGCGGCGGCCGTCCCCGGAGTGGGAGGATGAGGTGCCTAAGCGGAAAAGGGGTGGGGTTGTCAGTCTTCCTTCATCCAGAAATATGCGCGTGGTGGTCATGCATCCAAGAACTTTAGAGGAAGGACAAGCAATTGCTGATCAAGTAAAAGGGAGGCGACCGGTTATTGTCAATCTAGACTTGGCTGACGAACGGGCCGCGCAGCGTCTCTTGAACTTTCTTTCCGGGGTTGCTTACGCGCTGGATGGCGGATTGCGCAAGGTGGGAGAAAACATTTTTCTGATTACCCCCAATAACGTGGAAGTCGCCAGTGAAGATCAGAATGAAAATCAGAGCTGGAGTCGGGGATTTAACTAGGTGAGCGTTCCCGGCATCCTTAGTCTCGTGTTTTTGCGGCTGGCCGAATCGGTCTGGTATTTGGAGCGGATTTTTTTCGTCGTGCTGTTGGTGAGGATTGTGGCGTCATTTTTCCCGCCGCGTAGCCAAGGCACGTGGAGCACCGTCGCCGGGTTTTCCGTGAGGTTAACGGAACCGGTATTGGCCCCTATTCGACGGAGAATTCCGCTGATGGGCATGCTAGACCTGTCGCCTATTATCGCATTGTTCTTAGTAGATATTTTGGGATTTATATTGATCCAACTGTTCCAGTATTTAGCGCGAATTTAGAGGGAGGTGCCACGTTGCCGCTGACAGTACTGGATATTGCCAACAAAGAGTTTAAGGTCAGCCTTCGCGGCTATAATCAAGACGAGGTTGACGAGTTTTTGGATGAGGTCATGCGCAACTACGAGGCGGTTATTCGCGAGAATGACGAGTTGCGCCAAAGCACTTCCGGCATGGGTGAAAAGCTGGAGCATTATCGACAATTGGAGCAAACGCTGCAAAACACTTTGGTTGTTGCCCAAAGTACGGCTGAAGAGATGAAGCAGGCCGCGCGAAAAGAAGCGGAACTGGTGGTGCGGGAGGCGGAAGCGCGCGCCCGCGAATTAATGCAGAAGGCGGAACATCAGGTGGCTGAACAGCAGCAGGAAGTGGAGCGGCTGCGCCGGGAAACCGATCAGTTCCGTGCCCGGGTAAAAAGTCTCTTGGAGTCACAGTTGGCGCTGTTGACGCATGATATTTCTCCGGCTGCGGTTCCGGCTCAGACTTAGGACTCAACACGGCGAGGCGGTTGGAGTCTTGGCGAGGAGCGGATATAATAGAGGGAAATTGATGATTGGGACGGTCGGCGGGCAAAGTCTCAGAGAATTGGCGGTTGGTGCGAGCCAAAGTCTTCCCTGCCTTGACTATCACCCAGGAGAGCGACGCGAATAGAGTAGCCGAGCCGGGTGCGCCCGTTAGCGCGTGGTGAGTGCCGCGACGAACATCGCGGAAGAAGGGTGGTACCGCGCCATTGCGTCCCTTGCCAAGCAAGGGGCTTTTTTAATTGCACCGAAGGGATGGGACTATGGACTATCGCGATACGCTGAATCTTCCCAACACGAAGTTTCCCATGAAGGCGAATTTACCCGCACGCGAGCCGGAACGGCTGGCTGAGTGGGATCGCCGCCATTTATATCAGGAGCAGCGCCAGCAGCGGTCTGGCCGCCCTCAGTTCATCTTGCATGACGGGCCTCCTTACGCCAATGGGAATATTCATGCCGGGACCGCGCTGAATAAAATTTTGAAGGACGTGATAAACCGCTACTGGAGCCAGGCGGGCTACGACGCCAGGTATGTGCCGGGCTGGGATACCCATGGGCTGCCTATCGAAATGCGGGCATTGAAGCAGTTAAATGTTTCCCAGCATCAGATTGATCCGGTGGCTTTGCGCCAGGAATCGCAAAAGGTGGCGCGGCATTACATTGGGGTGATGACGGAGGAATTTAAGCGCCTTGGGGTCATGGGAGATTGGGACAACCCTTATGTCACCATGAGTCCTGAGTACGAGGGCGCGGAATTGCGGATATTTGCCCAGTTGGTGGAGCACGGCCTCATTTACCGCGATTTGAAGTCCGTCTATTGGTGCCCCCATTGTGAAACCGCTCTGGCCGAGGGGGAAATTGAATATCGGACCCATCGTTCCTCCGCCATTTATGTGGCGTTTGAGCCCGTGGAAAGTCAAACCTTGCCCCAGAATACGCGCGCGGTTATCTGGACCACCACCCCTTGGACGATTCCCGCCAATGTAGCCATTGCCGCGAACCCCGAGCTTCTCTATGAAGTGGTTGAGACCGAACGGGGGCCGCTTTTGCTGGCGCAAGCCCTGACAGATACCGTTTTGGATGTTCTGGGCCTCAAGGCAGGGCGCCGTTTGGGAATCTGGTCGGGTCGGCAATTGGACGGATCGGTATTCCGCCATCCGTATTTGGACCGTTTGGTGCCTGTCGTTTTAGGCGACCATGTGACCGCCGAGAGTGGAACCGGACTGGTGCATACGGCGCCGGGCCACGGTGTGGAGGACTTTGAGGTGGGACGGCGTTACAATCTGGAAGTTGTGCAGCCTTTGGATGATCAGGGCCGCTACTACCCCGATACGCCCCTGGTTGCGGGACTGTTCTATCAGGACGCCAACGGTCCGGTGAAAGAGAAGCTGGAAGAGGTTGGCGCGCTGCTTTACGCCCATGATTACGACCATCAGTATGCGTACTGCTGGCGTTGCAAGAACCCCATCATTTTCCGCGCCACTAAGCAATGGTTCCTTTCTATTGAGCGGATCCGTGACAAGCTGGTCACCGCCAGCGCCGACGTCAAGTGGGATCCGGAGTGGGGCCAGGACCGCATGCGCTCAATGGTGACAGACCGCGGCGACTGGTGTTTATCCCGCCAGCGGGTATGGGGGGTGCCCATCCCTGCCTTCTATTGCCAATCATGCGATCGTTCCATACTGGATGCTGAATTGGTGCGGCGAACCGCCGAAGTCATTGGCCGCGAGGGGAGCGACAGTTGGTGGCAGGAGCCCGCTGCGCACTTTTTGCCGGAGGGATTTTCTTGCCCGAAGTGTGGAGGACACTCTTTCACCAAAGAAAAGGATATTTTTGATGTGTGGCTGGATTCCGGTTCCAGTCATGCCGCGGTGCTGCGCCCGGAAAAAGGGCTCCAGTTCCCGGCCGACTTGGTGTTGGAAGGAAATGACCAGTACCGCGGATGGTTTCAAAGTTTATTGACGACAGGGACGGCGGCTCGAGGCCAGGCGCCCTATCGAATGGTGTTGACTCATGGAATGGTATTGGATCAGGCCGGGCGGGAAATGCATAAATCGCTGGGCAATACGGTTGATCCGTTAGAAATTGTTAAAGATTACGGGAGCGATATTTTGCGGTTGTGGGTGGCAACGTCCGACTTTCGCGGCGATGTGCGCATCTCGGACGAGATTATGCGCCAGTTGGCGGAAAGTTACCGCAAGATCCGAAACACCTTTCGCTTTTTATTGGGCAATCTGGCGGGATTTGAGCCAGGCCCGGACACATTCGCGGGCGAGGTTGCGGATCCCTTAAACCGCTGGGCCCTGTACCGGGTTAATGGCTGGTTGAACGAGGCCGAGCAAGCGTATCAACGTTATCACTTTCACACCATGGTGCATGGCGTCATTCAACTGATGACCATCGATTTATCCAGCTTCTATTTAGATGTGATGAAAGATCGCTTGTACACCCGATATGTCCATGATCCCTTGCGGGTGGAAACGCAGCGCGTGCTCTATTATATTTTGGCGGCTTTGACTCGGGCTATTTCGCCAGTGCTGGCCTTTACCAGCGATGAAGTCTGGGATTTCATGCCGAAGATGGCGGGTGATCCCGATTCTGTGCATTTGGCCACCTGGATGGATCCCTGGCAAGAGGGAATGTCGGCCGTTGACGTAGCGCGCATGGAGCGGTTGCTGCGCTATCGGGAGGTAATCTTGAAGGCTTTGGAAGTGCAACGGGCGGAAAAGGTGATTGGCAACAGCTTGCAAGCGGAGGTGCGCTTGATGGTCCCGGAATCGGATCCGCTGATGAGTCCTGATGATGTGGAACTTTTGACCGAGATGGTGATGGCGGCTCGGGTTGAGGTGGAAATAGGGGAATCATTGCGGGCGGAAGCGCGTGCCACCGCGTATCCGCGCTGTGAGCGATGCTGGCGTTACACCCCGGATGTGGACACGGCTGATCAGTTGTGCGCACGCTGCCGGCAAGTCTTGGCGGAGATACTGCGGTGAGGCGCTGGCGTTGGGGAATTTTGGGATTGGCTCTTTTGGTGTTTGTTATGGACCGGGCGGTGCAATTCTTGGTGACAACCCATATGACGCCGGGTCAATCGATTGCCGTGTGGCCGCCGGTACTGTGGATAACATACATCACCAACAGTGGAGCCGCTTTTAGTCTCTTTCAGCACGGCACGCCCTTGTTCGTGGCGGTTGGACTCATTATTCTGGCGGGGCTGGCCTGGTACGTGGTGCGCTCTCCCAAGTTGAGCACTATTTTTAGCGTGGGTGCGGGTCTTATGGCGGGAGGCACGGCCGGAAACTTATGGGGTCGAATGGTGGCTGGGCGCGTGGTGGATTACGTGCATTTTCGCGACTTCGCCATTTTTAATGTGGCGGATGCGGGAATTGTGGCTGGGATTATCCTTATCATTTCCGATTTTTGGCGAAGGGATCGCGAAGTTGAATCGCAGGACCGCTGAGGTTCCCGGGGATGGCGAAGGGGTGCGGCTGGATCGGCTCTTGGCGCGGATCTGGCCGGACCATTCGCGGGCATTTTGGCAGCGGCAGATTGCCGCTGGCCAGGTCATGGTGGAAGGTCATCCGCAAAAGAGTGGCTATCTGCTTAAAGCCGGTCAGTCTCTTTTGGCGCAAGTCCCGGAGGAGCGTCTCCCCGCGCTTTTTCAGGAGGATGACGGAAGTCGGGAGTGGCCGGAGTGGGTGCTTTATCACGATGCCGATCTCATTGTGATTAATAAGCCGCGGCATTTGACAGCCCACCCCTCGGCTGGCCACTGGAATGACAGCGTGGTGCACCGGCTCCTACCCTGGTTGCCGTCTGCGCCAGGAGACCTGCGCCCGGGGGTGGTCCATCGCTTGGACCGCGATACTAGTGGGTTAATGGTGCTGGCTCGCACCGCTCAGGCGCGGGAGCTCATGTCGAAGGCTATACAGGAGCGTCACGTCGATCGCCAGTATTTGGCGGTGGTACGGGGCCATCTCCAACCCATCACCGGCACCATCCAGGCTCCCATCGGCCGGGACCCCGCCCATCGTTTAAAAATGGCGTTGGTGCTCAATGGCCGGTTTGCCCGCACCCATTATCGAACGGTGGCCCAGTGGGCCGGGTTCAGCCTTCTGCAGTGCCGGCTAGATACCGGTCGCACCCATCAGATCCGCGTGCATCTGGCCTCGTTAGGCCACCCGGTGTTGGGTGACACTCTTTATGGAGGGCGTGACTCGCGCTTTCAGGACGGGCAGTTGCTGCATGCCGGACGTTTAAGTTTTTATCATCCCACCACCCATCAATTGGCGCGATTTTTTGCGTTCCCCCCGACAGATTGGGCCGCGTTGGCGCAATTGGGGCCAGCCCGCGTTCACGAACCCTATCTATTTGAGGATGCCCAGGGTCCGGCCACCGATCAATGGCTTGGTCAACTCGGAGTGGAGCCGGGTTCTTGACGTCGTCTTTCAATCTCGCTGTTAAGATTGGCGATCTGTTTGTGCGACACGGTGGGCACAGTCCCGGATAAGTTCTTTTCCAGCAAATTTCGCGATTTCTCTTTACGGGAGTACCCGACTGGTCTAGAATAACCAGTGGAACACTGACCTTTAATGCCAGTCCCGCGAGACTGGAAAGGAGCCGGTGAATTGCGCTCTAGCCGTCTTGCGGTCGGAGCATTTTTTGTGGGCAATTTTCGAGGTGAGATTAGAGTGGCGCTATTGATGGAGGAAGACGACATGGCACGGGTGCTGCGCCGCATCGCCCACCAGATTGCGGAGCGCAATCCTGGGGTGGAGGATGTGGTGTTGGCCGGAATTCGCCGGCGTGGCGTCCCGCTGGCGGAGCGGATCGCGGCGGACTTGGGCCGCATTGAGGGTGTGCGTCCACCCGTGATTGCCGTCGATGTGGCACCCTATCGCGATGACCGGCCACACCCGGAACGGCAGGCCACCTGGACCGGGAACTCAGAGTTGGCCGGCCACAAAGTGATTCTTATTGACGACGTCTTGTACACTGGGCGGACGGTGCGGGCCGCGCTGGACGCCCTGGTGGACCGGGGCCGTCCGTCAGCAGTGCAGTTGGCGGTGCTCATTGATCGGGGCCACCGCGAATTGCCGATTCGCGCGGATTATGTAGGGAAAAATATTCCCACCTCCCACAGCGAGGTGGTATGGGTGCGCGTACGCGAAGTGGACGGAATTGATGCCGTCAGCTTGGAGAAAGAAGGAGTCGGCCATTAATAATTTGTTGGGACTGGAAGGCGTGGACCGTCTTTTTCTGGAATCGCTGCTCGAAGAAGCGGCCGGCATGAAGCGGGATATCGTGGGAAAATCTCGAAAAAAGAGCACCGCGCTTAAAGGACGGGCATTCGTCAATTTATTTTTTGAACCCAGCACCCGTACCCGTACATCGTTCGAACTGGCGGGAAAGTATTTAGGCGCGGATGTGGTTAACGTGCAAGGCAAGGGATCCAGTGTAGAAAAAGGAGAAACCGTGTATGACACGGCGTTAAATATTCAAGCGATGCAGGTGGATGGCTTGGTCGTGCGTCATCCCGCTTCAGGGGTTCCGGCACAATTGCAAGCATATTTGGATATCCCCGTCATCAATGGAGGCGACGGGTTTCATGAGCATCCTACCCAAGGGCTGTTGGATTTGTTTACGGTCTGGGAAGCCAGACAATCGTTGCGGGATTGCCATCTTGTCATTGTGGGGGATATTCTCCACAGCCGGGTGGCGCGGTCTGACCTGTGGGGATTCTTGGCCATGGGAGCGCATGTCACTTTGGTGGCTCCCGCCATATGGCTGCCCACGGAGATACGGGAGACGGGGCTAGAAATGACCAGCAATCTTGATAATGTGCTGGCCGCGGCGGATGTTGTGCAAGTGCTGCGAATTCAAAAAGAGCGCCGCTCCATGCGGGGAATGCCGTCGGTGGAGGAATATCGAGCCCGTTGGGGCATTACCGAGGAGCGGGCTCAGCGTCTTAAGCAGGACGCGTTAATATTGCATCCCGGCCCGCAAAATCGGGGAGTGGAAATTGATTCCGCTGTCATGGCGCAAAAGGCCTCCAAGATTTGGGATCAAGTAGAAAATGGAGTAGCGGTGCGGATGGCGGTATTGCGGCAATTAATGGGAGGAAGCCATGAGTGATATGCAGGCAATCTTAATTCGCGGCGGGCGCGTCATCGACCCCTATCGTCAAATTGATAGCCACGATGAGGATGTTTGGGTGGTTGAAGGGCGCGTTGCCAAGGCACCTCCCACGGGGGCGGATGTGATGGAGGTGGATGCCCGGGGGCTATGGGTTTTGCCCCGCCTCATTGATATGCATGTGCATTTCCGCGACCCCGGTCAAACTTGGAAGGAGACTATCGAGACGGGAAGCCGGGCGGCGGCTCACGGGGGAATCGGAGCGGTGGCCACCATGCCCAACACCGTGCCGGTAACGGATACCCCGGAACTGGTTGAATGGGTGAAAAACCGTGGGGAAGCCGTCGGACTGGTGCGGATTTTTCCGATAGGAGCCGTTACCGTTGGCAGCCAAGGGGAAGAACTGGCGGATTTGTTTCGGCTTAAACAGGCCGGTGCTAGAGCCTTTTCCGACGACGGACTTCCCGTGGCCTCATCCCGCATGATGCGGGCAGCCTTAACCTACTCCCGAGATTTAGAGCGTGTCATCATTAATCATGCGGAAGATCGTTCCTTAACTGATGGGGCGTCTGTGCACGAAGGCCTTGCCGCCCATCGTCTAGGACTTCCGGCTGCTCCGGAAACGGCGGAAGCGATGATGGTCTGGCGTGACGTGCTGTTGGCGGGTCTGACGGGGGGCTGGCTGCACCTGGCCCATGTTTCCGCTCGCGAGAGTTTGGAGGCGCTTTCTTATGCCCGCCAACACCAGTATCGAGTGACGGCCGAGGCCGCGCCTCATCACCTTTTGTTGAACGACGAGGCTCTCTTGCGCTGGCAATATGACTCGGTCACCAAGGTGAATCCGCCCTTGCGTCCGGAATCGTCGCGCCAAGCCTTGCTTAAGGCTCTCAAACAAGGATTGGTGAATGTAGTGGCGAGCGACCATGCTCCCCACCATCTGGATGAAAAGGCTCTTCCGTACGTTCAGGCGCCTTTTGGTATTAGCGGGCTTGAGACCATTCTCTCCGCCCTTATTACGGCTTTAATTGAACCGGGCCTTATGACCGCGCTGGACGCATGGGCGCTTATGACCACGGGCCCGGACCAGGTGCTGGGGCTTCATTCACAGGGATTGGCGGAGGGAGAGCCGGCAGATTTGACGTTAATCAATCCGACCCGGAAATGGCAGGTGGACCCGGCCGCGTTTTATTCGTTGGGACATAATACTCCGTTGGCGGGAATGAAACTCACGGGGCAAGCGGTGGCTACCATGGTGGGCGGGCGTTGGACAATGCGAGAAGGGGAGGTCGCGTATGCGGGGCTATCTGAAATTTCTTGACGGGACACAATTTGATGGAACGTACGTAGGGGACCCGGATTGGAGCGGGCGGGGAGAAGTGGTGTTTAACACCGCCATGACGGGCTATCAGGAAATATTGACCGATCCCTCTTATTTCGGCCAAATCGTGGTATTGACCTATCCTCTTATCGGCAATTACGGCACCATGACGGAGGCCTCGGAATCGCTCTTCCCCTGGGTGGAAGGCTTGGTGGTGCATAAGCTGGAGGAGGCGCCCTCTCACGGGAAAGAGGCCCATTCGCTCATAGAGTATTTAGCGGCCTATAAAAAGCCTTTACTGACGGATGTGGATACCCGCGCTTTGACTCGCTATCTGCGTGATCTAGGTACGCAAAGAGCCGTGATGGTGCCGGAAACGGTGCCGGTTGAGGATGCTCTAGCCCTGCTTCAGGATTACAGTCTTAAAGATTCGGTATATCGGGTGACCACTCCCGCCCCGTACCATATTGCTGGTTCCGGCCCTCGCATCACGGTGTTGGATTACGGGGTCAAGAACTCCATATTAGCCGAATTGTCCCGCCGCGGCGCCGCTATTACCGTTCTGCCCGCGGGGGCGGACGCCAAAGCTTTGGCGGAAAGCCGCCCCGACGGGGTGGTCCTCTCGAATGGTCCTGGTGATCCGGCCGATATTCCCGACGTGCTGCCCACCGTGCGCTATGCGTTGGATCATTACCCCACTTTGGGAATATGCTTGGGGCATCAATTAATTGGTCTGGCGGAAGGCGGCGTGACCTATCCCTTGAAATTTGGCCATCATGGCGCCAATCACCCCCTCTATGACCATCGTCAGGGCCGCGTTCTCATTACTTCGCAAAATCATGGTTACGCGGTGGACGTCAAGGCCTTGGCCGACCGCTATCAGGTGCGCATGACCCATTTGCACGACCATACGGTTGAAGCCATCGAGCATCGCCAGCGTCCCATTCTTTCCGTGCAGCATCACCCTGAGGCAGGACCCGGCCCGTCTGATTCCCTCTATCTTTTTGATGAATTCTTGGCCAAAATAGCGCCCCAGGAGAGTGACCATGCCTAAGCGAGAAAGTTTGAAACGGGTGCTTGTGATTGGGTCTGGCCCTATTGTTATTGGGCAGGCCGCTGAATTCGACTATGCCGGAACCCAGGCATGCCGCGCCCTTAAGGAAGAAGGCGTGGAAGTGATACTGGTCAATTCCAATCCCGCCACGATTATGACGGATCTGTCGGTGGCGGATGTGGTTTACATCGAGCCGCTCACCGTTTCGTTTCTCGCCTATGTTTTGGGCAAGGAGCGGCCCGATGGAATTCTTGCCACCTTGGGCGGGCAAATGGGCCTCAATTTGGTGTCATCGTTGGCTAAGGCGGGAGTGTTGACCGATCTCGGGGTGGAGTTGCTAGGCACCCAGTTGCCAGCCATTGAAAAGGCGGAGGATCGCGAGTTGTTCCGTAGTCTTATGATGCGGCTGGGCCATCCCATCGCCCGTTCCAAATCGGTCACCACGGTGGAGGATGGCATGCACTTTGGGGCGGAATTGGGATATCCCCTGGTGCTGCGTCCTGCCTATACGCTTGGCGGAAGCGGGGGTGGATTTGCCTATAACGAGGAAGAGCTGCTGGTGCGGCTGGGCAAGGCGTTGAGCGAGAGCCCCATTGGCCAGGTGTTGGTGGAGGAATCCATTGCCGGCTGGAAAGAGGTTGAGTACGAGGTGGTTCGGGATGGTGCCGGCAATGCGGTGGTGGTCTGCAATATGGAAAACTTTGACCCGGTAGGCGTCCATACGGGCGATTCCATTGTGGTGGCGCCTTCCCAGACATTAAGCGACAAGGAATACCATCGATTGCGCCATGCCGCCATCGACATTGTGCATCATCTGGGAATTGAGGGCGGTTGCAATGTCCAGTTTGCCTTGCATCCAACCACGGGTGAATATCGGGTCATTGAGGTTAATCCCCGGGTGTCCCGGTCCTCGGCGCTGGCTTCCAAAGCCACCGGCTATCCCATTGCCCGCATTGTCGCCAAAATTGGCTTGGGGCTAAGTCTGGCGGAAATTAAGAATCCGGTGACGGGCACCACAACCGCGGCCTTTGAACCGGCATTGGATTATGTGGTGGTAAAAATTCCGCGATGGCCCTTTGACAAGTTTCCTGAAGCGGACCGCAGCCTCGGGACGCAAATGAAGGCAACTGGCGAAGTGATGGCGATTGACCGCACCTACGAGGCGGCCTTGCAAAAGGCGGTGCGCTCTTTGGAAGTAGGGCGGACGGATCTGTTAGGCAGCCGGGAAGCGCAGGAGCCTGACCAAATCGTGGAGCAATTAGCGGTGGAGCCCTCCGATCAACGTCTCTTCTTTCTGGCCGAGGCCTTGCGGCGCGGGAGTACAGTCAAAGAATTGGCGGAAAAGACCGGCATCGACCCGTGGTTTTTGCGGGGAGTGGAACGTATTGTGCAGGCTCAGCAAGGGCTCGCCTTGACCCCCTCCAGTTGGGTGGAGCAATTAGCGGGGTTAAAGCGGCTGGGAATTTCCGATGGGCGGATCGCAGAACTCGCGGGAGTCACGGAGGACGCGGTAAGGTCAGCGCGCAAGAGTCGCGATATTGTTCCCGGCTATCGCATGGTCGATACCAGTGCCGCCGAGTTTCCCGCCGAGACGCCCTATTTTTACTCGGCCTATGATGATGACAGCGAGGCGGAGCCTTTGTCAGGGCGCAAGATGATTGTGCTGGGCTCCGGCCCCATACGCATCGGACAGGGCATTGAATTTGACGCCGCCAGTGTTTATGCTCTCAACGCCTTGAAGGCGCGGGGCATTCGCGGCATCATGGTGAATTCCAACCCGGAAACTGTCTCGACTGATTTTAACGCGTCCGATCGCCTATATTTTGAACCCATTACCCTTGAGGATGTTTTAAATATCGTGGAGCAGGAGAATCCGGAAGGGGTGCTGGTGCAATTTGGCGGTCAAACCGCCATTAATTTGGCTAGCGGACTGGTGGAGCATGGAGTGCCCATTATTGGCACCAGCTTGGCAGGACTTAACGGCGCCGAGGATCGCCATCAATTTGACGAATTGTTGGAGAGGGAGGGTATTCGCCGGCCTCCCGGGCATACCGCGGCCACCCCTAGCCAAGCCTTGGCGGTGGCGGAAGAACTGGGATTTCCTGTTTTGGTTCGGCCCTCGTTTGTGCTGGGAGGCCGGGCTATGCGCATCATTGACGATATGGAAACTCTCGGCCAATATTTGGCCGAACATCCAGAAATGGGGTTAGATCGGCCTTTGCTGATTGACCGGTATATGAGCGGCATTGAACTGGAAGTGGATGCCGTTAGTGATGGTGAACGGGTGGTCATCCCGGCCGTGATGGAGCATGTGGAAAGAGCCGGTGTCCATTCCGGCGATTCGGTGGCGGTATTGCCCCCGGTGCGGGCGGGGCGGGAAGTCATTGACGAAGTGGTGCGGATTACCCGGGTTTTGTGTCAAAGGCTTGCCGTTAAGGGATTTTTAAATGTTCAATTCGTGGTGGCGGATGACCAGGTATATGTCATTGAAGCTAATCCCCGATCTAGCCGCACCGTACCGTTTCTTATCAAGGCGACGCATATTCCATTGGTGGATTTGGCCATCGAGGCGGCGGTCAACGGCCGATTACCCCAGGATGCCCCCGACGGTCTGGTGGCCATGCCCGATTATTATGCCGTCAAGATGCCCGTCTTTTCGTTCTCCAAATTGGGGCAGGTCGACGCGGTGCTGGGTCCGGAAATGAAGTCAACCGGAGAGGTTATGGGCATTGACGGAGATTTGCCCCGCGCCCTCTACCGCGCCTTGGTGGCGGGGGGATTTCGGCTGTCGGCGGGTGGACGCATTCTCGCCACCATTGCCGATCAGGACAAAGAAGAGGCCCTGCCCATATTGCGGGAACTGGCCGACATGGGATACCGCCTTTATGCCACCAGTGGGACCCTGGCGCTCCTGTCTCGCCATGGAGTGCCGGCTACTCCCGTGTACCGATTGGGAGAGCGGCGGCCGCACTTGGTGGACTTAATTCGCGATGGACAGTTTGAACTGGTGATAAACACCATTACCCGGGGCGGCCAAGGTGAGCGTGAAGGATTCTTGATTCGGCGCACCGCCGTGGAGCGCGGTATTTTGTGCATGACCTCTTTGGATACGGCGGGAGCGGCCCTGGAAGCTCTCAAGGGGCGCAGCAAGCGGCCTTTCGAGGTGCATTCCTTGAATGAATGGCGGAAAGGAGAGCCATTACGTGAAAAACGCGTTTAAAGCCTCTATTGTGGCCCGTGACGAAGTAGCCCCCGATCATGTGGAGTTGATTTTGTCCTCTCCGGAATTGGAAGACGCGCAGCCCGGACAATTTTGCCATGTATTAACCCCGGGAATGTTGCGGCGCCCTTTGTCATTTTCCCGGCTAGACCGCAAACGGGGTCGGGCGGGCGTTTTGCTGCAGGTGGTCGGGTCGGGAACCGCTTGGCTGTATGAGCGGCGCGTGGGTGAACAGCTAGACCTTCTGGGACCCTTGGGGCGGGGATTTGAGCCGCCCGATCCCTCTCGTCCCTGGCTTTTGGTGGGAGGTGGAGTGGGCATTCCGCCCTTATACGCGGCGCTCCAGTGCTGGCAGGCGGCCTGGGACCAGCCGCTGGGCGTCATATTGGGAGCCAGGGCGGCCACCGCCGTCATAATGACCAAGGACTTCCAAGATCGTGGCGTGTATCCTCTGGTCACCACGGACGATGGCAGTCTGGGTCGATTTGGGACGGTCATGGGACCTTTCCTGGAGTGGATGGACCGCTATCCTGAAAGCCAAGTCATGGCGTGCGGCCCCACGGGAATGTTGGCGGCCTTGCATGGCGCGGCAAAAGCGAGGCAGGGGTCTATGCAGCTTTGCTTGGAGCAGCGCATGGGGTGCGGAATCGGAGCCTGCCTCGCGTGTGTGGTCCCCGCCCAACCGATAGGGGAGGAGGGCCCCTGCTATCGCCGGGTCTGCACCGAGGGCCCGGTATTTCAGGCGGAGGAGTTGGTGTTCTGATGGACTTATCCGTTAATCTGCCCCGCGGACTGCGGTTGAAAAACCCCATTATCGCAGCGTCAGGAACTTTTGGGTTTGGCCCCGAGTACGCGGCTTATGTTGATTTGAACCAGTTGGGCGGTATTAGCGTCAAGGGAATTTCCCCCAAACCGTGGCGCGGCAATCCTCCTCCCCGGGTGTGGGAAACGCCGGCCGGCCTATTAAACTCCATTGGCCTGCAAAATCCCGGACTTGCGACCTTTATCGAAGAGGACATCCCATTTCTAGCCAGTGTTGACACGGCTGTGATTGCCAACATTATTGGCCACACCGTGGAGGAGTATCGCCAGGTGGCGGAGCGGCTCAGCCAGGAAGAGCGCATTGACGCCTTCGAAGTCAATATTTCCTGTCCCAATGTCAAGGAAGGCGGCATCTCCTTTGGCCATGATCCCCGCCAAGCCTTTCTGGTCACCCAAGCGGTGCGGTCAGTCACGGAAAAGCCGGTCATGGTGAAGGTGTCCCCTAATATGGCGGAGCCCTGGGTGGTGGCGCAGGCAGCCGTGGATGCGGGCGCAGACATGATATCGGCTATTAATACCCTAGTCGGGATGGCCATTGATTTAAAGCGGCGGCGCCCCGCCTTGGGCGGAGTGACCGGAGGGTTGTCGGGCCCGGCGGTGAAGCCTGTGGCGCTTCGCGTGGTCTATGAGATTGCCTCGCGGGTGTCGGTGCCGGTCATTGGCATGGGCGGCATCGAGTCGGCCGAGGACGTTTTGGAATTTTTCCTGGCGGGAGCGCGGGCGGTCATGGTGGGAACGGTGACCTTTCAGTATCCTGAGCGCATGTTGTCGATTATTGAGGAAATTCCTAAGGTCTGGCGACGCTACGGGTTTCAGGACTTACCAGAGGCGGTGGGCGCAGCGCATTTAGATAAGGAGGGAGAGCCCGGGTGAGAATTTGGGTGGCACTGGATGTTCCCAGCGTCAGCGGAGCCGAGAATGTGTTAACGGCGATCGAGCCCCATAGGGACGTAAAGATTGGCATGGAGCTCTTTTATCGGGCGGGACCGGGTTATGTGGAGGAACTGGTCAAACGCGGCTATTCTCTATTCCTGGATTTAAAGTGTCATGACATTCCCCGCACCGTAGGACGGGCTCTCGCGGCCCTGCGTGATTTGGGGGTGGAAATGGTTACGCTTCACACTCAGGGGGGGTTGGAGATGCTGCGGCAGGCCCGGCAAGAAGCGGGCTCTATCCAACTGTTGGGTGTCACCGCCCTCACCAGCCTTAGTGATACGGATCTTCATGATGTGGGAATTTCCGGCACTATCGGCGAGTTTGTCACAGCTTCCGCCCAAGTGGCCCAGCGCGCGGGGCTGGCCGGAGTGGTGTGTTCGGGCGGGGAGGTGGCAGAGTTAAGCCGATTATGGCCAGGCGCGCGTTTTCTGGTACCGGGAATTCGCCTGCCGGATGACCAAATCGGGGATCAAAAGCGGGTGTTTAGCCCAAGCGCGGCTCAGGCTGCGGGAGCCACCGATATCGTGGTAGGTAGAGCGGTAGTGGGGGCGGAAAATCCCGCGCGGGTGCTGCAGCGCTATTGGGAAAATTTAACGACCAATGTAGGAGGTTTGAATGAGCGTCCAATTTGACCAGGACCAGGCGTTTGCTTTGTTGCGGGAAGCCGGCGCCTATCTTCAAGGCCATTTTTTATTGACCACGGGTCGGCATAGCGACCAGTTCTTTCTTTTGGCGCGATTGACGGAGCGGCCCCAATGGCTTATGCCGTGGGCTCAGGAGCTGGCGCGGCGGCTTGAACCCTATCAGGTTTCCACGGTGGTGGGTCCCGCCGTGGGCGGTATTATTCCCGCCTTTGCCGTGGCCGGTTTTTGGCCGGGGTCGCGGATGCTGTTCGCGGAAAAGGATTCGGGCGGAACCATGACGTTTCGCCGCGGATTTCGTGTTGAACCTGGGGAAGGCGTGGTGGTGATTGAGGATGCCGTCACCACCGGCGGATCTGTCGCCCAAGTGATTGAGGCGGTTAAGGCGCAAGGGGGACGGGTTCAGGCGGTGGGCGCCCTGGTCGACCGCAGTCAAGGTCCTTTAAGATTCACGGAACCCTTGGTATCGTTGCTAAGAACAGGGCCAATTCCTCACTGGGATCCCGCCGATTGTCCGTTGTGCCAGGAAGGGGTGGCATTGACCCGGCCTAAATCTTAATCATTAATCGTCAATAAGTTTTTCGCTGATAGCGCCCAACCGCCGCAAGCGATCAGGGTTGGGGGTGACGTACAGAGTTTTTTCGCGCTGATATAGGACTTGCCCAGGCTCAGCGTGGGGGCGCTTGCGCACAAATTTGCGACAGGTGTAATCCACCGGCACGTTTGAGGAGGAGGCCGCCGCCGAGAAAAAGACCGCCAGTTCCGCCGCCTCCACCAGATCGTCGTTATGGGGCCGGGATTTCCCGCAGCCTAAAATGACGTGCGAACCGGGGGCTTGTTTGGTGTGCAGCCAAACGTCATCCGGTTTGGCCTTTTGAAAGGTGAGGCGAACATTTTCATCGCGGTTGCGCCCGACCCAGATATCCACGCCGTGCGAACTGACAAAGTGGCGGAAGGGCTCTCGCTCCCGCCCGGCAGCGGATTCAGCGGCTGAGACGCGTAGCTGGCTCTTGTACCAGTCTATCCCGTGTACGCCTTTTTGGGCCTCTTGACATAGCGCCTCTAATTCCTGCCGCTCTTTTTGCAGGCGGGGAATGAGGCGCAGCATCGCCTCTTTGCGAGCCTTTATTTTTTTATAGTGGCGATATGCCTCGGAGGCCGCCTGGCTGGCAGTCTGCCCTTCTGGCAAAATGAGCGTCAGGGGGTTTCCCTCATAATCGGATACGGTTAGTTGGTCGAGGCCCGGTTCTTTTTCAAAGGTGTGGCGATGTGTGAGCCATAGGTCCCCCGTCATCTTCCAGCGGGACTCATCTTCATATACGTTCATGTGATATTGGGCCAACTTGTCCTCGAGATGCTTAACGCGGCTCTGCAATCGCGATAGGAGTTGCGCCGCCAGTCCTTCTCGCAGTAGATTGGCTTCGCGGCGGGCAAAGACGGCGTCCAAAGCCCTCTCTAAATCGGGTGCGGGTTCCGCGGTAAAACCGGCCAGAGGATAGACCCACACCTCTTCCCGGGTGTGGTTGCGCAAGAACACCGCGGGATTAGGGAAGCCTGCCTGCAAGTCTCGCATCAGCGTTTCCCAATGCCCGCCTTCCGCCAGCCATTGGGTGGCCCAGGGGGGCAATCCCTGCGCGCTGTCCTTTTGCGGCGGTTCCGGTGGCGTAGGCGGTTGATAGGGGAGTTTTGGCCAAATGGGCCGTCCTGGCCGTCCGGGCGCGATTTTACGCCAAGCCTCCACGGTTACGCCTGTCATGGTGGTTAACACCAGATTGGTGAGATGTCCGGCTAACTCGATGACCAACCGCGCCTGGCATGGCTGGTCCCAGTCGTCCTGGTACGCAATGGTCCAGGTCATGACTCGCTCAAAAGGGGGTACCGAAATATCTTCCACGGTAAAAGGAACGAGGCTTTGCAGCCAAGGTGGGGTGGGCATTTTCTGGTCAAGGGCGTTTTGGCTGGTCTCATGCAAGCGCTGTAGTCCTGGCTGCAGCACCCATAACAACTGGCGGCTCTGTCCCATAGCTAGCTTGACCGTCAATAAAAGACGGTTTTTCGCGCACTGAATTCGGACGCAGGTGCCCCCCTGTATGGTGTTGCGCCATCGCGACTCGACGGCGCGCATAACCAAGGCATCAAATGGCATCTGGCGTCACCTCTCACTTTTCTTCTCAGACTCTAAGGGTAAGCGGGGGTTTTTGGCAAGCCGCCGCACCAGACAGGCGGTAGATTTATGCCCCACGGGGTGGGATAATACAGATAAATGGGCCAAAGTTTTCTTTGGTCTTCGCAATGCTTGCTGAGGAGGGACTTGCATGTCCAGCGACGCGGCGCGAAGCGAGGGTCTTCGCGCGTTGTGGCGATCGCTTCCGTCGTCAAGATTTACGTCCCGACCCAGCTATCAATGGTATGTAGTCGGGACAGTCTGCATCGGCGCCTTTATGGCGGCTGTAGACGCCAGTATCGTGAATGTGGCGCTTCCTACTCTGACTCACCATTTTCACGCGACGCCGGGTATTACCGGCTGGGTTCTCATTTCGTATCTTTTGACGTTGGCGACGCTGTTGACTTTATTCGGGCGATTGGCCGACATGTTGGGCCGACGCCCGCTTTATACGTTCGGATTCCTTATCTTTATTATTGGTTCGGCCGCCTGCGGGGCCGCGCCCAATTTAATGTTTCTTATTGTCTCTCGGGTGTTTCAGGCCGCCGGCGCGGCGATGCTGCAGGCCAATTCCGTGGCCATCATTACCGCCGCAGTTCCCTCGAATGTTCGCGGACGGGCCATCGGTTTTCAGGGTTCCGCGCAAGCGGTGGGATTATCGGTGGGCCCGGCTGTGGGCGGCGCGCTCATCGGTCTGTTTGGCTGGCGCGCCATTTTTTACGTGAATATTCCCGTGGGCATTATTGGCACTTTAATGGCAGCCGCGATCTTGCCCCGCGATAAGGTGCGGGAGGGCCGCTCCGCCACCTTTGACTGGTGG
>JAJYTS010000025.1 GCA_021792935.1 Bacillota bacterium | reverse complement strand
TGTGGGATGGACTCGGCCCCCGACGTCTCGTACGTGGGGGGCTTGTGCCATCCCGCTTAGCTGAACCCACAGTGCTAAGCCGCATGACAATGAGTGGCAATACTGCCATATAGCGTTAGCGCCAACATCGAGGCAGCCAATATGCCTCAACCGAGTACCAAGAACGCTTAGCCACCTATCACATGGTGCCGAGCATGAGTCGGAAAGGGAATTGCTGGGATAATGCGTGTATCGAATCGTGGCACAGTCTGCTGAAAAAGGAGCTAGTCTATTGGCGACACTTCAAGACCCGGGATGAGGCGAAACTGGCCATCTTTGAATACATTGAGGTGTTTTACAATCGCCAACGCCTGCACAGCGCCCTGGACTATCGCACACCGCAGGAGGTGGCACAAGCAGCTCTACAACAAACAGCCTAAAAAACCCCGAATTTGAGGTGTCTAAATTCTTGACATAGATCCAGTCCTCAGAATTTGATGCGCCCGTGTTCACGCGGCAGGAGGACGGAATCGACATCACCGCGCTCACCTTGGATGGGCCAGACGGTCTCTTAGCCGCGCTCGATCGCGTGCGAGACCCCCGTCACCGGCGGGGCATCCGGCACCGCCAAACGACGGTGTTGGCGGTGGCGGTCTGTGCCGTGCTCTCCGGGGCCCGCAGCTTTCTGGCCATCGCCGATTGGGCCCAGAGCCTCCCGCAAGATCTCTTATAACGCCTCGGGTGCCGGCGCCGTAGCGATGAGTCGATTGAGCGGATCCCTCCGAGCGAACCCACCATTCGACGGACCCTGGAATCGATTGATGCCGACGAACTCGACCAGGTCCTGCATGGCTTTCTCCAACGGCAAGGACTCGGACGGGCGCTCGCCATTGACGGGAAAACGCTCTGGGGATCGGGGCACGGGGCCGAACTGCCCCGACATCTCATGGCGGCGGTTATTCATCAGACGGGGGTCGTGGTGGCCCAAACCGCTGTGGATCAGAAGACCAATGCGATTAAAGTGGCGCGGCCCTTACTCGACCGGTTCGACCTCGTTGGGCGCGTGGTCACCGCTGACGCGATGCATACCCAGACCGACTTGGCGAACTATTTGGTGGACGAGAAGCAAGCCGACTCCGTGCTCCCCGCGAAAGACAATTAACGGCGACTGAAAAAGCACCTGACCCAGATGGACTGGGATTTCCCCCTCTCAGGCGGAAACCCTCCATAAGGGCCACGGGCGCATTGAGCGACGCCGGATTTGGGTGAGTACGGCCATCCGCGGATCGCGGTGGTTCCCCTCCGCCGAACAGGGTTTTCGGATCGAGCGGGACACGACGGACCTCCAAGGTCAGGCGTTACGCCATGAGTATGCCTACGGGATTACCCGTTGCTTGCCAGAAGAGGCGTCACCAGAAGCCCTCTTGCACTTCGTGCAAGGGCATTGGGGCATCGAAAATAAGGTCCACTGGGTCCGGGACGTGACATTTGACGAGGACCGATCCCAAGTCCGGACCGGAACGGGTCCGCAGACCATGGCCACTTTGCGCAATTTCGCGGTAAGCCTCTTGCGATTGACCGGGCACCAGAATCTGGCCCAGACCACGCGATACGATAATGCACATCGCCCGGAGGCGCTTCGTTTGATTGGCGCCTAACATCAGACCCACTCAGCCGTGCCCCCGACCCGTCCACAAATCGGGGGTTTTTCCCTGGCACCTCGCCGACCACGCCTCTCACAATTCCCTTGGTCATGTCGTTGGCTGACATAGTAAGATCTAACCCGACGGTCTACTCGTGTCCCCACCTCCGACTTTGACGTGTCCCTGGTTGCGCGGCGGCCGCAGCAGGATATTTGCTCTTGCGCGCAGAATTTTATCAACACATCACGTTTCAGGGGGGAATGGCATGGAGTGGCGTCGTGGGGCTGGCCGATGGCTAATGATGGTGGCATTGGCCGTTCCCGGTATTTCTGCGTGTGGGGTTGCGCAATCGGCCCCGCCGGAGGCGGTATGGACCCCCCGCATTCGTCAAACTCTCAGCATGGTGTCGGCTCTTCCCAGCGCTTATGCGGCCAGCACTAAGACGTCCGATTTTTCCGTGGGATTGAAAAAACCATGGATGATTACCAAGGCCTCGCCCCAGGGCGCGGTGCTCCAACGCTATTGGGTCCCTTCACGGACGCGTCCCAAAATTGTGTATGCCATGCCTGATGCGCTGGCGCTCGAAGTGACCCGGCGAGATGTGGGCGAGATTCTGCTCAACACCTCTTCCGGCCAAGAAGTCGGTTTATGGCGATTGCCGCTTTCCTCGTCGTTATACCCGATCACCGAGGGCGGATTCGGGGGGCAAACCTTCTTTTGGAAGATTACGGCAGGGTCCGACGGGCCGATCGCCGGCTTTGGCGCATATAATTTAGCCACCAGGCGGCCGGTTCGCTTAAAGGTGGCCCAAATACGGGGCGCCTGGTATGACGATTTGTCCGAAGGTGATTTGCTCAGGGTGCGGGGAAATCTTCTCAGCGAATGGCGGAACGGCAAGTGGACCCTCCCGCGCAAGCTTTCGCAGGGTGTCGTGGATGTCATTAGCCAACGCGGGTGGGTGATGTCGGTGCTCGCGCCAAAGCCCGGCCGGGTGAAATTGCGTTGGTACAATGCGCGGGTCAATCGGGGAGCGGCCATGACCGGCCAGGGAACCTTGGAAGCGTCGGGCGCTGACTGGGCCTTACTGCTGCAAGGCGAAAACCTTAGTCTGGATGTGCCCTCTTTACACCGGCAAACCTTGGTGGCTCAGCGGGTAGTCAACCCCATAACCGCCAATAATTGTGTGTATTGGCGCGCCAATAACGGCCGGGCGCATCGCCTGTGCGTATCGACCAATGTGTTGAGTGCCGTCCCCGATATTGCGTGGCCCTAGAGTCATGATCTATTGACGGTAAGAATGACGGTGCCGTTGTGCAAATCGTGCACGATGGCGTTGGTGATGCGGCTTAGCCACATGGCGATGCGGTCGCGCTCAACATCGTTGCAAGCCACGAAGACAGGAGCCATGCCTCCCACCACCGCCTCTTTATTGGTGGTGACAATGGCGAACATTGTTGGGGCGGGAGAATCAGCCACGGGCCGCCTCCTTTTTGTTTTTGGTGTTGTGCATTTTTGACCACTTGCCCGATTCCAATACTGGGGTGTTGCGAATCGCTTTAATCAAGGCTTCCAGATTGCGCTCGACCGGGATGATGGCGAGGCCCGCCAACCCAGTGCCCTTGGGCATTTCCATGCGGCATAAGGGGGTTTGCTCGGGATATCCGACATCTTTTTGCACCCCTACCGCGACAGCCGCTTGGTGGGCGATGGCCTGGCGCTGGGCGATATTCCATAATGCCGATTCCCCCCGGGTGTCGCGCGGTTTTAAAATGACTCCCAGACCATCTTCTAAGAAGCGCTGGCGAGAATCGGGCAATCCGACTTCCATCATCATGACCGGGCCCACGAATAAGAGGGAGCCCTTATCGAATTTTACCTCCGCCTCTTCCACATCAATGAGTTCGCCTATCTTGGGACCGGCCATAAAGACTTCCCCCAGTATCACAAAGGCGAGGCCGGCCGCCATCCCTAGCCATAAGTTCCACGCGGTTACGACGGAGGTGGCGAGGGCCACCAGCATTCCTAAAAAGTTTCGCGCTTCATAGGTTAGGGCGATTCCTTCAATGTAGCCCGCTCCCCGGCCCACCAAAATGAGGGACTCTTCTTGCTCCAATGTGTGCCGTTCATTGGTGCGGACGTTAAAGAACTGAGTGGCGGCTAGGGTGAGAAAGGTGGCGGCGGTAAATTCTTTGCCGATTAACGAGACAATAACACTGGAGCCAATCATTGCCGCGATGACACCAATGGCGATTTGAATGATGTAGCCCGAGGGATAGCCGGGGTTGTGGCTTTGCCCGGAGCGTAAATACAAAACGCGGGAAATAAATCCCGCGATAAAACCCACAATCATGGGGTTCCAATTCACGGCCGCGCTGGCGCTGGACATCGTCATCCCCTCCATTTAGACATGGTTAGTCCTTCCCTATAAGCCACAATTTACTCAGGCGGATTATGGCGTCGACAACAGGGGAGATTAGGGGATAGATAGGTTGGACAAAATTCCCCAAAAGGAGCGCGCCATGCCTCGGTTTTTGTTTTCTCGCGGTGATGAGACGGATGAGTCGTCGGAGTGGCCCAAGAACACCGACCACTTATGGGTGGATTTGGGCCCCAAGGATGAGGATAGCGTGACGGAGGTGGTGGATCGTTTATATCCTGCCCATCCCAAAGTGATTGAACATGTGCTGATGGGGCAAAGCCACCGTCCTAATCTCATTGTCGAGGATGGCGCCGTCAGTTTCATGCTGGCATTAATCGCCGTCAACGTCCACGAACCGCCTCGCCATCTAGCCTTTATTATTGGCAAAAACTTTGTGGTGACGGCTCATTTGCAAGGCGAGTCAAAAGTGGTGAATCAGGCGTTCAGCCATATCCTGGGCAATAAAATGATGAACGAAGGAGTGGATTTCGCTCTATATCAACTGCTGACCGCCCATGTGGTGGCGTTGCGGGCATTGGCCAATCATCTGGACAGCCGGTTTGAAGGACTGCATCGCATGCTGCTCACCCATCCCTATCGTGATTTGTCGCCCCATATCTTAACCCTGCGCAAAGAGGCGATGGCCGCCAAGCACGTTTTGGATCCGGAAGGGGCTATTTTCGAACTGTTGAAATCGAGCGACTTTCCTTATGTGCAAACCAAGAATCAGCCCTATTTCCAAGACGTGGCCTTTCTCATGAATGAGGTGGTGGCGGAAGTTCAACAAATTCGTGAGGGTCTGGCGGAAATGGTGGAGGCCTATACGTCATTGCAATCCAATGAAATTAATAAAGTGATGTGGTTTTTAACCATTGTCTCCACCCTGGCGCTGCCGGCCACCACCATTGCCTCCATTTACGGCATGAATTTTGTCCATATGCCGGAGTTGCATTGGCGTTATGGCTATTGGTACACGCTGTCCTTGATGTTTGTGGTGTCGGTGTTGCTGCTTTTATGGATGCGCATGCGCCGACGCGGTTAATCTGGCAAAAACTGGAGAAAATAGAGATAGTCTTGCCAGATTAAGGAGGCCATTATGTCCAACGCGTTAAGCGCTCCGTTAAACAATCCCGAGCCTCAGGGTTGGAGAGGCACATTTGAGCAGTATCTTGACCAAGTCACGGCCACTCCGGAAATTGCCGGGTCGGCTCATCGCCGCTTGTACCGCATGATATTGGCGGCCGGAGGCAAAACCCCAGATGGCCGCTATCCCTTTTTTGCTGACAGCGTATTTGGCTTGGATGAAACGATTCGCCAGTTGGTGGAGGAGTACTTGCGCCCCTCGGCCCTCGGCTATGACGTGAAAAAGCGCATTCTGCTGTTGGTCGGACCGGTGAGCGGCGGCAAGTCTACTCTGGTGTGGCTTTTGAAACGGGGGCTGGAAGCTTTTAGCCGTCAGGACGCAGGGGGGCTCTATGCCATTCGTGGTTGTCCCATGCATGAGGAACCTTTACATTTAGCCCCGCTGCACTTGCGCCGGGCACTGTTTGAAAAATGGGGAATAACGGTTGAGGGACAGCTTTGCCCGGTATGCCGGCAAAATCTAGACCGCGTTTATGGCGGGCGCATTCAAGCGGTGGAGGTGGAGCGGATTTGGCTGTCAGAGCCCCGCCGCGTGGGAATCGGCACCTACGCGCCATCTGATCCCAAAAGCCAGGATATTAGTGAACTCACGGGTTCGGTGGACTTTCACGCCATCTCGCAATATGGCACCGAATCTGATCCGCGGGCCTTCCGGTTTGACGGCGAACTGAACGTTGCCAATCGCGGATTGATGGAATTCCAGGAAATGCTGAAGTTGGATGAAAAATTTTTGTACCATCTTTTGTCGCTGAGCCAGGAAGGTAATTTCAAGACGGGGCGCTATGAGCTTATTTCCGCCGACGAAGTCATTATCGGCCACACCAACGAGAGCGAATACCGCAACTTCATGCAAAACCCCCGCAATGAAGCCTTGGCGTCGCGGCTCTTCGTCCTGCCGGTTCCCTATAATCTTGATTTGGATGCTGAAGTCCGCATTTACGAAAAACTGCTTAAACCCCACTTAGCGCGGACTGGCGTGCATCTTGCCCCCTTGGCGCTAGAGGCGGCCGCGGCTGTTTCGGTTTTATCGCGCATCGAAGAGTTGCCCAAGCCGGGCGGCGACCGCGTCAGTAAATTCCATCTCTACCTGGAGGAGGAAGATCGAGAGCGGGTGTTGGCCGCCCGCCAGGAGGGCCGACTGCACGGGGAAGGGTTAAAGGGACTGGATCCCCGTTATATCGTGAATCGTTTGGCGGCGCTCATGTCCAGCGATGATATTGAATGTGTGGACGCCTTGTCGATTCTGCGGGCAATTCAGGAAGGGGTGGAACGGGACCCCTTTATGGATAAAAACGTGCGCAGCAATGTGCTGGAATGGATTGGTCTGGCGCGAGAATGGCATGACCGGCGGTTGGAGCGGGAGGTGCTGGACGCTTTTTCGCGTGATTGGAGCGACGAATTGAGCAACTTATACCACAACTACATTGACAATGTGGTGATGGCGGTGCGTTCCCCCGCCAACGGGCGCAACTGGGATGAAGCGTTGTTGCGCCAAGTGGAAGAGCGCATGGGCATTAGCGAGGTGCAAGCGCCCGCGTTTCGCGAGGAAATATTTACCCGCTTGGAGATGGCTAAAAAGCAGCAGCGCTCCTTGAACTTCTTGGAACATGGCGGATTGAAGCGGGCGCTGCAGGAAAAGCTCCTTGACGACTTGCGCGATGAAGTGAAGATAACGACGGCGGCGCCCGTGCCTGATCGACGGGTGTTGGAAAAGATTGAGTCCGCCGCGCAGTCGCTGGTGGCCAATGGCAGCTATTGCCCGCATTGCGCGGCCAAAGCCATCCGCCATGTCGGCGGGCTCATGCACCGATGAGGAATTCTTTTAGTGTGTCCTCAGCGGATTGGACTGACGAATCCGACAGCGGCCTTGAGCAGCGTCGGCATCAGGCAAAAGTTCAAGAGGCCATTCGCCGACACTTGGCCGACATGGTGAGCGACGAAAAAATTTTGGTGAGCAACGGTCGGCGCACCCTCGCGGTGCCGTTGGCGGAACTTAAGGAGTTTCGCATCCGCTTTGACTCCGGGGTTGTGGAGAGCGTTGGGGTGGGGAACCCGGCTTCGGGGAAAGAGGGAGAGAGTACCGACCCGCCAGGCGAGGGTCAGGCGGGCACCAAGCAGGGGGGCGAGCAGCCGGGACTCGATATTGAGGAAGCCAGCGTCTCCTTGGAGGAGATTCATGAGGCGGTTTTTTCTCAGTTGGAGCTGCCCCGTTTAGATCCGAGCAAGCGTCTGCGTGGAGCAAGCCGCGAATATCACCCTGCCAGCGTGGGCCGCCACGGGCTTCTCAGCCAATGGGACCGGCGGCGGACGTTGAAGGCTTCGTTATTGCGGCACGCCTATGGTGTGGATCGCCGGCCGGGACTGGTGGAGGAGGATTTGCGGTTTCGTCTGTTGGACACGGTTCAGAAAGATCAAGGAGGGGCCGTGGTTATTGCCATGATGGACACCTCCGGTTCCATGGGAAGTTTTGAAAAATATTTGGCCAAAAGTTTTTTTTATTGGACGACCGAGTTTTTGCGGCAAAAGTACCCTTCCGTGGAACTGGTGTTTTTGGCCCACGATGTCCGCGCTCGCGAGGTGGACGAGGAAAGTTTCTTTATGCGAGGTGCGTCTGGGGGCACGGTTTCCTCCTCCGTATACCGGCTGGCATTGGAAGTGGTGGCTAAGAGATTTCCCCCCGAGCATTTCAATGTTTATGCCTTTCACTTCACGGATGGGGGCAACTTAACTTCAGACAACGGCCAAGCGGTGGAAGCGGGTCGGGAACTGACGCAGCGGGTTACGCTGTTTGGGTACGGCGAGATTCACGACACCGACCGCAATCCCTCCCCCTTATATCAGGAATTTTCGCGGGTGGTGGGAAGCGGCGTGGTGGTATTGCGGGAAAAAGAAGATATTTTTCGGGCCATGACCCGGTTTTTTGGGCGGTTAGAAGAGGTGCAGCATGCTTAATGGCGATCAATTGGCCCGGGCCGCGGAACAGGTTTTCCCGGTGGCGGAGCGGCTGGGCCTCTCCTTCGGCCATATTCATTTTGAATTAGTCGGGCCTAAGACGGTGCAGACCCTTGCCGCCAATGGCGGGCTTCCCGTCCGCTACCGGCACTGGAGCTTTGGCAAGTCGCGGCAGCGGCTCAAGACCGCTTTTGATTTTCGCGTGACTCAGATCTATGAATTGGTGATTAATCATGTGCCCGCTTATGCCTTTGTCGATCAATCATGTTCACCGGCGCAAGCTCTCATGATTGTGGCTCATGTGGCAGCCCATGCGGATTTCTTTCGCCATCATCGCGGGTTTTCCCATCTGCCCCGCGATATGGTTTCACGGGCGGCGCGCCACCGACGCACCCTGGACGGGTTGCGCCAGCGATATGGTGAAACCTCGGTTGAAACGCTTTTGGATAGCGCGCACATATTGGCCGACTTTAGCGGGGAAACGCTCGGGAGCGCTTCTTTGGGCAGCCGCTCGGACGATGTGCTCGGCCAAGTTATCCTTAACGCGCCCGAATTGGCGCCTTGGGAGCGCCAGCTATTATCCCTGGTGTGGGAGGAAGCCCGTTATTTTTGGCCGCAGCAAATAACGCGGATCGCCAATGAGGGGTATGCCACGTTTTTCCACCAGACAATCATGCGGGAACTTGATCTAAATCCCACCCAACAATGGGAGGCTGCCCGTCTCAACGCCCAGATCGTGCAGGCTATCCCTCCTCAGCTTAACCCCTATCGTTTGGGGGTGCTGTTATACCGGCAGGCGGTTTCCAGAAACGGGTGGGACGGGCTCTTTGACGCGCGCGATATTTTTGATGACGTGGGGTTAGTGCGGACCTTCTTTACCGAAGAGGTGTGGCAACAGGCGGGATTGGCCCTGTATCGCGAACGTGAGGCACAATCCACGGCGCACACCCTCTCTTTTGAAGAGACTAAACGGCACCTCATTCAAGACTTGGATCGGGCGGGGATGCCCCGGCTGCAGGTGGAAAGTTCAGGGGCGCGCGAACTGGTGCTACGCCATCGCTACGATGGGCGGGACCTAGACTTCGCCGAATTGCCCTTCGCGTTGAAAGCCTTAAGCGAGCGCATATGGAAAGGTCCGGTATCGGTGTTGACCATGCGGCAGCAGGTTTGGCACCGAGCCTCGCACAACGGCCGCGATTGGAGCGATGAGGCCATGTAAAATGGACGGCTGAGGCCGTCCATTTTAATGGGTGCGACATAGTACGAGTCCGAAGGTGATTACCGAGTGGTGCGTCCCGCCAGATTCTGCTCCGCCATCTCAATCATCTTGCGGACCATGTGACCCCCTACCGCGCCGCATTGACGGGCGGGGATTTCCCCCCAATAGCCGTTGTCGACGCCTTGCAGTCCCAGTTCGTGGGCGATTTCATATTTGAACTCATCCAAAGCCTTTGCGGCTTCACGAACGAGGGCTCGGTTGCCGGTGCTGCTTCCACGTGCCATGCTGTTTCACCTCCTCTTCATCAACCTGTCGTTAGTATCGCTAGGGTCTCGTCCTTTTACGCCGGTAAGTTTTACCGACGGCCCCTTAACGCGTTGCGCTGAGCCAAATTTTGTTCGGCCATCTCAATCATTTTGCGCACCATGTGACCACCCACCGCGCCGCATTGGGCAGAAGGAATATCGCCCCAGTAGTTGTCGGCGGGTATGCGCAACTGCATTTCGCGGGCCACTTCATATTTGAACTGATCCAGGGCCTGACTAGCCTCTCGAACGAGGGCTCGATTGCCGGTGCTGCTGCCGCGTGCCATTTATACCTCACCTCCTTAGCCTTGGTAGTGTGTGCCCAGAGGAGCGATTTATACCGGATTGCGCTTTTTTGTGAGCTTTTGCCCGGATTTTTTTGCTCTGGACTTTTCTGGCGCCGCTCCGCGAATGTTTTTTGGCAGCATTTTCTTTTCATTTATGACAAAAAACGATAACAACGCGGTGGCGGCGGTTAACCCGGCGGCAGCCCAAAACAGGGTGTTGCGGTGGGTCATGGCTAAACTGAACAGTGGAGGTCCCATCGCCACGCCAAAAAATCTGACGCTGCCATAAAGGCTGGTCACTACCCCCCGTTCCTTGGTGGTGCTGGCGCTAATCACCATGGTATTGATGGAAGGCAGTACACTGCCGGTGCCAATCCCCTGAAAGATGAGCACCACCAGTGCCCAAACCACATTTGTGGTGATAAATAGGGGCTCCAACACCAGCGCGGCGGCAATTAGCCCCAGTCCAAACACCACGATGCGGCGGGCCCACGTGGCGATTTTCTTTTGTAGTACGGTGCCGGAAATATAGGAGGTGATAGCGGAGGCCATCACCGGGATGGCGATGAGCAGACCGCGGGTAAATTCTCCGTAGTGAAAGGTTTTTTCCAGTATGTCGGCCAGATAGCTAAGGACCCCAAAAAGCACGAACAAGATGACGGCGCCGCCTAAGAAGGTTGTAAGTATCGAGGCCCCTTTGCTTTTAAAAATTTGGACGATGCCTTGCCAGTAGCGGCTGGTGTTGCTTTGAGATTTCGCCGCGCGGGGTTCCTTAATGACAAACCAAATCAGGGCGGCCACGGGAAACGATAACAGGCCGTACGCAAAAAAGGGCAAGAACCAAATAATGAGAGCCAAGGCGGATCCCGCGATGGGAGAGATAACCTTGCCGAGGCCGTTGGCGGCTTCCAACAGCCCCAGCGCCGAGGCCCGCTTGCGGGATTGGAACATGTCGCCGGCCACCGCCATAGCCAACTGATAGGTGCCGCCCGCCCCTATCCCCTGCAAAAGCCGCGAACCCATAATCCAGGGGTAGGGATGAGGAATGAGCCATGAGGATAGACCCGCCCCTAGTCCCCCTAATCCGTACAGGATTAACGAGGGCGCCATAATCACGCGTCGACCCAGGCGGTCGGACAGGGCTCCTGCCAGGGGAATAACGATTCCCGCGGGTATGGAAAATATGGTAATGACCAGACCGACTTGAAAAAGGTTGAGACGCATGACTGTCATCATTTTAGGAAGCACCGGGATAAGCATGGAATTGCCCAGCACCATAATGAAAGGCACGGTGCAGAGAATCCAGAGTTTCAAGGCGTGGCTTTTGTCGTCTGCCTGACTCTGGGATGAGGAATTTATAGACATTTTTCTTCCTCCCGTTCACGTTGCCAACAGCTCAGTGAATAACCTTACCCGCCAGACTGTTTGGCATCCCGTCAAAATTTGGCCGTCACCCCAGGTTGGCGGCGCGAATATCCTGCCAAGGATCGGATTGAGAAACTCAGGAGGGAATAGCATGCAGCTACACGAAGGCGACGCTTGGCTCGACATTTTAGATTTTCCCTATGGCGATCGCAGTCAAAAGCCCCGTTCCACAGGGTTGACGATGGTCATTGACAAGGGCCTGGGATTGACGGATACGCGCGATTTGATGGAATTGGCCAGCAGCTATGTGGACCATTTAAAATTGACATTTGGAACCTCCGCTTTTTATCAAACCCGCCTCTTGCGGCAGAAAATTGAGTTGGTAAAATCGTACGGAGTTCACATTTTCCCCGGAGGCACCTTTTTAGAACTGGCCTTGTTGCAAGGTCGCATCATTCCCTATTTGGATCGGGCTCGTGATTTGGGTTTTACCGGGGTGGAAATTTCCGACGGCACCATTAATATTGACGAGGAGACGCGCTTTAACACCATCAGACTTGCTCGCGCCTATGGGTTTGAGCTGGTGGTGAGCGAGGTGGGAAAGAAAGATCCGCGCGACCAAAATAGTGGTCGTCCCCTCTTTGAGCAAGTGAACCGCGATTTGGAGGCTGGGTCTGATTTGGTGATTGTGGAAGGCCGCGAGAGTGGGGAAGGGGTTGTCATTTATGACGATCAAGGCAATATTTTAGGAGATGAGGTCAATCACCTGGTGCAAAACGTTACCGATGCCGATCGGCTGCTATGGGAAGCCCCGCAAAAAAAGCAGCAACAAGAGCTAATTATGCGATTTGGCCCTAATGTTAATCTAGGTAATGTGCAGCGCGATGACGTGCTGGCCTTGGAAGCTCTTCGCGTAGGCCTTAGGGGTGACACCCTGCGCCACTATTACGTGACGCTGCAAGGAATGGAAGAACCGGTCAGGTGGCCTAAAGCACCGCTGATACAGGGGGAAGCGCGTGATTCAGAGAATTGATGTGGCGTTTAGGAAAGAGGACGTCGAGTTAAGTGATTTTGGAGCCGTCGCGGTCATTGACACCTTGCGAGCCACAACAACCATGACCATGATTCTTGACCAGGGAGGCATGGCCATTCGTCCCGTGGCGGACTTGGAAGAGGCGTATGCCATTAAGGCTCATGACCCAGGGGTGTTATTGGGGGGCGAGCGGGAGAATCGGCCCCCCGAGGGATTCGACGGCGGCAATTCACCAAGGGACTGGCCGCGTTCGCGAGTGGCGGGGCGGCGGATTGTTTTTACCACCACGAATGGGACAGCCGCCATTGAGCGCGTGCGTAGCGTTCCCCGGCTGGTGTTGGCCGCTTTGGTCAATGCCGAAGCGTGCGGCCGGTATTTGTGGCAGTTGGAGCGGCCCACCCTGTTGGTGGCGTCCGGAACCCGTGGCGCAACCTCTTTAGAGGATGTTTTAGCCTGTGGAGCGGTGGCCAGCGTGTGGCCCCGGTCTTCTCGCACCGACGCCGCGGAAGTGGCGTGCGCCTTGTTTGAGCGCGAGCGCCATCGTTTGGCCCAATGCTTAGGGGAGGGCACCCATGGTCAAAATTTGGCCGCGCAAGGGCTATCCCAAGATTTGGCCTTTTGCGGTCAATTGAATATTACCCGGGTGATTCCCGTGTTGTGCCAGGATGGCTGGTTGCGCGGCACCGACTAGATTGGTTCGGCGCAGATTAAGGCCCACTTCCCATGGCGTTGAGCCGTCACAGTGGGTTGATAGCCGCTATGGGATATTTTAACTGAACTTGTTGTGTTGGCGGACTTTACTTCAAGATTTGGTTTAGGCAGATATTGGTTAACAATAGGGGGAAGGTTTGCGCCCCCCTCATTGTTGGCTGCATATCTTCTCATAATGGTTTAATCGTTTGCGTTGCCACTATGACTGGTCACCGGGCCCTCACGGGCTCGGTCTTTTTGTGAATGCGGATTCATATTTATTGCCGTCCGGACAAGACGGAGGGGCGCCATGTTTAGCACCGAAGTCGTTGGTTTAATGGTGCTGTTGATATTGGGACTGGCGGCACGGTCTGATGTGGTGGCGGCAGCCGCCGCGATTTTATTAGGGATGCGTTTTGTGAGGCTGACCGATTTGCTGCCAATGTTGGAACGCAGCGGGGTCGAACTCGGGCTTTTGTTTCTCACCATCGCGATGTTGGTGCCGTTTGCCCTGGGGAAAGTGAACGTACGCGAGGTGGCCAAAAGCTTTATCACGCTTCCCGGATTTCTCGCCTTGGTGGGGGGAGCTTTGGCCACCCATGTTAATGGCCGTGGACTGGCTATGCTTAACGACCAAAGCTACTTAATGGTCAGTCTGATTGTGGGGTCCATTCTCGGCATTGTGGTTTGGGGCGGGATACCGGTGGGTCCTTTGATGGCGGCCGGAGTGACATATCTACTGCTGCAGGGTCTGGCCTGGGCAACCCGTTGGCGGCGTTAAGGGAGGAGTCATGTCTGAGGATATTTTCTTAAAAGGCATGGTGATGGTGCGCTTCTTGTCGGCAGCCATCGAATTTACCGGCGCGTTTCTCATGTGGCGCTATGCGCGGTTGGATACGGCTATTCGCATCAATGGCTTTTTAGGGCTGGCGGGCCCATTAATATTGACGACGACCATGCTTTTGGGCGTCGCCGGGCTGGCAGCCACTCGAGTTCCCTTGGCCAAAATTGTCTGGATTGGACTGGGGGTGGCTTGTATTTTGTGGGGCACCACCCGCTAGAGGGCCGCGATGCTAAACCGCGCGCCGCGTCATTGGGCCCGATGGCTGGCGCTAGGGTTAACCCTAGCCTATATCCCCTGGGGCTTTCATCGCTTCTCGTTTCATCCCGGCGCCGTGCGGCCGGCCAACCCCGTGTCCCGTTTCCCCCTGCGCACTCGCTGGGTAGCCTTGGGATTCGCGGATACGGTGTCCATGCCTTTAATATTGAATGATTTGGCCGCCGAGAATGATCATGCCACCTTTTTTGTCACCGGGATGAACGCGGCCCGACAAAAACAATGGCTGGCGATGGCCAAGCGCTTGGGTGACGATGTTGAAAGCCATACGCAAGGCCATATTAATCTGGCGGTCCACCCCTATCGGCAAGACGTTGTCGATTTGCGCAAAGCCAATCGTGCCATCGCTCACGCGGTGGGGCGACGGCCCCGGTGGCTTTACCCTCCTTATGGGGCGGTTGGGTCCAAGGTGTTGAAGGCGGCCCTTAGGGTCAAGCTTCGGGTTGTGCTTCCCAGTGTTGGTGAATGGGTGAACGCGGATGACAGAACTCCGGCTGATATGATACATCAAGTGTTAAGCCATGTTCGCGGAGGTGCCATCATTATTTTTGACAATCCGCCGCCCGCGGCACTGTCGTGGGCTTTGCCGGAGGTCTTGGCGCTTTTAAGCATCAAGGGATATCATGTGGGCAGCGTAGCGCAATTATGGCGGATTTCATCCTTACGGTAAAATTGGACGCAGACGGGACAAGCCGTGATAATGGGGGTAGGAGCGTGCGGATTATTGGCGGGCGGCATTCTGGTCGGCGCCTGGCGACCCTGTCCGGAACGCGCACGCGACCCACGGGGGATCGGGTGCGGGAAGCGCTTTTTAACATTTGGCAAACGCGGGTGAAAGACGCGGTGTTCTGGGACGCCTATGCGGGGACGGGAGCCATCGGGCTTGAGGCTATCTCCCGGGGCGCATCGCTTGCCGTGTTTTCGGAGACGGGCCGGGAGGCTCTAAAAACTTTGCGCAGCAACATTGCCCTCTTGGGGGCGGGCGATCAGACGGAAGTCTGGGCCAAATCCGTGGATGAATTGCTGGACAAGTGGCGGTATGACGCTCGCCGCTTTGATTTGGTGTTTATGGATCCACCATGGAAGGTGGGAATTTCCCCGGTGGCCAGGGAAAGCTTGTGGGAAGTGTTGGTGCCCGGAGGCATGGCGGTGGTGGAGAGCCGCCAGGACCAGGAAATTCCGCGTTTGCCGGGGCTAAGGCAAATTTGGAGCCGTCGTTATGGCGATACCCGTTTAAGCGCGTTTTCTTCTCTGGCGGAGGTGGGATCATGATTGCTGTCTATCCCGGTTCGTTTGACCCGTTGCATAATGGCCACGTCGATGTGATTGAACGGGCCTGCGCTGTCTTTGACACGGTGGTGGTGGCGATCTTTGCCAATGCCGGCAAGAACGCGCTCTTTGACGCGGAAACCCGGGTGCGGCTAACGCGAACCGCGATTAACCGGCCTAATCTGGAGGTGGTGGAAGGCTCGGGCCTTTTAGTGGATTTTGCCCGCCGCCTTGGGGCCGGGGTCATCATTCGGGGCCTTCGCGCGGTATTGGACTTTGATTACGAATTTCAGTTCGCCTTAATGAACAAACGGATGGCTCCCGACATTGAAACCGTGTTTATGCTCACCCGGGAGAACCATGCATACTTAAGCTCGACTTTGATAAAAGAGTTGGCGGGATATCGGGCCGACGTAAGCGCTCTGGTCCCCCCTCCGGTGGCCGCGGCGCTGGTGGAGTATTTTCGCGAGAAATGAGGCGTGTTGATTGCAAGAGGATATGCTGGTAGCAGCGGAGGTTACGTATCTGCTGGAACAGTTGGAGCAGTTGCTGGACTCGGGGCGGCGCCTTCCATGGGGTCGCCAGGTGCTAGTCGATGCCGAAGCGGCGCACACCCTTATCGAGCAAGTTCGTCACGCCTTGCCGGAGCAGGTGCGGCAAGCGCAATGGGTGGTGCGGGAGCGAGATCGGATTTTAGAAGAGGCGGGTCAGCAGTCTGATCAGTTGTTGCAAGAGGCCGCGTCGCGGGCGCAGTCGCTGGCCGGTGATTCGGAAGTTATGAAGGCGGCGGAGACACGGGCGCAGGAATTGGTGCAGGCGGCCGAACAGTGCGCTCAAGAAATTCATTTGGGTGCGCTGTCCTATGCGGACGAGGTATTGGCGGGATTGGACGAGCAGATTGCCAAACTGCAAACGAATGTCCGCCATGACCGCCAGAGCCTTCGGCCACGCGATGCCGCGCATCAATAGGGCCAATATCCTTGCGCCATGAGGACCATAAGGGCGCCCAGACCTGACTGCAAGAGGCGATATAGCAGCAATCGCCGGCGCTGCAAATCGGGCGCCTTGAGGAACAAAGGCAGCCAATAGCCGAGTCCCCCGAACGCCGTCCAAAAAAGGGCCAGAGGAGGCGCTTTTTCGGTCTGCCAACTCCAGTGAATGCCCAGAGGATCGATAATCCAACCGGTTCCTAGCCAGGGCAACCAATGATGGCCAAGCCACGCCCCCATGGTTGTCAAACCCATGATGGTGGTCCAAGTCATGGCGTCCGCAATCCATTGTCGCGGTTTGAAAGGAACCAAAACCGGCGGGCTGGGAGGGATGTTGCCCGGCGGAAAAATGATGAGCGCCGTTACCATGAGGGCGGCGTCCAGGGTTAAGCCCAAGCTTGGATGGGGGAAGATTAGGGGATTATAGATATTGGTGTATAACAATAAAGGAAGCAGCTGGCGGTCGGCAATGCGGCCTTGGCGGTGCCAGTCCAACAATATGAGAGCCACCAGCGGCGGGAATGTCAGGAAGGCTAAGAGAGCGAGCGCGTATAAGGGTGGACGCGGCCACAGGCTTAGCAAGAATTGGCCTAGCACATAGCCGGGAAGCAAGACCGGCACAAGATGGTTCCACCAGAGAGCAATGGCATATTCGAGAGCTCCACGGGTGTCTGGTGGATGGACGGCGGCCAAGGCAGTCACAGCCGCGAACAGGACTAGGGGCAAAAAGCGACGGAAGCCTTTTTTGGCCATGGTAGGACCCCTCCTCTTAAGATTATGCGGACGGGTCGCCCTCATGGGGGGTTCATGGGTGACACTCGGAAAAAATATGCTTAGACATAACACGGCGAGGAGGGGCGGCGGTGAGTGCGGGGGTGACATTGGCTCTTTCCTCGGGGGGAGCCCGGGGGCTTTCTCATATCGGTGTGTTAAAGTGTCTGGAACGCCACCACGTGCCCATCTTGGGGATTGCCGGCTCTAGCATGGGAGGGTTGGTTGGTGGTCTTTACGCGACCGGCTATAGCGGGGTCATGTTGGAGCAATTGGCCATCGGGCTTCGACGCAGTCAATGGATTGATTTTTCGCTGTCAAAAATGGGAATGGTGCGAGGACAGAAGCTGTTAGGCCTTTTAAAGGTGCTTACGCGGGGGCTGGGGTTCAAGGATTGCCACCCGCCGTTGAAATTGGTGGCGGTCGATATTCAACGGGGTGAGGAAGTGGTTTTGGATGAAGGGGCCGTGGCTGACGCCGTGCGCGCGACCACGTCGATTCCGGGGATTTTTAGCCCTTATGCGTACCAGGGGCGGCTATTGGTGGATGGCGGGGTGTTGAACCGGGTTCCGGTAGATTTGGCGCGGGAGATGGCGGATGCTCCAGTGGTGGCGGTGGATGCGGGAATTGATGTGTCTGGCGAGCTGAAGTCGGTATTTGATATTTTATTTCAGTCCTTTGATGTGATAGCGCGGGAATTGCGGCAATATAAACCGGTAATCGCCGATGTGTTGATTGAGCCCCGAGTTCCTCAATCCCGCAACGCCCAGTTTACCCGGGTGAGAGAATTTATTAGGGCTGGAGAGGACGCCTGCGAGGCATGTATGGGGGAAATATCGAGGCAACTGGAGGGGTCGGCATGAGTTCCGGCAAGAGTCGCCCATGGTGGGTTATTCCCCTGTGGGTGGTAATTATTTTGGGAGTGGCCCTGGAGGTTTTGCGGTTTATCCCTAGCGGGCAGGTGGCTATTTCGCCGGGACTAACGGGCAATTTGCGGCAGATGGTTGCCGTCAAGAATGCCAAGACTCCGGGGCCGGGACGAATGCTCATGGTCGCGGTGGATATTGGAACAGCCAGTGAATTTCAATACGTAACCCGCTGGTTTCGCCGCAGTTGGCAATTTCAACCGCAGCAGGCGGTCTTTGGCCCCCTAAACATTAATCAGTACATCCAATATAATGCCGCCTTGATGCAGCAAAGCCAGTGGGCCGCAAAAGTGGCGGGCGAGCGGCTGGCTGGGATCAATGCCCGCATTGCCACCTATCAAGGAGCCTTGGTGGTGGGCATCCTCAATACGGGCCACGCGGCGGGCAAGCTCGATGCAAGCGACGTCATCACCCGTATTGGGTCTTACCGGGTTACCCAATACCTGGGTCTCAGACAGGTCATGCGTCATTTTAAGGTGGGCCAGGTGGTTGATGTGACGATTACTAGAAAGGGCCAAACCAAGATTATTCCCATCCAAACGGTTCATATCGCCGGGGATTCGGCTCCGGCTTTAGGCATTATGGTGGGGCCCTGGCAAAAGCCCATTATTCCGCGAACGGTGACCATCCATCCCGGACAAATCGGGGGGCCCAGCGCCGGAATGATGTTCGCCTTGGAAATATACGATCAAATTACTGGAAAGAATATTGCGCATGGGCGAACCGTGGCGGGGACGGGAGAAATTTTGCCCAATGGCAATGTGGAGGAAATTGGGGGCGTACAGCAAAAGGTGGTGACGGTCTATCGAGCGGGAGCGCGGGTATTTGTGGTTCCTCAGGCAAATTACCAGGCGGCCCGGTCTATGGCGCGGAAGATGGGCTACCAGATGAAGATTTACGGTGTCAAGAATATCAGCCAGGCTCTCCAAGATTTTCAAACAGCGACGAGTTAAACGTTGGTGCTGCGGTCATACTATTGCCAAACCTCACCAGGGAGGCGAGATTATGCCCGGCAGGGAAGACCGCCATGGCCGGTTGGCTAAGAAGAATATGGGAACGGGGCAAGAGGAAACGTCGTCGGCGTTGGCGCCTGATTCCACTCTTACCGCGGATCAGGTGCGGCAAATGATTCAAGAAGCGCTGAGCGCACGACAGGGGGAAGCAGGGGCTCAGGAACCCGCTGGCAAAGCCGGTGGCGGCGGGGAAAGTGTGTCGCCGCGGCAAGTGCAGCGGATGATAGAGACGGCACTATCGCAAAGCCAATCCAAAAAAGGAGGGGCGGAGCAGCAGAGCCGATCCGCCGGTGAGAAGACCCAGGGGCGGAGTTCAGAACGGAGTCAAAAATCGCAATCGGATGGTTCGTCGGGAGTTTCCAGAGGCAAGAGTTCTGGTGGAACTGGCCAAACCTCAAAGGGCGTGTCCCGGTCACAGGCGCAAAAGATGATTCGCCACGCGATGGGGTCATCCCAGTCACAGTCGGGCACCAAGGGTGGGAGCTCTGGTTCCGGTCAGAGCGGCCTGTCGGCGTTGTCCAATGCCAGTGGAATGTCACGTTTGCGAACACTGGTGAAAAAGAGCCACCAGAAACCGCAGCAGAAAGACACCGGCAAGGCCCGGTTTGGTGACGCATCGCCGCAGGCGGACGCCACGGTGGTGGCACAGGCGCAATACCAGTTGAGTCAGGAATTGGAGGATAATTTGGATAAGCTGAAGCGCATTATTCACCAAAGCCAGGAAATCGCCCAGAAAATCGAGGTGGTGCTAGGCAGAGGCCCAACCAAGGGGGACGGCGGCCAATCGTGAAAACTTCCGCGCTGTTGATCCGTGGCGGAAATCTATTTTCCCCCGACCCTGTGGGACAGGTTGACATTTTAGTGGTTAATGACCGGATTGCCGCCATTGGCGGCAATTTGTCCCTTCCCCCCTGGGCGCAGGGCGAGGTGATAGAAGGCAAGGGGTTTTTGGTATTGCCGGGTTTAGTGGATCAGCATGTCCACATTACTGGAGGCGGCGGGGAAGGGGGTCCGCAGTTTCGGACCCCCGAGCTGGCCCTTTCTCATTTAACCCGGTACGGGCTTACCACCGTCGTGGGCGTGCTGGGTACAGACGGCACCACGCGCTCGGTGCAGGAACTCTTGGCTAAAGCCCGGGCGCTGGCCGTAGAAGGTCTGAACACCCGCATTTATACTGGGGCTTACCAGGTGCCTACCCGCACCATTACCGACAGCCCCCGCAATGATATTATCCTCATCGATCGCGTTGTCGGCATCGGCGAAATTGCCATTTCCGATCATCGCGGCAGCCACCCCAGTGATCGCGAATTAGCCCATCTGGCCGGTGAGGCGAGGACTGGAGGGCTCTTAAGCGGGAAAGCCGGCGTGCTTCATCTGCATGTCGGCAGTGGCGCCCGCCATCTTAGTCCCTTGATGGAAGTGCTGGAAATTGCCGATGTGCCCATTAGCACGATGGTTCCCACTCATCTCAATCGCACCCGACCGCTTTTGCACGATGCCGTGCGCTATGGCCATAAAGGCGGATTTCTTGACCTGACCACCAGCATAAGCCCCGATATTCATGATTCGCAGGCCGTGGACCCGGTGGCGGCGGTGCGCTACCTGATGGAACAGGGAGTTCCTCTTGCACAGATTTCGTTCAGCACCGACGCGGGCGGCTCAGCCCCAGTATTTGACGCGCGGGGACACTTGCTGCATATGGGAATCGGCACCGCCTCCAGTTTGTTTGAGGCTGTTCAGGGCTTGCATGACCACCTTAAATTCGATTGGGGCGAGGCTGTTCGCCCCGCCACCGAGACTCCTGCCCGTATCTTGAAACTGGATGATGTGGGGCGCGTGGTAGTGGGCGGGAGGGCG
The DNA here is from genome assembly GCA_021792935.1 of Bacillota bacterium. Taxonomy (GTDB): domain Bacteria; phylum Bacillota; class Sulfobacillia; order Sulfobacillales; family Sulfobacillaceae; genus Sulfobacillus_B. The sequence continues at coordinate 3,075 of JAJYTS010000025.1, read as the reverse complement.
GACATGCTGCTGACAGATGGGCGCACCTTGCATACCGTGATTGCGGGCGGCCGCGTCATGGTGCGAGACGGAACACCTCAAATTTTTGGGACGTTTGAGCAGCCAGGAGACTCTCATTGGCCAAATTAAATCGGGGTTCCTGGAGGCGGCTGCGCCAAATCGCTGAAATATTGGCTCGCCATGGTCTGTTATGGATCGTGGACGGCGTCGGTTTGTCCCGATATCTGGGGCTGGCAGGCCGCTTCCGGGCTCAAACTCTCCCCACCGTGGATTCGTCGTGGCCGGAGCGGGTGCGCTTAGTACTTGCAGAACTCGGACCAACCTACGTGAAATTGGGACAGTTGGCGTCCATGCGCCCCGATATCCTTCCCGACGCCTTGGCCCAATCTCTGCAGCATTTGCAAGATGATGTGCCGCCTTTTTCCCCGCAAGAGGCTCAGCGCATTATTGAGCACGCTTGGGGTCAATCGTTGACAGAGGTGCTGCGCGAATTCGATCCCGTGCCCCTGGCGGCCGCCAGTATCGGCCAAGTTCATTGCGGCTGGCTTGGCAACGGGCAGGCCGTCGTCATCAAGGTGCGCCGTCCCGGGATTTTACAGAGAGCGGAGTCAGATTTTCATATCTTGCGGGTCTTGGCGCAACGCGCGGAAAAAAGAAGCCCGTGGGCTAAACGAAATGGGTTGGTGAGTCTGGTAGAGGAATTGGTCGCCACCATGCGTGAGGAGCTGGACTTCACGGTGGAGGCGCAAAACACCGACGCTGCCCGCAAGAATCTGGCTGGCCAGGGGGATGTGGTCGTTCCGGCGGTGATGTGGGATTTGACGCATGCCGATGTTTTAGTGCTTGAATCTTTAGGTGGGGTAAAGATTAACGATAGAGAAGGGCTAGCCGCCATGGGCATTCAGGGTGATGAGTTGGCCCGGCGGTTTATTCATAGCTTATACCGCCAGATTTTTCAGGCGGGTTTCTTTCATGCCGATCCCCATCCCGGCAATGTGCATGTGGATTCTGAGGGGCGACTCATTTTTTTAGACTGGGGCATTGTCGGAGTATTGTCGCCCAGTATGCGCACCCGCTCCATCCAAATCGTGCTTGGGTTGGTGCAGGGGCAGTCGGAGATGGTGGCGGAAGCCTTGGCCGCCATTGGCTCGGCAAGTGGTCAAGTGGAGCGCCGGCTGCTTGTGCGCGACATTGATAGGCTTCGCCGCCGCTATTATGAGGCGCATTTGAAAGCATTCAATTTGGGACAAGCGTTGGGCGACTTGTTTAAGACGGCCCAGCGGCATCAATTGCGCATCCCGGCGGAATTTATGCTTTTGGCGAAAACGGCGGTGCTGGCGGACGGGGTGGTGCGGTCTTTAGATCCCGAATTTTCTTTAGTGGAAATGGGAAAGCCTCTGGCCGCGGAGCTTTTATGGACTCGACTCAATCCTCAAAATTGGGTTCCGGCCACGGTTGCCGAGGCGATGAAATTGGGCGGACACTTGGCCAACATCCCGGAAGAGTTTGAACGTGCCTTGCGCACCTTGTCCCGGGGCGAGATCCGGATTGTGCTGGAGCATCAGAATATTGATCGGGTTTTGGCCCATTGGGCGGTATTGGCCAATCGCGTGGCTTTTTCCTTTTTATTGGGCGCTATTCTGCTGGGCTTGGCTTGGGTGGTTCATGGCTCCGAATTAGACCGAATGGCCGGCATGCCCATTGGCGAATACGCGTTTTTAGCGGTAATGGCCCTCGTCCTGTGGGTGTTGATAGGGGCGGCGGGTCGTCACAAGTCGTGACAATTGACAGCGCTTTTTCGCTCCTTATATACTAGTAGGAGTGTCGCGAGGGGGATATCGTGGAATTTAGGGTTTCGGATGTGAAAAAATGGGCGGGACGCGAAGAGACGGCACAACTGGTGGCAGCCTGGCCCGAAGAGGCGCAAGCCCGCGCCGATTATCCGCTTATTGATCCTGCGGTGGTTGATGTGGTGGTGCGCAACGCGGGCGGGGGCACTCTGATTGTGCAGGTTTCGGGCCAGCTCAAGGCTCGGGCGCTATGCAGCCGGTGCGCCGAACCCTTTGAAACTAGTCTGCCCTTTGAGGCTACGGAAGAATTCCGGGAAGAGGCAGGCCCTCACGATGAGAGTTTGGATTATTCGCGGTTTGCCGGTGACGCGGTTGTCCTTGACCGTATGGTGTCTGACGCGGTAGGAGTCAGTTTTCCCATCACCCTTTTGTGTCAGCCTCAATGCCGGGGGTTGTGCACGAATTGCGGGGCTAATTGGAATCTGGGTCCTTGCGATTGCCAGCCTCAGGGCGATAGCCGGTGGGCCGCATTGGAAAATTTATTTCCTGATTACGTGGAATGGGAGAGAGAAAAAAATGGCCGTACCAAAGCGTAAATTGTCTCGTTCGCGCACGCATCGTCGTCGTTCCCAGTGGAAGCTGACTCCGCCGGCGTGGGTGGAGTGTCAGCGATGCCATGGTGATCGCTTGCCGCATCACGTGTGTCCTCATTGCGGATTCTATGATGGTCGAATCGCGGTAAGCCACGAGGGCTAATTTTAGTGCGGCCCGGTGAAATGTCGTGAATAGTGGTGGAAAGGCATCCTCTGACTGTGGTGGGGATGCTTTTCTGTGTTTGGGGATTAAAATGACGACGGGTAATAAACGTCGCCAACGGGTGCGTCGGTTGGCCCGCCTATGCTGACAATGGTGGTGAACCCGCTTTGACGCCCCAAAAGAGTCCCGTAAGCGCCGACTCGTCTTTTTGATGCGTTCATGCGACATTGAAGGATTTGGCGGTGCTGGCGCCTTCTCCGGACTCGGTTCGTTGACCTATAATGGTTGGAAATCCTCAATGCGTGGGGACTGGCGCGTTGTTGGGCGCGTCCATGGTCTATTGCCGCGTCAGAGTTTTGGTCGTTGCCGTGACTAAATCATTACTTAGTGTTATTATCTGGTCATATTGCTGTCCATGACCTCAAGAAGGGTGATGTGCGTGGCCAAACTGGGGCGGTCGGAACGGCAGCGCCTGCTTCAGGAGCGAGTCCGGGAAAATCCCTTGCAAACCGATGACGAATTGGCGCGT
>JAJYTS010000024.1 GCA_021792935.1 Bacillota bacterium | reverse complement strand
CATCTTGCCGTCACCAAGTAGATAATTCCCGGCACTATGCGAGTGGGGCTGCCTCGCGGCAGCCCCTTCACATTATACGGAGTTTTTGGGCTTCGGCCTCAGTCTGCTAGACTACCGGACCGCAGTGGGAATAAATAGATCCACCAGACCGATTACAAACGCCGCGATTAAAGCGCCCACAATGGTGACATGCATTCCCGGCACCACCAGTTGGGCTGCGTAAACAACGGCGGCCGCGACCAGAAACCCGACGATGCCACGGCCATAGGGAGAAACAGATTTCCCGAACATGGCTTCGATTAGGTAGCCGACCAGGGCAATGACCAGGGCTGCCAGCAAGGCCGACCAAAAAGTCAAATGTGAAAATCCGGGCACCACGTACCCCAACAACATCAAAACGATGGCAGCGACGATAAAGCGCACAATCGTGCCGATCCAGTTCATCGCTTCACCTCCTTGTCCACCCAAGTGTTAGTGTGGCCAAAGGCACCCGCAATATACCTTTTAAATGAGTCCGTCCCTTATTTTTGGGTGATATCGACTGATTAGTTTGGGAGGAGAAGGGCAACCATGAGAGTGGGCCATTGGCTCTTCACTCATTCAGGAGGAGGGGATTGCTTTGGGGAAAGGAGTGCCGTCGTCGTTCCAGGACTTGAAAGCGCGTGCGGCAAAGCGCATGAAACAGGGCGATTCGGATGTAAACTCCGATATTGTCGAAATGGGGGACGCGATGCTGCAAGCAGGCGTGGAACCCAAAAGCGCGCAGGACCGGCTCGCTAAAAATGTCTGGCAGTCGGCTAACCGCAAAGACAAGGAAAAGCTGGCCGACATGGTCTCCAGCATGGCCAAAAAGGACTCCAATCTCCAGTAAGAGTGGCAACCTGACCGAGGAAGGCCCAGCCTTCCTCGGTTGGGATAGTTTGTCGCTTGCGTCCTGTGTGAGGCCCTTCTATAATGAGAGCCATCGCAAGGATCCCTGCCGTGTTCGGGACCGGACCGATATGTTTTGAGCCAACACCAAAACATAGGGAACCTGATCTTCGCCAACGGCCGTCCTGCCCCGAAAGACGTGGGGACTGCGAAAGTTGGCGGGAGGCGCCCACCTGCCTAAGGCAGGTTCAAAACGTCGGGCGTTGCGGCATGGTGGGGCAAGTGTAGGGCGGAGGAGACTCCGCCCTTTGTTGTCCGTTGGCAAATAGCCAGGGTACAGGTAAAATTGCTTAGTGGAGGGGATATTATGGCAGAATATGTTATCGCGGCAGACCAGACTAATTTTTCGGAGGTTATTCAGTCGGAAACCCCGGTGCTGGTAGACTTTTGGGCCTCATGGTGTATGCCCTGCCGTATGGTTTCGCCAATTTTGGATGAGATTGCGACAGAACGCCAAGGCGCGCTCACGGTTGCTAAAGTTAATGTGGATGAAAATCCGGCTATTGCCTCACAGTATGGCGTAATGAGCATTCCTACCATTGTGCGATTCCAGTCTGGACAAGAGGTGTCGCGAGTTGTGGGGGCGCTGCCCAAGGCAGAACTGACGCGAAAGCTGGGTCTCTAAGGTGGCGGACTCGAGGGTCCGGGTGGATCTGCGTTCCGACACCGTCACCCGGCCCTCAGAGGCCATGCGCCTAGCCATGTCTCAAGCAGAAGTCGGCGATGATGTCTACGGAGAAGATCCCACCGTCAATCGACTCGAGGCGGAGACCGCACGGTTGTTAGGCAAGGATGCCGCCCTGTTTGTGCCATCGGGAACCATGGCCAATCAGGTGGCTATTTTAAGTCATACCGAACGCGGCGATGAGATGTTTATTCATCGCGACAGTCATGCCTATTACTATGAGGGCGCCGCCGCCACGTTGTGGGCGGGCGCCATGGTCACCCTTCTGGATGGCCCTGAGGGTCTTTTTACTCCCGAAACTCTACGAGGCGCTGTAAGGTCGGCGAATATTCACCACCCACGGCCTCGTCTAGCTTGTCTAGAAAACACGCATAATCGCGCGGGAGGTGCCGCGCTTTCACCGGATGCTGTGGATCCTGTCATGGCGGAAGCGCATACTCTGGGTCTTTTGGTTCACGTCGACGGTGCGCGCCTTTTCAACGCGGCGGCAGCGTTGGACTTGCCGGCCGAGCGGCTGGTGTGCGACGCCGACTCCGTATCGGTGTGCCTTTCTAAAGGATTGGGGGCGCCGCTGGGTTCTTTGTTGGCCGGAAGCGTTCCCTTTATTGAAAAGGCCCGGCGATATCGGAAGTGGCTGGGTGGAGGCATGCGCCAAGTGGGCGTTGTGGCGGCGGCTGGTCTCTTGGCTCTGGAGAACCGCCATCGCTTGGCCGAGGACCATCGCCGCGCCCAGCGATTGTTCCACGGACTGCTGGACCTCGGTTATGAGGCCTGGATTCCCTCGCATCCCACCAACATGGTGATGATCGAAACCAAAGGGCCGGCGGAGCAATTAACGGGAGCGGCCTTGGAACGCGGAGTGGCTTTTGGCATGATGGGGCCGCGACGAATCCGGCTGGTGACGCACTTGGATGTGGATGATGGGGGAATTGATCAGGCGCTTGAGGTCTTTTCCCAGATGAAAGGTTTCATTCAAAATGCCGGATGATTTGTTTAGTGAGCTTGGCGACGCGCGCCGTCAACAAGCGGCGCCTCTGCCAGCGCGCTTGCGGCCCTCGATTTTGGCCGACGTCATCGGACAAGAACATTTGACCGGACCGAATGGGATATTGGCGGCCATGGCGAGCCATAACCTGCGGTCGTCTATTTTTTATGGGCCTCCCGGTACCGGGAAAACGACGGTCGCGCAAATACTGGCGCGATCACAGGGCTTGGCTTATGTGCCTCTGTCCGCCGTGGCTACAGGAATTGCTGAAATCCGCAAAGTGGCGGAACAGGCGCAGGGGCGCTGGCAGCTGCAGGGACGGGGAACGGTTGTGTTTTTGGATGAGATTCACCGTTTTTCCAAAAGCCAGCAGGATGTGTTGTTGCCTTTTGTTGAGGACGGAACCTTTGTGCTATTGGGCGCGACCACGGAAAATCCTTGGGTCTCTCTCAATAACGCCCTGATTTCCCGTTGCTTGCTCATAGAGTTTCATGCGTTGGAGCCGCACCATATCGAGCGGGTGCTGGAGCGGGCTTGGGAGGAGCGTTCTCGCTGGTGGCGCGAGTGCGGCCGCGATCAGTCGGTTCTTCCCGCCATCGCCAGGCGCGCGGGTGGCGATGCCCGCATGGCCCTTACCGTATTAGAGCGTCTCACCGTGCTGGCTGACAGCCAAGGCGCGAATATGTTGACGGAGGAGATGCTGCAGGCGGTCTGGAAGGACTTCGCCAGCTATTACGACGCCCACGGCGACTTTCATTATGATTTGGCCTCCGCCTTCATTAAATCCATTCGCGGGTCCGATCCCGATGCCGCCTTATACTGGATGGGCCGTATGCTCAAGGGCGGCGAAGATCCTCGCTTTATTGCGCGTCGGCTTTTGGTGCATGCGGCCGAGGATATTGGTTTGGCGGACCCTCGGGCATTGGCAGTCGCTCATGCCGCGTCCTGGGCCCTGGAAACCGTGGGGTTTCCCGAAGCGCGCATTCCGATGGCGGAAGCGGTTCTCTATTTATCGATGGCACCCAAGTCCAACACCGTGGTAAAGGCCCTGGCGGCCTTGGACGATGCTTTAGCGCGGTGGCCTAACGCTCCTGTCCCCGATGAGTTGCGCGACCACAGCTATAGGCCCCGCCAAGAGGCGCGGTATCGGTATCCTCATGAGTCGCCCGGCCATTTTCTTCCCGACCCCCACCTTCCACCGCCCTTGCAATCACTCTCGTTTTACCAGCCAGGGGACCAAGGGGAAGAGGTGTCCAATCGGGAGAAGTTGCGGAACTGGCGTTCCGCCCGTGGCCAGGAAACCTAGGATTGAGGGCTAAGTGCGGATAGACGATTGGGGCCCTATGAATAGGGCCAAGATGCAATACGCGAATCTTCCGCTTTTGCTGACAGTTTCGCCTGCGCGAGACGCGTGTTGTATACTCTTCATAGGCCGTCCCTGAGGCACGGCACTTTGGTGGATGCAGTGGTGGAGGGAATACGCATGGCTCAACCCCTGGAGACAGCTTCGGATTCGGCGTTGCAAGGCGCGACGAAGTCCAGGTATTATTGGGTGACACCCTTGGGCACAGCCATAATTTTAGGCCTGTGGGTGCTTTACTCATTGTGGGAAGTTTTGTTTCACAATTCCGGCAGCTACGGCAACTATATTTCCCCGTATTTTTCGCCCGGTGTGGGAAATTGGTTTGGGTGGCATGTGCTTGATGCGTTGTATGTGGCCTGGATTCCATTGGTGTTTCGGTTTTCCTGCTATTATTACCGAAAGGAATACTATCGGGGATTTTTCTGGGATCCACCCGCTTGCTATCACTCGGAGAGGCCTCGCCCGGGCTATACCGGGGAGTCGAAATGGCCTCTAGCTTTTAATAATTTGCATCGCTACGCGTGGTACCTGGTGTTCATTGTTCTGGTGTTCTTGTGGAAGGACACGGTACAGGCGTTTATCTTCAAGTCGGGATTCGGCGTGGGCGTCGGCAGTCTGCTTCTGCTGGTCAACGCTGTTTGTCTGACCGCGTACAGCTTTTCCTGCCACGCTTTTCGCCACATGGTTGGCGGGGGGAAGGATTGCTATTCGTGTGAAGGCAAGCCGACCGTGCGCTACAAGATGTGGCACCGGGTCTCAGGTTGGAACGTGTTCCACGGCTCATGGGCTTGGGCTTCGTTGGCAACGGTGTGGGCCGCCGATCTTTATATTCGGCTCCTTATGATGGGAGTCATTCACGATGTGAGGTTATTCTAAACATGGCGCAAGAATCATATGAGACCCTCGATTATGACATCATTGTCATCGGCGCTGGCGGCGCGGGCCTGCGGGCCGCGGTGGAGGCCGCTGAGAATACCGGCCTTAAGGTGGCGGTGATTTGCAAATCCCTGTTGGGTAAGGCGCATACCGTGATGGCGGAAGGTGGCGTGGCCGCCTCCTTTGGGAATTTAGACGCCCCGGACGGTTGGGAAACGCATTTTTATGACACCATGCGCAGCGGTCATTTTATCAACAATTATCGCATGGTGGAAATCTTCTCGAAAGAAGCGACCGACCGCGTTCTGGAGTTGGAGTATTGGGGCGCCATTTTTGATCGCACCAAGGAAGGCCGCATTATGCAGCGTCCTTTCGGGGCTCATACCTTCCGACGGCTCTGCCACATCGGCGATCATACCGGACTGGAATTAATTCGCACCATGCAGTATAAGGCAATTCATAGCGGTCCCGACATTTTTCACGAAGTCACCATGACTAAACTGCTGGTGCACAACGGACGGGTGGCGGGCGCCTTCGGATATTTCCGCGATGACGGCCATTTTGTCCTGTTTCGGGCTCGTGCCGTGGTGATGGCCACGGGTGGATGGGGTAAAGTCTTTAAAGTGACCTCCAATAGCTGGGAGAGCACCGGTGACGGCGCGGCATTAGCGTTTCGGGCCGGAGCCGATTTGATGGACATGGAAATGGTGCAGTTTCACCCGACCGGGATGGTGTGGCCGCCGGGTGTCCGTGGCCTTTTGGTCACGGAGGGTGTTCGTGGGGAAGGCGGGCTGCTGCGCAACTCTGAGGGCGAGCGATTCATGAAGACTTACGACCCCGAGCGGATGGAACTATCGTCTCGGGACGTGGTGGCACGCGCCATTTTCCGAGAGGCACTGGCTGGCCGCGGGTCGCCGCATGGCGGAGCCTGGCTCGACATTAGCCATAAAGGGCCGGAGTATGTCAAGGCGAAATTGCCCGGCATGTATCAGCAGTTCATGACCTTGGCCGATTTGGATATCACCAAAGAAGCGTTTGAGGTGGGGCCCACTTGCCATTACACCATGGGTGGATTGAGGGTGGACCCGGAGACCTGCGCCACCAATCTTCCCGGATTGTACGCCGCCGGTGAGGTCGCGTGCGGACTGCATGGCGCCAACCGATTGGGTGGCAACTCCCTCTCCGACCTGCTGGTGTTTGGGCGCCGGGCGGGTATGGGAGCGTTGCAATATGTTCAAGGGGGCACCGAATTGGCTCCCGTTGACGAGGCCGAGCTTCAGCAGGAAATGGATCGAGTGCTGGCTCCTTTCCGTCGGGAAAAGGGCGTCAATCCCTACCACTTGCATGAGCAATTGCAGGAAGTGATGACCAATCACGCGGGAATTAGACGGTCCGGCGAAATATTGCAAGAAGGACTGGATCAAATTCTTAACTTGAAGGAACAGGCACAGCAGCTTTCCATTCAAGGGTCTCGCACCTACAATCCTGGCTGGCACGCGGTGTTTGATGTGCAAAACATGCTGCTCTTGTGTGAGGGCATTGTTCGCAGTGCCTTGGAGCGCAAGGAGAGCCGGGGAGCGCATTGGCGGGTCGACTTCCCGGATGAGATGCCGGAATGGCAGAAAATTAATTTCGTGGAAAGTTATCGCGATGGGGAAATCAGCCTTCGCACCGAGCCGGTGGGGCAAATGCCGGAAAACTTGGCCAAGCTCTTTACCTTGGGCAAAGCACCGGGATTGGTCAATGCCGAAACTGCTTCTTCGTAGAGGCAGGCGGCGAAGAGAAGTCCTTGGGTTCCATGCAGCCGTTCTACCTAGAGCGGCTGCATGCACGTGGAGGCTTGCGGAAAGAAAGGAAGATTGAGCCTTAATTGAAGATTGTTGCTTATCATCTGTCCTGAGTTGACCCTGAGAGTTGGCGGTGCTACCCTTATAGCAAAGATTTGTGGGAGTGTTATGCGATGTTCAAAGTCTCTAGCAAAGGGCGGTATGCCGTTAAAGCGGTGTATGAATTGTCGCTTCACGCAGGCCGTGGACCCGTGACGGTGAGCAGCGTGGCACATGCCCAGAATATACCCGAGCAATATCTGGAACAATTGATGCCGTTATTGAAACGCGCAGGTATCGTGACCGGAACTCGTGGAGCCCAAGGCGGATACCAATTGGCGAGGCCGCCCGAGAAAGTCTCGGTTCGGGATGTGGTGACAGCGGTGGAAGGGCCCATCGTCGTGGCCGATTGTGCGGGCGCCTATGGGTCGGGATGTCCTGAAGCCCATGCCTGTATCGGTCCCGATGTGTGGATCCGGGTTCGGGAAGCGGTGGATGAAGCAATGAGCCAGATAACCATGGATCGATTGATAAAAGAGCAACGTGGAGTTGCCCGACATAAACTTCAGGGACTTGCTGGAATTGGTTGAGGAGGCCCTGGCTGAAGGAAGGTACAAATGAGGAAGATTGTAGCTGTAGGCTTGAGCGGCGGCGTCGATTCCTCGGCGGCCGCCGCCTTATTATTGGATCAGGGATATGATGTTGTCGGAGTGACCATGCGGCATCTGCCGGCGGAAACCGCCAACAGCTGTTGTGGACTGGAGGACATTGTCGACGCCCGGCGCGTGGCCAAAAAATTGGGTATCCCGCACTATTTGGTTGATGTCGAGCAGCCCTTTTACGAAAAGGTCATTCTGCCCTTCGAGAAGGGTTATATGAGCGGGTACACGCCTAACCCTTGCGCGTTGTGCAATCGCAATATTAAGTTTGGGGCCATGTGGAATTGGGCAAAATCTCAAGGAGCGGACTATTTGGCCACAGGCCATTTCGTGCGAGTTCGCGACACCGGCTCAGAGTATCAGTTGTTGCGGGCCAAGGATCATAAAAAGGACCAGAGCTATTTGCTCTACACTTTGGGTCAAGATGATTTATGTCATTTATTGTTCCCGTTGGGGGAGCTGACCAAAGAGCAAAGTCGGCAAACAGCGGAAAGTTTTGAGCTGGCTACGGCTCATAAGCCGGAAAGTCAGGAATTATGCTTTGTTCCGAAAAATGACTATCAAGGATACCTCAAGGAGCATCGTCCGGAGGCTGTGCAGCGGGGAGAGATTGTGGACCGCCAAGGGCAGGTGTTGGGAGAACACGAGGGCATCGCGTTTTACACGGTAGGGCAGCGGCGCGGATTAAATATTTCCGGCACCGAAGCCCGCTATGTGGTGGGTCTTGACGCCAAAACCAACCGCGTTATCGTGGGTTCGCGGGAAGAGGCGCAAAATCCTTCGGCTACCATTGAAGGCGTCTATTATGTTTCGGGTCGCCGCCCGGATTTGCCGATTTGGGGCGATGCCAAAGTGCGCTACAATATGGAGCCCGCGCCGGCGCGCTGGGTGCCATCTCATGCGGGAGCGGAATTATCTTTTAATGATCCCCAGTGGGCCATTAGCCCAGGACAAGTGGCCGTAATTTACCAGGATGACGTATTGATTGCGGGAGGGACCATCGCTAGACCCTCCCATTGAGGAGGAACCGTGCTGAGCGGTTGGCATGTCTCTCACTTGCCGGTTAAACTGGTCGGCAGTATGCGGAAATGGCAAGTTATTGATCAGGTTGTGGTATCGTGGGAAGAACTGGAGATTGAAGGATTCCTGCTGATGCCACGACCTTTTTATATTCCGTTCGTGCCGTCATCCGCTGTTTTTCAATTGAGCGGGATGGGCCTGGTTTTGCCTGATCCGCGTCAGATATCCCGTAGGAGTCGTTCCTGGCGCCGAAAAGTCATGAAACGCCAGCGGGTTTGGATGGGATTGGCGGTTTTTGACGAGGGTGGGCGACTGTTGGGACGAGTGCAAGATGTACTGTTCGATGAGGAGACCCTTCAGATCACGCATGTGGTGATATCCCGGGGATTGTTGGGCGATTTGTTGTGGGGGGCGCTTGCCGTAAGCCGCCAAGATGTCATTGAACTGGCGCCGAGTGCGATTAAAATTCGCGCGGCGCGGGCACCCTTTACAGTGAGGCCGTCTTCTGTGCCGGATTAAAAGGCTGTTGGGGAATTATTAGGAAAAGAAACTGGGGGTTCCCATGGACAAGGATCCGGTCTGTCCCGCGTGTGACGGGCGAAACGTGGGGCGAGTGGGTACGGGGCAGTATTATTGCTGGGAATGTTGCATTGAGTTTGCGTTTGGTCATAAAGGGGTGCGAATGTTTCGGGTGGAGCCCGACGGGGAGTTGTCCAGAATTGATCCGGATAGTAGGGAAGAGGTGATAACGTGAAGCGGTATATGACGGGTATGGTGACGGGGAGCCTCATGGGAGCACTGGTGGCCGGGGTCTGGTTATTGCGGCGTGCACAAACGCCACCGTCGGTCCGGGCTATACGCCGTGTCAGACAATGGGGCCCCACCGCCTACCGTGTGGCTCGTTATGGGAGCAGCCGCTTGATGCATTTGGCGAAACGGCGGCTCGGTTGAGGGCTTGAATGCGGCAATCATGGGACGATCCCATGAATCCCGTGAACCCCCGGCGCTGGTCTCGTTGGGGGTTGCTTGTCGTCGCCGCCATACTGAGCGGTTGTCTATTGGTATGGGCGCACGGGGTGCTGATGCCGTTCATGCTGGCTTTCGTCATTGCCTATTTATTGGCTCCGATTGTAGACTTCGCTTCCCAAAGGGCGCACATCCCCTCGGTCCTAGCCATTTTTCTTGTTTATGGCGTATTCGCCTGGCTGGTGGTTTTGGCACTGGTCTACATGGTGCCGATTTTAATTCAAGAAAGTGTACGGATTATTCGATATGTCCCGCAACTGTCGCAGGGGTTGCAAACCACATGGAATTATTGGCTGGGCCGCTTTCATCAGCAACCCATGCCGGCGGCTATTCGCACCGCCATCAACGCGACCGCCCTGCATCTGCAAACGCAGTTGTTGCGGGCCTTAAAAGGACTGGTGGGAGCGATCTTTGGCTTGGTACCGGGAGTCCTCAGCTTTTTAATCGCCCCCATTCTCGCGTTTTATGTCTTGAAGGATTTGTCTCGGGTCCGCCAACATTTTTGGAACTTTGTCCCTCTGGTGTGGCGGCCCGGAATATTTAAATTGGGATTAGACTTAGACCGTGTGCTCAACGGATATATTCGCGGCCAATTGCTCGTCGCGTTAGCGGTGGGTGTGCTCTCAGCACTATGGATGGTGGCCCTCAATATTCCCTTTGCCCTGCTGATTGGCGCCTTAGCGGCGGTTACCGATGTGGTGCCGTATGTGGGCCCGATTGCCGGGGCTATCCCCGCGGTATTGTTGGGGCTCACCCGATCCCCATGGATTGCCTTTTACGCCGGTGTAGGATTTTTGGTGATCCACCAATTGGAAGGCACTGTTATCGGGCCCAAAGTGGTGGGTGACTCGGTGGGTCTTCATCCTCTGGTGATTATCTTTTCCATACTGGCCGGAGGTGAGATGGCGGGGTTTGTCGGGCTTTTGCTGGCGGTTCCTGCCGCTGCGATTTTAAAAGTGCTGCTGACGCACCTTTACCGTCGCTTATCCCTTTCCCTTGACCGCGATTCTTTGCCCTGGGTACAATGAGACATCATATCATAAGGGAGGAGCCCAGGTGGAGGCTTCCGTCATTCGGAAAAAGTTCGTGCGTTTTTTTGAAGACAATGGGCATCAACAGGTGGTGAGTTCCCCATTGGTTCCTGCCGGGGATCCCACTTTGCTGTTCACCAACGCCGGAATGGTGCAGTTTAAAGATGTATTTTTGGGAATTGACAAGCGCTCCTATTCACGGGCGGTGAGCGTGCAAAAGTGCATGCGCGCGGGGGGGAAACACAACGACCTGGATCAAGTGGGCCGAACGGCGCGGCATCAAACCTTTTTTGAGATGCTGGGCAACTTTTCTTTCGGTGATTATTTCAAGCGTGATGCCATCCGCCTGGCTTGGAGCTTTTTAACGGAGGAATTGGGTCTCTCCCCCGATATTTTATGGATTACCGTTTTTGAAACGGACGACGAGGCCTTCGCGCTTTGGCAGGAAGTTGCCGGCGTTTCCCCCGAGCGGATTGTGCGTCTTGGGGCCCATGATAATTTTTGGGCGATGGGGGATACGGGGCCCTGCGGCCCCTGCAGCGAAATTTTTGTGGACCGAGGCATGGAATATGCCTGCGGGCCGGATTGCGGGCTCGGTCACTGTGATTGCGACCGCCTGCAAGAAATTTGGAATTTGGTGTTTATGCAATATGAGCGTGATCAAGAAGGAACTCTTACCGCGCTTCCTCGCCCCAGCATTGATACGGGAATGGGACTGGAGCGTATCGCCGCCTATTTGCAAGGAGTGGACTCCAATTTTGACACCGACTTGTTGCGGCCTTTGATTGCGGCGGTGGAGCGCCTCACCGGCTTGGCCTATGACCGCGGTCCCTCGGGACTGCCGTTTCGGGTTATTGCCGACCACGCTCGCTCGGTGACCTTTTTGTTGGCGGAAGGCGTGTCGTTCAGCAATGAAGGTCGGGGATACGTCATGCGCCGCATTTTGCGGCGGGCTATGCGCTATGGATTTAAGCTGGGACTGGACACACCCTTCCTGCACCGTCTGGTGGCGGATGTCGCGGCCGTCATGGGCGACCCTTATCGCGAAGTGGTGGACGGGCAGGAGACAATTGAGGAATTAATTCGGCAAGAAGAAGAGCGGTTTTTGCTGACGTTGAACGCGGGAATGCGAGTGCTCGAACAAAAATTGTCCGGCTTGGAGGCAGGCGACGTGCTGAGTGGTGAGGACACGTTCTTGCTGGCGGATACCTTTGGCTTTCCCTTGGATTTGAGCCGTGACGCGGCCGACGAACGGGGAATCGGGGTGGATGAAGGCCGCTTTGAGCAGCTCATGCAAGAGCAGCGGGACCGCGCCCGGCAGAATCGGGCCGCGGTCACGGAATTGCTTCCGACCATGGATACGGTTGAATTTGTGGGGTACAGCCATTTAGAACTTTCCGCAGAGACCATTCTGGCGCTGTATGTGGGGCAAGATCAGGTGTCGCGGCTTGAGGCGGGAGACGCCGGCTGGCTTTATGTGGGGCGGACTCCCTTCTACCCGGAGGGCGGAGGACAAGTTGGCGATACCGGGAAAATAGAGACCGCGACAGGGCGGGCTCGCGTGGAGGATACCCTCAAAGTGGCGGGTGCCATTTGGCACCTGATTACCCTGGAATCAGGCTATGTGACAAAGGGATCAGCGGCGCATCTCACGGTCGACGGGGACCGGCGCGCCGGATCGATGCGCAATCATACCGGCACTCACTTGCTGCATGCCGCCTTGCGTCAGATTCTGGGGGCGGGAGTGCGGCAAACCGGATCGTTGGTTGCGCCTGACCGACTGCGCTTTGACTTCTCCTACGCCAAATCACTGTCGGACGAGCAGTTGTCGGCCATTGAAAATCTGGTCAATGGCTGGATTCTCGCGGATATCGCGGTATCGGTGGATCATTTGTCGCGCCAAAAAGCGCTTGAAGGTGGGGCCCTGGCGTTCTTTGGCGACAAGTATGGCGAGACGGTGCGGGTCATTACCGTACCCGGGGCTAGTCAGGAACTGTGCGGTGGAACGCATTGCTCGCGCACGGGACAAATCGGACTTTTCGCGATTGTCGACGAGTCGAGCGTGGGAGGCGGTTCCCGGCGGATTGAAGCGGTGACGGGAATGAACGCGTTGATTTGGTTTGACCGTCAGCGTTCCACGCTATCACAACTGGCCCCTTATTTCCCCGGGATGGCTGTGGGGGAGTGGCCCGGGCGGCTGGCTGGCTGGTTGGGCGATTTGAAGCATTACGAGAATCTCAGCGAGGAGCAGAAACGCAATAGCCGCGAGCGGGTTGGCCGTGACTTGGCCTTGCAGGCCCGGCAAGTGGGCAATTTGCGATTCGTGGTCGCGGAGGTCGCGGCGGACTCGTCAGAAGCGTTACGAGAAGTGTTGGACGGGGTCAAAGGCTCCGTGGACGGTGCAATTTTAGCGGCGCGTCATGGTCAACGCGTGTCGCTGGTCGTATACTTTGGAGACAAGGTACGCGGACGCGGCTTTGCCGCAAAAGAGGTGGTGAAGCCTCTCAGCCGGGCCATTAATGGCGGGGGCGGCGGTCGTGATGACTTGGCGCAAGCCGGTGGCCGCTCGCCGGAGGGTGTTCCGCTCCTTTTAGAAGAGGCTAAGGTCTGGATTGATAAGAACTTTGGGATGGCAGGATAATCGGGTCAACACCGCGAAGAACGGCACCCAGAAAGGATGTGGAGCATGAGTATGTCGGATGAAACCCGACGGCTCGGGGATTACCACGACCAGGAAAAGGCGGCCGACCTAGTGTTGCGCGAGGTGTACGCCGCGCTCAAAGATAAAGGGTATAACCCCATCAGCCAGTTAGTGGGTTATTTGCTGTCCGGCGATCCCGCCTATATCACCAGCCACAAGGGCGCGCGCAATCTAATTCGGCGGCTTGAGCGGGATGAGTTATTGGAAGAATTGTTAAAGCAGTATGTTCGTGGTCTGGAACTCACGCCCCGCGATGGGTAAACGCATAATGGGGCTAGACGTGGGGGATAAATGGATCGGGGTGTCGGTTAGCGACGAAACCGGACTCATTGCGCAATCCTTGCCCCCGATAAAGCGTCATGGGTGGCCTCAAGACCTTAAGGAAATTAATCGTGTGGTAGGCCAGTGGCAGGCGGACAAAATTGTGGTAGGATTGCCTTTGAATATGAATGCCTCAGTGGGGCCGCAGGCCGAGAAGACGCTAGACTTTGTTGAGCGCGTGCGGAAGAGTTGCGTGGTGCCAGTGACGACCTGGGACGAGCGCATGACCACTCGGCAGGCGGAGCGCATTCTGATTGAAAGAATGGTGCGCCGCGAGCGCCGTCGTGCCGTGATTGACGGGGTGGCGGCATCACTAATTTTGCAAGGGTATCTGGACCATCAGCGCATGGTCAAGAGAGGAGACTCGGATGGCTGACGATAAGGAACTGGAAACCGGTGTTGCGGAGGATGAAGACGAAATCATTACCTTGACCGATGACGACGGCAAGGAGCATGAATTTGTCGTGGTGGATGTGATTGAGGTGTCGAACAAGGAGTATGCCATTTTGCTCCCTATTGACGCCGACGAGGAAGAAGAGGCTGAGGCGGTCATCCTGCGGTTGGAAAAGGATGCGGACGGTGACGATGTGTTGACAGACATCGAATCCGAGGAGGAGTGGGAGCAGGTAGCCCAAGCCTATGAAGAATTGCTCGATGATGAAGGTGACGAATAACCGCCATCTCAGGATTCCGTTGTCGTGATTTCGCCATCCGTGGGTCGTCAACAATGGTATCGGAATAAGTGGGTAGGGATTGGGGCGGTTATCTTGGCGGCCGCCCTTTGCGTCTTGCTCTATGTTTCCTCGCGGTTTCAACCGGTTAGTTCAAAATCGGCGAGTATCCGCTATATTGACGTGCGCCCCGGTCAAAGCGCGGAAATGGTGGCAAAAACTCTTCATCAGCATCATATTATTCGCAGTGCCTGGGCATTTGTCATGCTGAGCCGTTATGAGGGTCTGGCCACTCATCTGACGGCGGGCGTTTACGGGTTGTCGCCGCGGCAATCATTGCGAAGTATTATCACCCAAATGCGAAAAGGTCACGTTGCCGTCACTAAGGTCACCATTCCCGAGGGTTATACCGTCCGGCAGATTACCGCGCGTCTGGTGGCTGCCCATATTGGCACATCCGCCCAATATCGCCAGCTTGAACAATCCCCCTTGCCTGGTATGCCCAAACCCGCCCCAGGGGTGCGTGACCCGTTGGAAGGCTATCTATATCCCGCCACCTATTCATTTCCTCACGGGATTAGCGCCAAGGGAGCTCTCACTCTCATGTGGGACACCTTTCAGTCCCGGGTTATGCAGGGCCTATACGGGAAAAGCCATACTCGGATGACCTTGGTGCAATGGGTCACCTTGGCTTCCATTGTTCAGGCGGAATGCCAGAAGCCCAGCCAAAGTGCCGATGTGGCGGCCGTGTTTATGAATCGCCTGACGCTTCACATGCCGTTTCAGTCGGATGCGACGGTGCGCTATGCCTGGGGCCGCTTGCCGCCGGGCGGATTGGTGCCGGCGGACTTGTCCCTGGCGTCCCCCTATAACACCTATCTGCATAAGGGATTTCCTCCCGGGCCCATCGACAATCCGGGGACAGCCACTCTAGAGGCCGCCATGCACCCGGCGCCGGTCTCTTATCTTTACTTTGTGTCGTTGCGCAGCGGTCGACTTTTATTTTCCACCACCTATCAGCGGCATTTGGCCAATATTGTCTACGCCAAAAACCATCCCAACGCATAGGTTTGAACTGTTTCAAAACAGGAAAGACTTCTTTTGAGGAGGTTTTTCCATGTTCTGGGATGGTCGCAAGCGGTTGGCAGGACTCGCGGTGCTCGCGGTGCTCGCGGGGCTCGGGATGGTGGGTGGTGGCGCGGTGTTTTGGACGGTGCGGCATCTTTCTGCCAAGCCAACAGTCGTGTCGGCCATCAATGCACCGGGGGTGGCTATGCCCATTCTAAGTCAAAGCGGGTCCCCTCTTACACACCGGGTATCGAAGTCCGTCTTGCTAGTTTCACCAAGGAGAGTGCCCAACTCTAGGCGCCAGGCGCTAAAGAAGGCTATAGGAGTGCGGACGCTGGCGACGCGGCCTTTTTTATGGTTTGCTTCCTCCGCCAGGGCTTCCTCTTGGAGTTCCGTGAGGGGAATTGTCCCGGTACGGGCCCGTATTAATATCCCTAAAAAAAATATACCGGACGGCATGGTGTTGTCGCTGGCGGTTGAGGCGGAAAAGGGGCAAGGCAGCGTCTGGCATTGGTCAAACGACCAATATTCTCCCTCTGGTCCACCGCTTAAAACATCACTGTCGGTCTCGCTTCAAACAGCGATTGGCAATCAGGATCAGGGTGCTGGGTCGGTCGTGGTGATTAATAATCAGGGACAAGTGGTGGCGGCCTTGGGGTCGAATAAAGGGCCAAACCGTTTGTGGAGCGGGCATCCGGTGGGGTTGGCGGAACTCCCTCCGTTAATGGCTCTTGCCCTGGGAAATTCCTCGGTTCGGAATTCTCTGCCTCCGGGCGCCTCATTAGCCAAGATTGCCGACGTCTGGGGGATGTCCCGTTTTCGTGCGGCGCTTGATGCTTTGGGATTTAGCCAGCCAAGCCTTTTCGGGGAGCAAATACCGGGGCCGTCTCTACCCGGACATCTTTCCCCGCAAGCGTTTTCCCAGGGCGCCCAACTTTATGCCACCGCTTTGGAACTGGCTCGAAGCTATCTTCCCTTTGTTGATGAAGGCCGGATTAGCTCCCTGTCGCTTCTCACCGCGCCTCAACCGTTGGCGCACTCGGTGGCGGGGGATTTTGGCGCGGTTCTCCGGGATATGCCGCAAATCACCCAATCCCACCGCACTTTTCGCGTATGGCGGCCCGCCGGGTACTACGCGGTAATACTGGAGCCATCGCCAGGACTGGTGGCAGTTCTGCAAGGCGCCGCCACAAAGAATACTTTGGCGGTAGCGAAGGCCATGGCCAACCTCAAGTAAAACGCGCCATTCGTTCTGCAATCTTCAGCATGCCGCCATTGGATGCATGACACGCCCTATTAATGCGGTCCAACCTACCCAAATCGAGACCTATTGCGCGCCTGACGGTCGATGTTGATTGAGTCAGTGCTGTTTATTCCAGCAGCTAATGGTATCCAAAGCGGCGCGGCCTTTTTTATGATGATTGTCTGCGTGCAAGCGACAGACGAGACTAGTTGACGTAACTCATGTCTTGGTGCATTATATTACTAGTGCACTAATGCAGAGGTGGGATGATGATGTCGGTATGGCTTACGATGCTAAAGAAAGATATCCGGATGTTGAAGAACCAGTGGTTCGGGTTCATGGGCGCGGCCATCGTTGTGACCGGCGCAGTTCTGGCGGCGCACTCTTTGGGCATCCTGAATGCCGACAGGACAGCGGTAATCATCGGTCTAATCTTGACAGGCTCGCTGGTGGTGGTGTTTCCAGCCCAAGTTTTTAAGGGGATGAACAAGGAGGTTAAAGGCGCCGCCGCCCTGTGGCTGCAAACGCCGCAGTCTGGTTGGGCCATGTTTGGCTCCAAACTTGTCAGTAGTTTGATAGGATCGCTGTTGTACTTTATTGTCTCATATGGGCTGGCGCTGGCGCTATTTCACTCCGTCAATTTCGCCCACGTTTTGCCCCCGATCCACTATCAGACGCATATCCACGGCGGTGGGTTCACAAGTACGACCAATGGGGCACCGACAAACCTATCCCCGGCGGTTCTTTCGGTTCTGGCGACTCAGATTCCGCGGCTCGAGTTTTTTGCCATGGCGTTTTTGTTGTGCGCCGGGATATATCTAGCCCTGTGGATCGCGCTCATTCATATGTCGGTCCGTGCGGTGAAAAATCAGTTAAAACACTTTAGCTGGGTTGTGGGACTGGGCATTGTGCTGATCGCGACCTGGGGGGTGGGAGGCTTGAAGAGCACCGCCCTTTACGCACAAGCGTTTGGGTGGGGACGGGTTGCCCTTCTGCGGCTGTTTCCGCCTCACGTGCGCGCACTCCTTGGGGGGTATTGGCCGGAATCAATTTTTATGGGTCATTTTGTCTTCGACATTATCGTTGTCCTTTTGCTGTTCGCTGTCACGGGTCTACTCATCGACCGCTATGTGGAGGTGTAGGCAATGGCTGGCGACTTTACCTCCACGCAGCCGATTTACCTGCAGCTTGTCCGCAGGCTTTGCAAACAAATTGTGCGTGGCGAGATAGCCGTGGGAGACAAGTTGCCGTCTTTACGTGAGATGGCCATACAAGTTGGGGTTAACCCCAATACTGTGCAGCGAGTATACGCGGAACTGGAGCGAATTGCCGTGGTCGAGACCCGGCGAGGGCAGGGGACATTTGTGACCGGTGACCACAGCCGTCTTCGCCAACTGCGTGAGGAATTGATGGAGAATTCCGTGACGGCATTTCTCAGCGACATGCGAGAGATGGGGTTTGCTGTGGATGAAATATTGCGGAGCTTCAAGGAGCATCAGGCCAGTGATTGACAAGGACGATACCCGGGAGGTTGTCATGGATAACATGATTGTTTCTTTCCAAAACGTGTCGAAGCGATATCAGATGCAGGATGGGGTACGGCAGCTGTCGTTTGATTTACCCGCCGGAAAGATTATTGGATTTATCGGTGCCAACGGCAGCGGGAAAACCACCACTCTCAAACTCATGGCGGGACTTCTACGCCCCAATAGCGGCCAAGTGGTGTTTCAAAACCGCCCGGTTCGCCGGATTCTGGCGGAGCATATCGCGTATCTATCTGATACGGATGCGGTATACAGCTTTTATACGGTGGCTGAGATGGTAAACTATTATGCTGGCATCTACCGCGACTTTTCTCGCGACCAGGCCGCCGCCATGCTGGAATTTATGCAGTTGGACGGCGATCAGCGGGTCCGGGCGCTCTCCAAGGGAAATTTGGGCCGTTTAAAAATCGTCTTGGCCGTCTCTCGGCAAGTTCCGCTGATTGTCATGGACGAACCACTATCCGGGCTTGACCCCCTCGTACGGCAGTCCATCCTCAAGGGTCTAATTTCCTTCATCGACTTGGACCATCAGACCATTGTCTTGTCCACCCATGAGGTGGACGAAGTTGAACCCTTATTGGATCTGGCTGTTCTGCTGGATCATGGTGTGATGAAGGCGATGGACTATACGGATCACATTCGCGAAACCCTGGGAGGGAGCATTCTTGACTGGATGAAGCAGGCACTGGTTTGAGGGGCTGGCCGGTTCGCAGGGCGCGCAGGCATTTTTTATACTGAAGGCGGTCGTCTAATGCGTTGGGATAATTTTTTCATGCGCTATCGGTAACGTTTACAATGTGAATAAGGCGAGCTGACCATTGTCGTACGGTGGGCCAACTGCCAAACTCCATAGGGGCGGGCGCATGAAGCGAAAAAAATATATGGCCAGCATTGATGAGACGGTGCGGGGGGCTTTTCAAAGGGGCTTATTGTCGTGGTATCTAGAAAATGGGCGACAATTGCCCTGGCGCGAATCGCGCGATCCCTACCGGGTGATTGTCTCGGAAATCATGTTGCAGCAGACGACAGTGGCGACGGTGTTGCCGGTTTTTCTAACCTTTATGGAGCGGTTTCCCTCCATCCGGGACGTGTATGAGGCGCCTTTGGCGGAAATAAAAGCGATTACTGACCCGCTGGGATACAAAGTGCGGGGACGTTGGTTGAAGGATATCGCGACTCATGTGGTGGAAGAACGCCAGGGAATCTGGCCCGATACCCTGCAAGAATGGATGGCGCTGCCGGGGGTTGGGCGGTATACGGCTGGAGCGGTGTTGTCATCCGCGTTCAATCAAGATGAACCCATTCTTGATACCAATGTTAAGCGGGTCTTGGGACGATATTTCGGCATCGACTATCGCGCCACAAAAGCGGAGAATCTACACCATTTGTGGGCGCTTGCCGGGGCTGTCATTCCCCCTGGCACGGCTATGCATTTTAATCAGGCTCTGATGGATTTCGGCGCCATGGTCTGCACGGCACGCAGACCGAGCTGTGCTACTTGTCCCCTGGCGGATGGCTGCGCTAGCGTCGCCCATGATCACGGGGCGGCAGCGGCGGAAACTCCCGCTCCCTATGAGATTTATGCACAAGTTGAGGGCTAGCAGCAGGAGAGTCATTTTTATCGTGATCAACCAGGTATTGCCTTGATGTTGTTGCTCTGTAATCCTGTTGTCCATTGCGCAGGGAGAAAAGTGCGCGGGACGACGTTCACTGCTATTAGACGCTTTGTTTAATCAAAGAGGCGAGTTCCTCTTCCGCGAGTGCCCCAATTTCTTGAGACCGGCCATTAATAATGGTGGTGGGAACACTTTCAATGCCATAGCGATCCGACATCGATGGGAAGGCCTCGGAATCCACCATGTCCGACACGACGTATTGAGGATTAACGCGCGCCATTTCATGAGCTAAGCGCACCGCTTTGGGACAGTATGGGCAGCTTGAGGTCACGAATACTTCTAAGTGGAGCGGCTTATCCAACTTTTGCAGCCATTCTTGAGTCTCTGCGCTTAAGGTAATGTCACGCTGCACCGAGAGGTCTACCAGCAGGTGAAGAAATGTGCTAAATTCGTGGCCTCCAGGGAAGCCCAAATAACGGATTCCGGTCAATCCTGAGGTCGTCGACAAGGTCGCGATGGGGCCTTCCACATCCTCGGGAATTTCTGGAGCCATGGGTTGCGCGGACCCTTGATGCTCTAGCACTTGAATCTGAGGAGCCAACTCATGCAGTTCGTTAAGCAACTGGATCATGGGCGCCGTCGCAGGGCTTTGTGGATGGGGATAAAAGTCAACGGTAACTGGGCTTTGCATTTGCTCAAGGAAGCCCCGGATGTCTCCGCGAATTTCATCGGAAATAATAGGCATAACGCACTCCTTAAAATGACTGTGATATCCAAAAACGGTCGCGATTTCGCGGCGTTCGCTTCTGTCTAAGACCGAATTCACGTGCATGGCGTTTCCCCACATGATGTCCGCTGGTCTGGGGAGGGACGCTCACCATCCCGCTTTTTATTGCAGGTGGCACATGACTGAGGGGTTGAGCCTTCCTCCTGAATTCTCCCGCAGGTACCATTATAGCATCGAGAGGGTGCGATGCTTGGTGACGGCGTCGGCAACGCGAAATAGGTCGCGGCGGGAAAGTCTGCTAAGGGGTGCTCTCGCAAGGCCACTTCAAGAGGCGGGCTTTTCCCGAGCAACAAGGCCCAGTTCAATGAAACCACCCAATGTATAGGTGCCCCGCGAGAGTCCCAAGGATTCTTTTGATTGTGTTCTGGATGCTAAACCGGGCAATACCATGATGTCCTAAATTTCATCCCCTTGGCCATGGAGGTCACTCCTTTTTGTTATCGTCAGGTCATGAATGAGTTCAAGAAACCAAGGATCTGATACGGTGACCTGGCATGCGTGGGTGGTTTCGCCGCTTAGTACCTCCCGCAACATGTTTGGCGACGGCCGCCCTCCGCAACCTCGTGATCGGGCTAATGCCGCTTGAAGTCCGTCATAATCTCGCTTCCAGGAGCGTGCTATGTCATTGCCCACCGGGACCAGCCACTCGCAATTGGGGCCAAATCATCCATTCTCTGAATGTCTTCGTGTGCTGGACTATGCCAAAGCGGGGTTTTTTGGCCTGGCACGACATAGAGAAGAATGTCGAAATCAGTCCGACTGCGCGTCATTAGCGCGTGGTTCGAGATGGGCTCAAGCTGGCTCGCCTCTTGAGTATGACGCCTGTATGGAAACCAGGTGCGGAATAAAGGGAAGGTGAAAACTTTGTCGAAGCTAGATAATGCGGCGCCTAGAGCGTTTGAAGATTATCGGAGGAGGACATCACGTTATGAAGTTTACTGGGAAAGCGGTATTAATTTCAATGGTGCTCATGGGGGTGACCGCGGCCCAGGCAGCCTTAACCGTCGTACGGGACGAGAGTGCCTTGCATTTGGTGAAGGTTGTTGCCCAGCAAGCGGATACGTTCAATAGCGCAGCACGGGTAATGAGGGCGGACTTCTTCGCTTATGACGATCAAATGAATATGTATGTATTGGTGGAAACTGACCACGCTGGGAGCACGTTGGCCAACTCAACATATCAGTCGGCCCTTCAGTTTCGTAACGACTTCGGCAAAGAGTTGTCGATGGCGCAGCATGTCGCGTTTTCACCGCAGGCAAGCCAAGAACTGTCCAATATCTCGCGTGATATTGCCGGCTACACCGTCGACGCTAATATCGTACACGCTGACGTGGTTGCCCATAAGTTGCCGCAGGCGGAATCGATGCAGACGGTGGGCAACTTATCGGTATCGAACGCCGTGATGGCAGCCTTGCAAAAGGACGTGAATGCGGGCAATGCTCATTTAAGCGCCGTACTGGGGCAAGTTCAGAAAGATCAAAAGGCGGCAGTGACATGGTCCTGGATTGAGACATTAGTCATCTTGGCTATTTTGGGGGCCATGCTGTGGGCGATTCAAGCGGCCGCGGTGAGGCCATTGAAAGCCTTGAAGGAAGTGGCGGAGCATCTCTCGGTTGGTAACTTAGAAGATGATGTGAAGTTTTCTTCTCAAGACGAGTTAGGGGAGTTGGCTGACGCTTTCCGCCATATTATCGCGTATCTTCATGATGCCGGTGCGGTGGCTGATTCGATTGCCCACGGCGACCTTACGGTGGTGCCGACCACGCAAGGGGCGCATGACGCCTTGGGTCAGTCGCTGGTGACGATGCATCGTCGCTTGCGCGAACTGGTTGAGGCGCTGCAACGGGCTGGGCAAGCGGTGCATACCAATGTCGCCGAGGTGACCGATGTCATTACCCAAACGTCATCCGCTACGCGACAAATCTCGACGGCCATTAATCAGACGGCTCAAGCCACGGGGGAATCCTCGCAGGGGCTGCAGCAAATCGCGGGGGCTATGCAACAGTTGAAGCAAGCGGTGGATCAGGTAGCCCAGGGCACGACATTGCAGGCGGATCAAGCCAAAGAGAGTAACCAGGCAATCATTGAAATGACAGCCGCCCGTACAGCGGCGGCGGAAGCGACAGACCGGATGGAGCAGTTGGCGACCCACTCGCGCCAGACCGCGCAAGACGGGCGACGCCAGATGGAAGAAACTCTGGGTGCCATGACTCGGATTGCCGAGGTGACGCGGACCACGGCAGAGGCCATCGAACTGTTAGGCAAACATTCGGATCGAATTGGGGCCATTGCCGGCACTATTTCAGAAATTGCCTCACAGACCAATTTGTTAGCGTTAAACGCCAACATCGAGGCGGCGCGGGCTGGGGAACATGGCCGCGGCTTTGCCGTTGTCGCGGACGAAGTCCGCAAACTGGCAGAACAGTCCTCTCAAGAGGCGACCAATGTGAGTGACTTGATACAAACCATTCAAGACACCGTGCAGCAGTCGGTGTTGTCCATGGAGAAAGGTCAACAAGAAGTGCAGGCTGGTCAGGCTTTAGGCGAAGAAACGCGGCTTGCGCTGCAAGAAATGGACACAGCGGTATCCCAGGTGGCGGCAGAGATGGGTATCTTGACATCGACCATTCACGATCTTCAGGTCCATAGTACTAGTGTGGATCGCGATCTTCGTGAAATTACCCGCATTGCGCAAGAAAACTCGGCGGCGGCGCAGCAGATGGCAGCATCCTCCAATAGTGTGACCGACACCGTGGAGGGGTTGGCCGCCATTTCGGAAGAAACGGCAGCCTCCACTGAAGAGGTAGCGACGACGAGTGAGCATGTGGCTGAGTCCACCCAGACATTGTCAGATAAGGCCCGCGTTTTGGGTGACGTCGCTGATCGGCTAAATGCCTTGGTGGCTCAGTATCGACTATAATTGGCCCATCATTGCCATGACTTAGCATCGTGGACAACACGTAATCGTTTGGGCTTTCCTGTTGTTCTTTAGGGGACTGTTACCCGTGATTTCGCAGCATATAGGTTACAGAGTGCGGAATGGCTCACTTAGTGGGTCTGCCCGCACTCTGTTTTTTGCATGGCCCGTTCCCGCTAATTCTTCCATAGATCTAAGCCCGTTTATTGGAAAACTCTATTGGAAAAAGCGGTGTTTAATCATGGGGATTGCCCCTCTTGGCAAGAATTCGCTTTAAATCCGACCTGATTAGGCATCGCGTTGTCTCATCCAAAACACGAGTCGTGGCCTCTCCTACCGGTAGAGTTTGATTGACCGTTAGGATGTGTCCGGTACAGACACCTTTTCGCCTTCGGCAGCATAGGCTAGAAGAATCCCGACTCACGCTGTTTGCCGAGGCGGCAAAGGAGGACAAAAACTGTGCTGGGCAGCATTGGCGCGCTAGTACTTGTAGTGATGGCGGCCCTGCGCGGGGCTGTCTGGCTGGCGGGATACATTGGCGGCAACGCGTTTCCTCAGCCACTCAGCGAAGACGAGGAACGTCAGGCGGTCGCCGCCTTGCGGCAGGGTGATCCTTCCGCGCGGAAATCTCTCATCGAGCACAACCTCCGCTTGGTGGCTCACGTCATTAAGAAATATCATAACAGCGGCGAGGATCTGGATGATTTAATTTCTATTGGCACGATTGGACTGATTAAGGGAATTGACTCCTTCGATCCCGACAAAGGGGTTCGCCTGGCGACCTATTGCGCCCGCTGCATTGATAACGAAGTGTTGATGCATTTACGGGCTCGCAAAAAGAGCAATCGCGAAATGAGCCTCTATGATCCGATTGGCGTCGATCGGGAAGGAAACGAGATTTCACTCATGGATGTGCTGGGCACCGACGGTGACGTGGTGGCAGAGCAGGTGGAAGTGGATGTGGTGATGGAGTGGGTCAGAACATTTGTGAAGGATTTAACTCCCAAAGAACGTCTGGTGTTGGAGTTGCGCTTTGGAATGCAGGGCAATGAGCGTCTGACGCAACGTGATATTGCCAAGCAGTTGAAAATTTCCCGCAGCTATGTGTCTCGTATTGAAAAACGGGCGGTGCGCAAGATCCTGCGCGAACTTACGGTATCTGATACGGATAAATCATCGACCGTGGAACGTTAAAGAAACGGCGGCCCCGGAATACTTATCCGCGGGCCGCGCGCTAGGAGAGGGACTACCGCTATCCGATGGCTCCCTCCATCTCAAACTTAATCAAGCGGTTCATTTCCACGGCAAACTCCATGGGCAGTTCCCGGGTAAAGGGCTCGACAAAGCCCATCACCACCGTGCGG
>JAJYTS010000118.1 GCA_021792935.1 Bacillota bacterium | reverse complement strand
TGAGATTGATTGCCGCGTTCACATCACGGTCATGGGTGATTCCACAAGATGGGCATGTCCACGTGCGATCTTTTAAGGTGAGGTCCTTCTTGATATAGCTACATCCGGGTGTCGAGCAGCGCTTGCTGCTGGGAAACCAGCGGTCGACTTCGACTAAACACGTGTCATACCGTTGGGCTTTGTACTTGAGCAGGGAGAAGAATCGTCCGAACCCCTGATCGGCCACGGCCCGGGCTAAATGATGATTCGCCATCATTCCCGCAACCGATAACGTCTCGATCCCCACCGCTTGGTTTTCACGACAGAGCCGGGTGGACGTTTTGTGTAAGAAGTCTTGGCGAATGTTGGCGACCTGAAGATGGGTCCGGGCTACAGAGATTTTAGCTTTGTCCCAATTCCGGCTGCGCGGCAGCCGAGTGCCTTTCGGGAGCGGATCCTGCGGAGCTAAGCCAATCGGGACTTTGGCAGCCTGCATTTTCCGGGTGATGCTCCGTTGCCGCATTTTCAGGCGGCGCAAAGCCCGCCGATAGGCTTTAGGTCCGGTAATCTTCTCTCCCGTGGACAGCGTGGCAAACGTCTTGACGCCGACATCCACGCCTTCAATACCATGCTCCGTGCGGGTCCGGTAATAGATGGAATCAGGCACGGACACGTGCACCGCGAAAAACCATTGATCGGCTTCACGAACCACCCGGGCCCCCAAGATTTTGCCGGGGAATCGTAGTGATTCCCGCAAGCGTACCCCGCCGATTTTCGGCAGTTTCACGCGGCGTCCGGCGATCTGAAACTTATCGTTCGCCACGTAGAAACTGTCAGGGGTTTCCCCTTTTTTCTTAAACACCGGGCGATCATTTTGCCCCGTAAAGAATCGTTGCCAGGCATCGGCCAAGTCAGCAAACGGTTGAGCATGGGCGTCCCGATGGATGTCGTGGAGCCAGGGACATTGCTGATACTTCAGAGCATTAAACTGCTTCTTCAAGGCAGCGGCTTGGGGCTTCTGCCCGGCAGCATATTGGCGATTCCCCTCATCCAGCGCCCAATTCCACACAAATCGGGCCGTGCCGGACGCTTGCTTAAAGTACCGGATCTGATCCGGCGTCGGATCGAGTCGGATCTTGTGCGCTAACGTCGGCATCAAGGGCCTCCTTTAAGCTTTTGCGATAGTTCCGCAATCCGTCCAACCGAGCCGAGAAGACATGCGTAATGGTGAGCAAATCCTGCACCAATTCCTGCTCGGGCGAGAGATGTTCCTGATTGAGCACCAGAATCTCGCACCCGTGTTGCTGGCAGAACCGCTCGAACCATTCATATCCGAATCGCGTCAAGCGATCCTTGTGGGCCAGGATGAGCGTGGCCACGTCTCCGGCGTCCACGGCATCCATCACGGCGAGAAATCGCTTGCGGCGGAAGTTCATGCCCCCGCCGATTTCCTCGACGAACTCGACGCGGGCAAGTCCGCGTGCGGTACAGAATTGTTCCAACGCCAACCGCTGGTTCTTCAAATCCGGTCGCTGACTTTGGCTGCTGACGCGGCAATACGCCACGATCTTCCGAGTCCGGGGTGGCCCGGGCCGCTGATGTCGGAAGGCCAGGATTTGGTCTTCGGTATAATAGCGACGGCCTGTGGCCGTCCGACCGGCGGGCTTGAGCCGGCCCTCCCGATCCCACCGTTGGATTGTCTTGATGTTGACCCCGAGCAGATGGGCAACCTCATGACTGGTTAGTGTGCGTTCCATGGCCCATATTATACACCTTTAGGCACAGAGTAGCAAGCTATACTATTCCTCCTTCCTTACCATAACGGAAAAAGGCACAAAGATCCGCCCGCCAGTAGTAATAGAGTGCAATCCCCGGTTGGTCAGAATAATATTGTCGGTCATTCTTAGCCCCACTGGGGGATCCAATCGCACTGGGTGCCGAGAGCCCGCCATCCGCTACGCGTCGTTCGAGAGGTGGTATGGGCATTATAACTGGCTTTCGGCGCCGCCCTTAAGCGGTCCGCCAACACTTTGCCAGTGGACTCACACAAAAATTGCCCTGACATCTCTAATGGCATTGCTTTTCTTTGATCTGCTGGGACGGACGTCCCATCAGAGCCAGGCAGGACAGCGGGTGAGGTTAGAAAGAGCATCGTGCCCTAGGGACTACCCTTATTCGACTTAGTAAAAGAGATCTTTCGGCTGGGACCGCACATACGGTATGATCTGGTTGAGGTTTGGCGCAGGGGAGGAAACTTAATGGGATTATTGGACGGGAAAGTCGCCTTGGTGGCGGGGGTAGCTAATAAGCGGAGCATAGCCTGGGGTATTGCCAAGGCTTTTGACCGCGAGGGCGCACAGCTTATTTTGCCCTATCAGATTGAGCGATTTAAAGAAAACTTGGACAAACTTAGTGCGGAATTGTCCAAGCCCCCCATGACTATTCAGTTGGATGTGGCTGATGACACTTCGTTGGCCAGTCTGCGTGAAGCGGTCTCGGCCCGTTATGACGCCTTGCATATTTTGGTCCATTCCGTCGCCCATGCTAAAGCGGAAGACATGGCAGCGCGCTTTTTGGACACCAGCCGTGATGGTTATCATTTTGCCCAAGATGTGAGTGCTTACTCATTGACGGCGCTTACGCGCGCCTTACATAAGCCGTTGGCAGCCGCGGGGCGCGCCAGTGTCATAACCATGACTCATGAAGGGTCGGTGCGGGTGATGCCCAACTATAACGTTATGGGTGTTGCCAAAGCCGCGTTGGAGGCCTCCGTACGATACTTGGCTTTTGATTTGGGACGGGAAGGCATTCGGGTCAACGCTATTTCCGCTGGGCCGGTAAAGACGTTGGCGGCGTCAGGAGTTAAGGGAATCTCCACAGCATTGCATAGTACCGTGGAACGGGCGCCCATTCCCGAGAACATCACCACCGAAGATATTGGCAATGCCGCCGTATTTCTTGGATCGCCCTGGTCCGAGCGCATCACCGGAATGGTTCTTTATGTGGATAGCGGCTCCCATATTCTTGGTATTTAGAGGAGGCAGCACAAGTGGAGAAGGTTTTGGCCGTGATTGGGGCCGGCACAATGGGGGGCGGCATTGCCCATGTTTCCGCTCAACATGGTTATCGTGTACTCATGATTGATGAAAAAGCGGGCGCGGTGGATAAGGCACGGGAGCAAATCGGCAAGCGTTTAGCCCGCGAAGTAGAAAAGGGGACGTTGTCCTCCGAGGATCAGGAGTCGATTTTGGCGCGATTGGTGCCATCACGATGGGAGGATTTGGCGGGGGCGCAGATGGCTATCGAGGCGGTGCTGGAGGTTATGGACGTAAAAAAGAGCGTCTTTCAGCGATTGGATCAACTGCTTCCGCCAGACGCCATTCTAGCCACAAATACTTCGTCTTTGTCCATTACCGAAATCGCGGCCACCACGGAACGCCCCGATAAGGTGCTGGGCATGCATTTTTTTAATCCGGCGCCTATCATGAAATTGATTGAAATTGTGCGGGGCGAAGCCACCAGCGACCAATCACTGGGCAAGGCCCGCGCCTTTGCCGATTCCATCGGCAAGGAAACCGTCGTGGTGGAAAAGGATACCCCCGGGTTTGTGGTTAATCGGGTGTTAATGCCGCTCTTTATTGAAGCGATGCGTATTTATGAAGAGGGCATTGCCAGCAAGGAGGATATCGACAAGGCGGTTAAGCTTGGCTTGAATCATCCGATGGGCCCCTTGACGCTGGCGGACTTGACGGGTCTGGACGTGGACCTTAATGTCATGGACTATATGTACAATGAATTCCATGACGACCGATTCGCGGCCCCCTTGGTGCTGCGTCGCTTGGTGCGGGCTGGCCGGTTGGGACGGAAGACGCAAAAGGGCTTTTACGAGTATTAAAAATGATACAGCGAGTGCGTTATGGCTGACACACGAGGCTTTTTCCGCCTTGACCGGGTTTAAGGCCGTTGGTATAATAGCGTGTGTTGTTGCGGAAGTAGCTCAGTGGTAGAGCATCGCCTTGCCAAGGCGAGGGTCGCGGGTTCAAATCCCGTCTTCCGCTCCAAGTTCGCCTTATCGATGGCGACGTAGCCAAGTGGTAAGGCAGGGGTCTGCAAAACCCCTATACCCCGGTTCGAATCCGGGCGTCGCCTCCATGACGTTTGGGTGGTTAGCTCAGTTGGTTAGAGCGCTCGCTTGACATGCGAGAGGTTCACAGGTTCGAGTCCTGTACCGCCCACCATATTGCTTTAAGTCCGCAAATTGTGTC
>JAJYTS010000117.1 GCA_021792935.1 Bacillota bacterium | reverse complement strand
CGACAACCTTATCCATGCGACGCGAGGCACAAGGGACAAATTGGTGCCAAGTCCGCTAGCGAGTATAATTCGGGCCGTTTATTGCTGGACCTTCGCGATGCGCCAACGCGCTAACTGCGCCCGTAATAATGGCAGTCAGGAGTATACTATCAACGACTTGGGCACGATGAGCACCGTCTGCTGCACGGGCAATATATTATTGGTCACGTAGAGTTGGTGGTACGCATCGTTCAGGAAGTATAGTGGTCCCCGAAAACTAGACAAGTTTGGAGGGCCTCAAGTGTTACACTGGACACGTTATGCCAAAGCTCAAATATCATACAGTGACGTTCAAAGCCCAAGTAGTGCTCGAATGCTGAAAGAAGAGAAGACGGTCGCCCAAATCGCCGTCGGTCACCAGATTCATCCCGGGCAACTGCACCGGGGAGAGCGTCATGCGCTGGACAACTTCGCATCTCTTCACCAAATAGGAGACGCGCGAACAGCAAGCCCAAGCCCACGACCAGGAACTGACCGAGCTCTACGCCCAGATTGGCAATCTCAGCCCCTGACCACCCAAACTGTGTTACTGAGCCTCACCCGATCGCGCCTGCATTACCGGACCGTCGGGCTGGATCCGGTGGAGGTAGTCGTCAAGTACCACATTGATGAATACACGGATCCTCCCAGCCACGCCCGAATTACTGCCGTACATCGCGTGATAGGTTCCAATCTGACGGAAGGAGATTCGCGCAATCTTGTCGACGGTTAGGATATATCCTTCGCCAAGCACCCCCGCTTTTATGTTTCACTTCCAATGACTACCCTTCGGGAAGGATAAACGCCCCCTTTTTTGCAAGAACGTTGAACGCCGTCTTTACTCGTTCGAACTCTTGGGGCGAGTTTGCGTGCTTCCACAATGGTAACGTGGTGGATGCCAGGGCAACAAATCGTTTTGCTTTCTTGAAGTTCGCTAAATATTGGGGATTCAATCCGCGGCTCAGGCGATTATCCGGAGGAAGGTCGGTTTTAGCGAAAAGAAACTCCTGCAGGACGGTATTTAGCTCTTTAGCGGGGACCCCCAATTGCTCCAATTGAGGAATCGCACCCCGAAGTTCTCCCGTGGCCTCACTCCAACTCTCGTTCGCAAACGCAAGGTTGTTGGGGGAGCGCAGGGTAAAAGCCTTCGCCGTATTCACACAATCTCCTTGGACAAAACCGTACGTGTTCCAAAGCCCCGGTACATAGCGTTGCTGGGTCGCCTTTGCGTTCTCTAACTGAACAAGGTTCACGCCCACGGAGATCAGCAATACACCGACCATTACAACGCGCCATATGTGCCGCATAGCAGTCAACCCCTCCTCCTTGGCAGTTTAACATGGTATGAGGCTGCCGGCACGGCAGCCTCATAGGTCGGATGAGTCCGCTAAGACGCCGGTTCTAGCGCTCCGCCGCCTTGTGTAAAGCCGGTCTGATCCCAGACCTCAAACCAGTTACCGGACGAATCTTAATAGTCTGTTAAGTATTCGACTGCACCGTCGGTCCGAACCTGCTCCCCCGAAAGACTAGGTCCATTCAGGCCAAATTGCTGAGAGTAGGAATAATAGTATTCCGGTCCCGACGCCCCGGCGGGCACATTCCGATTCGCGGATACTTGTTCAAACTCGTACTCCTGGTCGTAGTAAATGTTCTGCCACTGTTGGTCAGTGGTACTGAGATAATTAGCCGCTTCGGACAGTAATGGCCCCGCGTAGGGCACATAATCAAAAACCACATTCCACCAACCTAAATTTACGGCGCCCGCCGTAGGACAGTTGGTGCCGGTAAACAAATTAGAGGCTTGTGGTTGCTTCACTTCCAACCGGGCGGCGGTAACGCCACTACTATGAAAAAGATATCCCGCATATTCGCTATTTAAATAGTTAATGGCTGCGCCCGATCCCCATATCTGCGTGCGAAGAACCCATTGATTATATGAGTTAACGTAGTCCGAACCGGCCTGATAGGCTGTAGGGATACCGATGTTATTCCCGTCTAAATAATCCGCCTGGGTTCCGTCAATGTTATGCCACGTCACGTTGTTGTCCGAACAAGTTGTCGCCGCAAACGCCGGAGTAGGCACGCCCGCTACCATAACGAGGACGAGGGGTATCACAAAAAAGCTCACGGTTCCCACAAAGGCGCTAATCTTGTGCCGTAAACGCATGGTGTTAACCTCCTTTACTGAAAAACTGATAATTCGGGTTGGAATGCTGAAGTTGCTGAAGGGTACTAAGGTTCAAAAATGGAGTACCCATCGCAATGTGGACCGGCTGCCCGGCACCTTCAATCGTGATAACGGCTTCACCATCATGCGGGGTACTGGGCACAAACTGGGCATCAATGAGCACACCCACACCGTTTGACAGAGTGCCGGCGACTAACAAGTAGTTTAGGTTGCCGTACTGCATAGAGACCGTAGATTCTTGTATCTGGCTTGGAGTCAACTAGTAGAGTCCGGTATTGTGTGTAAAAGGGTTTAACGATTGAAGAGCCATCGGTTTCCCTTGGTAGATTTGAAAGCGACGAAACCAACAAATCCCAAGGGGGAC
This sequence comes from Bacillota bacterium, assembly GCA_021792935.1. Classification (GTDB taxonomy): domain Bacteria; phylum Bacillota; class Sulfobacillia; order Sulfobacillales; family Sulfobacillaceae; genus Sulfobacillus_B. Next base: position 1,765 of record JAJYTS010000117.1, on the reverse strand, counting down.
AACGCAATGGCTCACCATCAGATTACCCTGGACCACCCGGTAATCCAAGCCCTGGCGGGGCAACAGGATGATGCCCTCGCCCTATTAGTTCAACAGGTGCTAAATCAGGTTCTTGAAGCACAACTGACCGATCAACTGCAGGCCGATCGCTACGAGCGCACGGAGGCCCGTCAAGGCTATCGCAATGGTTCGCGCACCCGCCACTTGACCACGCGGGTGGGAACGCTGACAGTGCAGGTCCCGCGGACGCGGGACGGGGAATTTAGTGCGGCGCTGTTTGAGCGCTACCAACGGCAGGAAAAGGCGTTGGTCCTGGCCCTCATGGAGATGGTGGTGAATGGCGTGTCCACGCGGAAAGCCGCATTACCGAAGAACTCTGTGGCACGGAATTTTCCAAGTCCACGATTTCTGAGTTGGCGAAAGGACTGGATGGCCCGGTCCAACAATGGCGGACTCGGTCCTCAGCGGACAGCCCCTACCCCTTTTTGATTGTCGATGCGTTAGTGCTTAAAATTCGGGAAAACGGGGCCGTACGGCCCCGGAGCGGCTGCGTAGTGACCAGCGTCAACGAGACTGGCTATCGTGAGATTCTCGGGTTTTGGCTCGGAGACAGCGAATCCGAACGCACATGGACCACCGTCTTCACGGATTTGAAAGACCGGGGCCTGACCGGTGTCGATCTCGTCGTCTCGGACGACCATCGGGGCTTACGGAACGCCCTAGAGCGACAGTTTCAAGGCGCCAGTTGGTAGCGCTGCCAGACTCATCTCATGCGCAATATCCTCGACGTCGCACCCAAGGTGGTGCACAGCGTACTCCATGCCCACATCCGACCGATTTTTGAGGCCTCCGACTGGGCAACGGCCCAGACGTTGTGGGACACGCTGGTTAAGGATTTCGGACAGCAGTCACCGCAGGCCCTCGCCGTCCTGGAGGACGGCCTGGATGACGCGTTGGCTGTCTTGCAGTTGCCCGAGGCATTGCGCCAGCGATTACGTACAACCAATGGCGTGGAGCGGCTGAACCAAGAAATTCGTCGACGGGAGCGCGCCATCCGGATTTTCCCGAATCGCGAATCTGCCGTCCGGCTCTTAGGGGCCGTGTTATTGGAGCAACATGAGGCGTGGACCACAGGCCCGCGATATCTGAACTTAACGACGTATTGGGCTCAGAAACGCGCTCAAACGGCGGCGGAGACGCCGCCGCCCACCGCCGACGAGTCCGTCGTGTAGCCGGCGAAAGACCAAGGGAAGACTTTTACACACAAATTAGGACTTGATCCGGTGAAGAAGAGGGGACGGCGTGGTCATCTTGGCCCTTTTGGGGTGTAGCGAGGCCAGTCTGCCTTGACCGATCCCAGTAAGCTTCCCAAGTGGATCTCGGAAAATGATTTTTAGCCCGTCGTAGGACACCGTTTTCAATTTTGCACGCAGCCATGGGGTGAGTGGAATGGGACAATTGATGGCGAAGTCCTTATCGAGGACGAGCCGAACCGGCTGTCTTATACTTGGGGAAGTGGATGGAATACAACGATCACATGGACGCTGCAGGATTTAGGAAACGAAAAGGTGAATCTGCATCTCGAACAAACCGGCATCGGAAATGAGCAAGGACTGCAAGGCTCCAAGTGGGGCTAGACGAATTGGTGTGGACAGCTTGAAAAGCTGTTGGAACAGTAACCGCGTGAATGGAGCGATAGTGAAATAGCCCATCAAATACAGATCACTTCGGGGGATTAATAACCCCCCTGCGCGATCTGATAACA
>JAJYTS010000023.1 GCA_021792935.1 Bacillota bacterium | reverse complement strand
GGGAAAAACATCCCCACGCGATGGGGCGACAGCCACCTCCGAGCAGACGAATCCTGTGAGGACTGCGGGTTCCGGAAGGAACCGAGAAAACCCTCAATTACAGTATTGTAGGTTTTTCTAACCAGGATGTTGAGGAAGTCTGCCGATGTTCACGATTCACCAGGTGAAAAAGCTCCAGGCTCAGGGATATTCTGTGCCCGATCGGAAGACTGCCCGGGAGTATCGGCGGCAAACCGACTTTTCCCCGGCTGTTCCCGTGAAGTGGAAACGGGCCGCCAAGATCGATGCGTACCATGGAAACTTACGGGATGGATTAGGCGCTAAGGCTTTCCTTTGTTCCCTTCGCTGCGTTTAAAATGAGCTCAATGCAGGGAAGGGGTTGGACATGGTGGCTTCGCCCGATTCACGCCGGGTCGCATCGCAAAAAGGGTCCATCGTCTGGATACCGCGATTTCGCTTTTATACGGTATTTATCTTAAGCGGACTCGGTGTGCTTGTGCCCATTATTAACTTTATACGCTATGGCCTAAAGGGCGACTTTTGGTGGGTCTGGAATAGTGGCCGCTGGATGGCGCAGCATCATCAACTATTGCAAAATAATCCGGCCTCCTGGAATGGGGCAAGCCTGGCGGGGAAGGCCTGGGTGAATTTGGAGTGGGGGTGGGAATGGTTCATCTATGCCGTCAATCCGCATCTTCACCCGTTAGTTTTTATCGGGGTTCTTTTCGCGTTTGAAGCCGCTACCTTATTGGCATTTTTCTGGGCCTTAAAGGCGATGGCTCCCCAATTGACGGTGGAGGCGGCCTGTGGCCTATATGCTCTATATGGGATTTTAATCCTGCCTTTTACGGTGCGCTTGCGGGCCGACTTGTTCTCGTATGCGGCCTTTCCTATGTTGCTGGGTATTATTTGGCGCGCTAGAAGTCAGCGGCGCTGGCTTTTTCTTCTCGCCCCATTGACGTTGGTTTGGGCGAATATTCATGGCAGTTGGCTTATTATTCCTGTGCTTATGGCTTTGGAAGCCGGTTTAAGTGGATGGCGACGGGATTGGAAGGTCTGGCGCGCGGAGGTTCTCTGGGGGATTATGGTGCCGGCCGCGACTGCGATAGGTTTGACGCCTTGGCATTTACACACTATTACGTATGCCTGGTGGCTTGATCATAATCGCTACATTACCGGATATATTCAAGAATGGCAGTCCATTAACTTTCATGACACCACCTTTTTCATTCTTGGAGCCCTGGTGTTGGTGGCTTGGCTTTGGCGGGCCCGTACCAAGAAGCAATACCCCTTTATCCTGGACTTGTGGTTTATCGGCATTACCTTGGCGTTTTTTGATGAAATCCGTATGATCCCCTATTTTGGCATGGTATTTGCCCTTTGGTTCGGCTATGGACTCGCGCAAAACCCCCGATATAGCCATTGGCTTGCGGCTAGTGCTGGAAGCCGCGTTTTTCGTTGGGCGCAGTGGTCTAGTTTAGTAGCGGTGCTGATGGTAAGCCTGGTCTGGGGGGCTCATAGCGAGAGGCAATGGACAGCGCCGGCAGTGCCCGTATCCGTGGTGCGGTGGGTTAATGGGCATTCGCATGGAGTGGTGTTGGCTCCAATAGATGACGGCGGGTATCTAGAAGCGCACCAGGTGACTCGGGTATTCGTTGATGGCCGCTCCGACTTTTTGTTAGCTCATGGCAGACGCTTGCAAAATTATGTGCGCTTGGCCGTGGGAGGGTTGGCCACCCCTAAACGCGTTGCCGCCATATTTCAGTCCGAGGGCATTAATCTGATTGCGTGGCCGAAGTCTGAACTGTTGTCCACTATCGGGTGGTACATGTCCGTGCGGCACTGGCGCTCCGTCTATTCCCAGGGGGGATGGGCGGTCTACGCGCCTCCGAGCCACTAACTGCTGGGGCGCCGCGTTTTTGCGGCCCGGCGAAGCCAGCGTCCCGATTCGTTGCGTCCGCTTTCTTCCGCCAATTCGCTGGCTAGTGACGAAATCGCACGGGCTAATGCACTTCCGGGTTCTTGAATAACAAAGGGTATCCCTTGGTTGGCCGCCCTTACCGGCTGGGATCCGGCGCTGGGCAGTTCATAGAGGTGTGGACTCTTGAGTATGGCAGAGACATCATTACGTTCGATGCCGGTATGGGATCCGGTGCGGTTAAGCACGAGCCTAACCTTGTCGGCCGGGTAGTGGAAGTCGTCGTGGAAAAGCGAGAGCGCCTGCCCCACGGTGCGCAGCGTCACCACATCCGGGGTGCAAATGGTTAACACCGTATCGCAGAGGTCAAGACCAATAATGTTGGTCTCCTCATACCCGGGTGCCATGTCCATTACCACAAAAGCGTGATCTTCCCGTAGCAGGCCAACAATTTTGACGAGAGCCGAGGGAAGAATATCTTCCGCTTGCTCCGGTGCCGCCGGAGCCGCAAGGACGGACAAATTTTGATACGGCAATGTCAGAGCCTTATTCAACGTATCGGGATCCACATCGGTCAGGGACACATCGCGAATGGTCAAGGCGGGGTTTAGGGACAGCATGGGGGCGACGTCGCCGAAGGCTAAGTCCAGATCGATGAGCGCCACTGGATCATGGTGTTTTTGAGATAACGCCACACTTAAGTTGACCGCGACGGTAGTCTTGCCTACGCCACCTTTAGGAGAGAACACACCAATGACGCGGCCTACTTTTTTGTCGCGGGGATATAGGGGCAGTGCCGTTTTCTCAAGGGACAAGAGTAGTTCGCCCCGCCAGTTCTCCCAAGTTAATAAGTCTTTAGCCTTTATCTGGATTGCGCGGTGGGTGGCCGCGCCATCATTGGGGCCGATGATAAGAACAATAGGGTAGGGTGCTTGAGCCAAGGGAAGGATTGAGTCTGAGGATGCCCGCAGCAAGTCGTCATCTAACAGCAAGACTCCAGGGATGCTTTGGGCGCATTCTGAGATGGCTGTGGCCAGGGAGTCGGCAACACCCGCCAACACCACGTCTTCAGGCCGGCTTTTTAAGAAGGCGGCCCATTCCTTTCCCCGTTCTTTCTCCGCCACGATATAGACTGAGAACATAAAAGCCCCGCCTTTCCCTTAAATCATCGTTTAATTATTAAGGACATCCGCCTGGTTGTACCAGGTACTCGATATTGCTACTGGGGGGACTGGGAAAAGTCCACTGACTCGTTTCCAGATAGGGTGATCCGGTTGGTTCTGATGCGGTAACGCTGTCACTCGGCTGTGGGTTTTCCATCATCATTTCATAAGTCTGGGCGATTTCCAAAGTTGTCGGCAGAAGCCCAGGGATGGGAATTAACGGGTGATAGGGGATAGCCACGGTGACAATAATATTGTTTTGTTGACTGTCGCTTTGATTGCCAATAACAGCGGCAAAGCTCACAGGGGTAGTATAACTCGAGGCCAGCCAGCGATTGCCGTTAATTTGGTCGTCCACTACGCCGTAAAGGGTTGGCGTTTTTCCTTGGGCTAGTTGAGCACTGGCTGAATCACCGGGACACCCTATGGTATCGCCGATGGCTACCGCCCGGACTCCAAGACGTACGGATTGTTGCACCGTGTCGACGGCATTGATGTAGAGACCATAAGAAATGACCGCGACGATTAACAGCAACAGGATAGGTAAAATCAGCGCCATCTCTATAAGGGCTTGCCCCGAGCGCCATTTGATCCGTCGGATCATTGGATTAGGCTTACCTGCTGTACGGGAATGGCGGAAAGATCGCTGTGATTGCCCGTTATTGCAACATTTCCGCTTAAGACATCCATATATCCAACCACACCCCCATTAACACTTACGTTGCCATTCAGGTCAATGTAGCTGTCCGGGGCGTAAAGAATACTATTGACGCTGATGTTGCCGTTTAAATCGATGGACCCGGGAGTGGGGGAATTGCCGGGCGATGGATTTGTGGCATCCGAGGCAATTTGACCATTGCTGGTGAAGGCGGCCAATGCCAGTGCTCCGCCAGACGACTGGGACACGTTGCCGTTAAGGGAAATGCCACCGCCGAATGTAACCAGGGACCCGGTAATATTAGCGTTGCCCTCGATGATGATGTTGCCGTCCTCAACCAGGTAGTGGCCAGAGACAGTGGAGTTGCCGTCGATAATCATATTGCCGTACACAATATAATTGCCACTGGTCGATGTATCGCCTTGAACCGTCATTCCCACCAAATTTTGGGGAGAGCCCAAGACGGTGGCGTTGGCGGGGCTGGCCTCTGAGGGAGTCCATTGCGGCATGGCAATCTGCGGGGCTGGTTGAATAACTCCGCCCGCGCACGAGGTGTTGCCAACCTGGATGACGGCGGGATCCCCTCCGCAGGACCCCGCAACCGCTATGTTGCCATTGAGCTTTAAATCGTTGTTGGAATGAATGTCGGCGGTGTCGCCGCCTGTACTGCTGCTGACGGAAGAATTGCCATTTAAAAGAAGGGCTGGGTCCGATTGATTCGGATCCCCTTGAAAAACGGTGTAATCAAAAGGTTGTCCTGGGCTTACTAATGCCTCAGCCTGCGCTTGTACCGTGAAGGTGTTATGTCCTGCCAACGCCGCGAAGGTGCCGGGCAGGGTGGCGGCAGCGGAGGCGATAACGAGATTAGGATTGGTGCTGGACTGGACCACGGAAACATTATGGGCACGGGCATCGTTTTCGCTAACAATAGGGGTCTGATCTTGGGGTGCATTGGGATCGCCCGCCGTGCTAAGAGCTTTTGCTCCCGCTACCGCGGCCGCATCGACGGCATTTTGCAATTGGGCTTGACCGTAATACACGGTTCCCACGGTTACCCCCAATCCTGCCATTCCCATAAGCAGGGGGAGCATGAGCGCCACCAGAACTAGGGATTGACCTTCTATTCTTTTCCTGATTCCCATTTTCAACCGCATCTTTAAACCATCCTTTTATAAAGAGCAACGTCCGACAATTCACGTAACTGTAACCATTCGACCATGCACTTCCGGTTCCTTTTTTTGCGCACGGGTTTTTTGTCGTCAGGGAGGATGAAAAAAACTGGGGATAAAAAAAGGGGAACCGGCGCAGGTGCCGAAAGCTCCTTCTAATACCGGTTGCGTCCGGATTACAAGGACTGGGAGGAAGAGCATGAACGCGATTGTAGCATTGATGGTGAATTTTTTTAGCCGTCTTCGCCGCGATGAAGGGCAGGCGCTGGTCGAATATGGGTTGATTTTGGCACTGGTTGCGGTGGTGGTTGTGGGGGTACTTGTATTTCTCGGCCACAGCGTCAACAACACGTTGAACACCGTAGCGAACTCTGTTGGTGGATAATCTGTCTTCGACACGATGAGAGGCGCACGCAAGGCGACTGGCGCGCGCCTTTATTGCCTATGTTATGGAAGGTGGTACTACGGTCGGGCGGGATGGGCTTGGGTCGTTTTTTCGCGTTAATCGCTGGCTTATCATAAGCTTGGTGGCTTTGGGGGTCGCAATTTATCTTTCGGCCCGATATTTTTCCCAGATCGGTCTTTCGCGCGGCTCGACAGCTCCTACCAATGTGGAGGAGGCTACTATCGTGGTGGCACGAACGCCGCTTCCGGCATATAGCGCGCTGTCATCCACAGTTTTGGCTCTGGAGGAGGTGCCGGTATCGGATGTGCCGCCCGGCGCCCTGACCAGTCTGAGCGCGGTGGCCGGGAAGTGGACGCTCGAGGCCGTTCCGCAAGGAGAGCCGCTTGTTGGTTCTGCCATTTTTGCCCCTAAGTCCGCCAACATACTGGCCTCGCGAATTAGGCCGGGGGATATGGCGGTTGATTTGCCGTTGGCCACCACCGATGTAGTCGATGGTTTGGTGGAGCCGGGCGACACCATCAGCCTTTTTGCCACCATTACGGAGAGCAACGGGCAGCAGGCGTCGGAAGATTTTCTTAACGCGGTTAAGGTGTTGGCGGTTAACGGCGATATGGCGGTGCCGACAACGTCCACGGTTGGGCAAGGCTTAACTCTCATTTTGGCGTTGCCGCCCAGTCAAGTGTCGAAGCTGCTCTTTATGCAGCAGAAAGGTCCCATTGAGGCGGTGCTCGACGCGCCCAACACGACCACCATTCCTCCCCTGCCCTACACCACCAACCAATGGCAGCATCCGATTCCTTAGGAGAGGCCACATGATAACAGTGCATGTACTCGCTCAACCGGTGGTAATGGGTGTGGTCTCGTCAATATTGGGTAGTCATCCTGACGCCGTTGTGGGGACACGAACCAATAATGCCCGCGAGGCTATAAGCCTTCATTACACCGCGGAGGATCTTCTGATTATTGATGATGACGTCCTTCTCGATGTGCCCGGTTTGGTGGCTTCATTAGCCGAACTGGGGTGCCGCAAAGTTCTGGTGGGTGCCGTGAACAATGCGGAAGCGGCACGCCGCGCCCTCCTGATGCAGGCCACCCATATGATTGATCGCGAGCATTTGTCAGAGGAACTGGCGGAGATTATTCGCGGCTTGAACCCGGCGCCTATATCCACAAAACCTTGGTTGGCAGCCATTTACTCTGCCAAAGGCGGGGTAGGAAAATCAACCATCGCTTTGAACTTAGCTTGGGCTCTGGCCTTGCAGTCGGAGCAAAAAGTGGCGCTTTTAGATATCGACCCGTTGGGAGACATTGGGGCGATGATTCAAGAAAATCCAGGGGCGACCATTATCGATCTTGTGGAAGAGCTCAGTTCGGGCTTAGCGGAAGATAAGGCGTTGTTAAGCTTATATCAGGTAAAGGGTTTGGGACTCACGGTCGTGCCGGCTGGAGGGTTCGCACGCCTAGATCAAGACGTCCACCCCGACGATTTGGAAAAGGTATTGGCCGTTCTTAAGGGTAGTCATGATTACTTAGTGCTGGATCTGGCTAGTGGTCTTACGGATTTGAATTTAGCCGCCTTGGATGCGGTCGAGAAAATTTTTGTGGTGGCTTCCCCAGAACGGGTGGCGCTCATGACGGTGCGGCGATCGTTGGATATTTTCCGCCGATTGTATCCCGCAAAACTTGAGTTAATCCTAAATCGGGCTGATTCGGACACGGGAATCGAGGAACAGGAAGTCGAGGAAGCGTTGGGCATTCCTATCCATTATCGTTTTCCAAGCGGCGGCAGTGCTCCGGCTCGGGCCGCCAATCGGGGGAAGCCACTCATATTGGCGGATTCTCGCAATTCGTTGTCGCGGGCTCTGGTTGAGGTGGCGCAAAAGATTGTGGGGGCGCGGGAAGGCGTACACCGCCGGCCGCGTCATTGGTTCGGACGGGGAGGCTAGATTATGTCGTTGCGATCACGCATTCAGGGGGTGGTGCCGCGGGAGGCCGCTCCCCCAAGCCGGACCGTTGCCCCGGTTCGCGATACCTTAAACCCTCCGGCTTACTTAAGTGAGCGGTTTTTGGTACTCAAAACCGAGGTGCAAAACGCCTTGCTGGCGCGGATTCAAAACCCTGAGGAGTTGGATCGCCGTCAGCTTATGGGAGAGATTTTGAGTCTGGTGGATTCCCAAACGACCGTATCACCCTTGGAAAAAGATGCCTTGGCCGAGAGCCTGGTCGATGAAATCTTGGGATACGGCCCGATTCAACCACTACTGGACGATCCGGAAATTTCCGAGATTATGATTAATGGCTTCCAGCAGATTTACGTGGAGCGAAATGGCCAGCTCTTAAAGACCGGCGCGGCCTTTCGCGATGAAGCTCACCTGCGGGCTAGTCTAGAGAAAATGCTGGCATTTTCGGGTCGGCGCATTGACGAGTCAAGTCCCATGGTTGATGCCCGTTTGCCCGACGGATCGCGGCTTAACGCCGTATTGCGACCGCTGGCGGTGAGTGGGGATTCCATTACCATTCGGAAGTTTTCGCGGGATCCGCTCTCGTTTTCCCAGTTAGCGGAAATGGGAACTCTTTCCGAGAATATGGCGCAATTTCTAGAAGGGGCCGTCAAAGGCAAGCTGAATGTTGTAGTGTCAGGCGGAACCGGCTCCGGAAAAACCACCACCTTAAACGCGTTATCCGCTTTTATTCCTTCTCATGAGCGCATTATCACGATTGAGGATGCTGCCGAGTTGCAGCTTCAGCAGGAGCACAAAGTGACCATGGAAACCCGGCCTCCCAATATTGAGGGGCGTGGCGCGGTGCCTATGCGGGACTTGGTGCGAAATGCCCTGAGAATGCGGCCTGACCGGATTATCGTGGGTGAGGTGCGGGGCGGCGAGGCACTCGATATGCTGCAGGCGATGAATACGGGTCACGAGGGAAGCCTCACCACCGTTCACGCCAACAGCCCCCGGGATTGTCTGAGCCGAATCGAGACGATGGTGCTCATGGCTGGCGTGGAGCTTCCTCTGGCCGCGATACGCTCCCAAATTGCCTCGGCCATTGATCTGATTATTCAGCAGGCCCGGCTCTTGGACGGCTCGCGGCGCATCGTGCGGATCGCGGAAGTGGTTGGAATGGAAAGCGGCGTTATTACCATGCAAGATTTGTTTTCGTTTGACCAAAGTGGGGTCAACGAATCGGGGACTGTCGAGGGACGGTTCCGCGCTTACGGAATACGGCCACGCCACGGAGAAAAGTTAAGTTCTCAGGGCATTGAATTGCCCGCCTATTTGTTCGCGGACGAGGGAGGACGCTAGCATGGCGGTGACATTGGCGCTATTGTGGCCGCTATGTTTCTTGGCGCTGACGGTGGCCATTCGCCAGTATGTACAAGCGGGAATGCTTCGTCGGCGAACGGCTGGCCTTGAGCGGGGGTGGTCTTCAAATGTCAACGGAGGCGGGGAAAGGCGCCAGCGGGGTCCCGGAATTCGCGAGCGATGGCGGATGGGGCCAGCGGCAGCGGCTTTGCGGTTGCGTATGGGCGAATATATTTTGTTTCGCTTCCTCAGTTTTTTAATTCCCTTAGTCGTAGGCTTTATCGTTCGGGGTCTGGTAGGCGGGGCGGTGCTCGGCGTATTGGGGTTGGCATCGTCCACTGTCTATTTTCGTCATAAGCAGTCATATTGGCTTAAGGAGGCAGAGTCGACCTTGCCCGAGTTTTTGCGGGGAGTTTCCAATGCGCTGCGGGCCGGGTCTTCCCTCTCTCAAGCCATGGCGTTGGTGGCGTCGGACAGCGAGGGCCCCTTGGGTGACGAGGTGCGTCGGGTATTACGGCGAGAAGCATTGGGATTCAGCATCGCGGAGACATTGCAGGAATTGACTCGGCGCATCCCCTCCCGCGATTTGGCTCTGGCCGTCATGGCCATTAACATACAGCGTGAGGTGGGTGGATCGCTGGCGGACGTACTGGACAATATTGTGCAGACCATTGTTGACCGGCAAAAGTTGAAGTCGGAGGTTCGCATAATCACCGCTCAGGGTCGATATAGCGGATGGCTGTTGACCGTGTTGCCCTTCGCGCTAGGTCTTTTGCTATGGTTTGCGGATCCCGGATATATTGGCACCTTGTTCACGTCGCGAGTTGGGTGGGGCATGTTAGGGGGCGCCCTTGTGATGGTGTCTATCGGCGGCTTTGTGATTAATAGGATGGTTCGGGCGCCAGAAATGTAGGGCAGGGAAAAGGGGGACGAGCGTATGGCCAAGGTCTTAATTCCCTTTGTTTTTTTCGCGCTTGCTTTGCTAGGATTGAGCCGTTGGCGATGGGAGCGCCGCATCGCGCGGTTGCAGCATGTGGTTAATTTTCGCCTGTCGGGGACACTTGCCCTCGATGTCGATGAGTCAGATGACGAATTGGCCGTACCCTATTTGCGCCGGGTGGTTATTCCCAACTTGCGCCGTTTTCGCGCTCAAATAGCCCGACGCATTACGCCTGCGAATTTTCATGGCGAATTGGAACAAAAGCTGCGGGTGGCGGGAATGAGTCAATCGGCGGAGGTATTCTTTTTCACTCGGGTATCGATGGCACTGGCGACGTTGCTACTGGCGGGAGTGGGGGCTTTTCTCTTTCCGCAGGTTCCTCGCCTGGACCGGTTGCTTGCTCCGATTGCTTTAGCCTTGGTGGTGTTTTTGTACCCAAGTGTGCATCTAAATACGAAGGTGCAACGGCGGTTGGCGGAAGTAGACCGCGATTTGCCTGAGGTTTTTGATTTGTTGAGTGTCAGTGTGGAAGCAGGCTTAGCATTTGACGGGGCGATGCGGAGAGTGGTGTCCAGCATGACCGGTGCCGCCCGGGATGAATTCGCCCGGGTGCTGAAAGACATGCAGCTCGGCATTCCCAGGGCGGAATCGTTGGCAGCTTTGGGCACACGCACCCGTTCGCCGCAGCTGCGCCGTTTTGCCGCGCTGGTGGCGCAATCGGATCGGACTGGTGCCGGAATTGGCCCGGCATTAAAAATTCAAGCCCGCGACATTAAGGATTACCGCTCCGCTAAGGCCCGCGAAAAAGCCGCCTCTATCCCCATTAAGATTCTTATTCCCATGGTTCTTTTTATTTTCCCCGCCATGTTTGTCATTATTTTAGGACCGGCAGTCGTTTCCGTTTTGAAGATGTTTCATGTCTAAATCGGATCTCATGAAAGGGCTTCGCCCATGACAAATCTAACGGTGCGCGTTATATCCAGCGCGGTGGTGTTGGGCGGCAAGATTCGGCTGGCAAGGAATCCCTGGCAAAGATTTTTGGGGCTGATGGGCTCACCTTCTTTAGCGCCGGGGAGCGGAATGCTTTTTCCCAGAACCAACGCCGTTCATAGCTTCTTTATGCGCTATCCTATCCGGTTGCTGTTTTTGGACGCTGAGGGGGCGGTCCTGGCCGTGACAGTTCTTCACCCCTGGCGAATTGGCCCGGTGGTGCGAAAGGCCTCCTACGTGCTGGAATTGCCGGATACGGCGGCCACTCAAACCGTACAAGAAGGCGACCGCCTGATTTGGGAAGCGGTTCAGGCGTAGTTGCCGCAGCGGGAATCCACAGCATCGACGCTCCTTTAATGGGCGGAAAGAACCGCTGTTATTTACCAGGTTTGAATGGATCCGTGGCGCCAAAGTTGCCACAAGCGAGTTCCATCGTTGGGAATAATGCCCCAGGGAACGACATTGCCAATCCATTGCAGGCCTAACAGCAATCCCCACAACCATTCTTGCGTGGGTGCCATTAACGTGGCGACTATCGCAATCAAAATCTCCGCAAGGGGGCCCGCGGCCAGGGTGATAGCCACCTGTCGCGGGCTTAGCGTTTGAACGGCGAGGCGAACGCCTACCAACACCCCTTTATGGGTGACGCCAAGCCACTGTCCGCCAAGCAGGCGAGTGGCCCCGACGTGGCCGACTTCGTGTGCCAGCAGCATCGTCAAGGCAACAATGATAATCTTGGCAATGGTTATGAGCATCATATGCCTCCCATATTAACGGGTTACGGGCTCCTTCGCGTGGGGTCCATCAGATTCCTACGCGTTTGTGTTTTGCCCGCCATGAATGGGTTAGTGTTGGGTGTTGCACGGGTCTGATAATTCCCGCCTAATTTATGACAACGTTGCATAAAAGGGTCCGCCACGCAAGGGGTCAGGCGTTCAATCGCTCATCCCACCAAATGGGTTATCTTAAGCCATTCCCGGGCACTGTTTGATCAGATGATGGGCTTATGTGGAAGGCTTGGGCAGGAGCTTTCAATCGCAGAAAGTCTATCCTCAAAAAAGGTGTTTGGACCCCCTCGACGAAGTCATACCTATTGTCGAAAAAAGGGTGATACTTATGAAATTCGTCGGACGGACCGGTGTTATGGCGTCAGCTCTAGCGTTTGCTGTGGTTATGGGGTCGGGATTAGCGTTTGCCCACGACCATGGAGGGCCGCTGCACTTTGAGCAGGAGCACGCTGGCACGCGAGTTGTGGTGGGCGCATACGACGCCGGGGCAGTGGCATCGCTTCTGACCGCTTCCACCATTCAAATTCAGACTAAGACGGGAAGCGATGTGACGGTCTATCTGACATCCAATACCCGCGTCAATATTGCGGCGAATGGAACCGCAGGCGGTCTGCTTAAAGCTATTAGTGAAAAACGGCTGATGGTGAACGCTCTCGTCCAAAAGAAACAAGGCCACTGGGTCGCTGTTTCCATTAGTGCGCATGTGAATTCCCCCGAATCGGAGCAAGGAGATTCGCACCAGCACCATGACGGTTAACGTGGTGCATGGTTGCGCTTTTCATGATTTTTACCGCTAAGGCAGGATAAATGACAACCTGTGTTACCATCTTGGTAGGAGAAATCAAGGTGGGGGAAAACCTTTGTCGGCAAAAACCGGAATCGTCATGGAAACGCCACCTTTGTGGCTGAAAGTGGTTGGCGTGATCGCGTCAATGGGCATGCTGGTGGTTAACTTAGTGGGATTTTTGGATGCTCAGACCGGCTCGGCGTTAGGGTGCGGAACCGATTGGCCGTTGTGCAATGGGAAGATTATTCCGGCTTTATCTAATGAGCATGTTGACATTGAGTTTGCGCACCGCGCTTTGGTGGGCGGGTTTGCGCTGGTTGCCCTGGTTTTCCTCGTGTGCGCCCTGATTCCCTATCGACGCTATATTGAAGTGAAAGTGCTGGCTTGGCTGGCAATAGCTTTCATACTCATCCAGGCAGTTTTGGGAGCGCTGGCGGTGCTGTTTGTCAATCCCCCTCCGGTGTTGGCCTTGCACTTGGGATTTGGATTGCTGGCCATGGTTGGCACCACATTATTGACCGTGTTTTTATTCCAAATGGGCGCTCGGGTAGACGGGCGGCCCTCCGGCCTGGGACTTCGGATTCAAGGGATTTCAGCTGGAACGCGGGTTCTGGTCCTAGGCATCTGGGCTTACACGTACATTGCGATTTACTGGGGATCTTATGTCGCTTTTCGTGGCGCGGGAGTAGCATGTCCGACCTGGCCCTTATGCGATGGCCGGGTTTTTCCTGGGCTCGCCGGCGCCGTGGGCTTAGATTTTATTCATCGTTTGTTTGCCTTGGGATTGGCGATTTTGTCCGTGCTGCTAATCATTGTCTTGCGCGCGGTTTCTAAAAGTCGTCCCGACATGGGTCGCGGTGCCCTGTGGTTCTTGGTGGTGGTGCTTTTCCAAATCGGCACCGGGGCAAAAGTGGCGTTAAGCCATGTGGCCACCGGGCCATACATACTGCATGTTTCCACCTTGATGGTTTTGTTCGTGGTGCTAAGCTATTTGGGCCTGCAGGTGATGCCGGCTTCCCCCGCCAGTCACGCTTTCCCCGCGCCGCAAGCTGCGGCTTCCGGGACATCTGGCAAAGGCGCCTTGACGGATCCGTAATTTTATTCTTCTGGGGTTTGACTCTACTTTCGTTAGGGATAGCTCTCTCGATCACCTTTAGACGCCAGGTTTCACTAGTGCCAGAGGTGGTTTTTTTGAACGTGGTGGTTTTCGGGGCCGGTTATGTCGGTTTGGTAACGGGGGCAGTCATGGCCTATATTGGTCATGAAGTCACACTGGTGGAGAGAAAGCGTCCGGTGGTGGACGTTGTCAACGCCGGTGGTTCTCCCATTTACGAACCCGGCCTCGAGTCTCTCATCGCTGATGCGGTCTCTTGCGGAACTCTTAGGGCAACCGATGACCCCCATGCGGTCAATCGGGCCGACGTGATCTTTATCGCGGTGGGAACCCCCCCGTTAGCGTCCGGTGCCCCGGATCTGTCGGCGGTGGAGGCGGCAGCGCGCTCTATTGGTGCTCATTTGACGACGAACACACAGCGGCCCGTCATTATTAACAAGGCGACCGTCCCGATGGGGGCCACCCACTTAGTAGAGGTGTGGGTGACGGAGGAGTTGCGTTCGCCCGACTTATGGGGCGGTTCGTATGCGGTGGCCTCAAACCCCGAATTTTTGCGAGAAGGAACCGCTGTCTCCGACACTTTATACCCGGATCGTATTGTGATCGGCAGCCCCTGGGAATGGGCGCGGGAGCGGCTCCTTACCCTATATCGCCCTATTATCACCGGCACCTTTCACCATCCCGCGGGTGTTCCCATCCCCCGTGCCACCCGGCCGGATCCCGTTCCGGTCGTGATGGTTGACTCGGTATCCAGTGAAATGATTAAGTATGCCGCGAACGCTTTTTTGGCTATGAAGGTTTCCTTCGCCAACGAGGTGGCCCGTTTATGTGAACTGGTGGGGGCGGATGTGACCGCGGTGATGGCGGGAATCGGGGCTGACAGCCGCATTGGAGAGCAGTTTTTGCGGGCGGGGGTCGGTTGGGGAGGAAGCTGCTTTGGCAAGGATATTGCGGCACTTTTATACACCGGTAATGAGTATGGCTATAAACCGGCCTTGCTTTATGCCACCCAAGAAGTTAATGAAGCCCAGCGTCGGCACATGGTGGAGCATGTTCGCGATCTCCTCCGTCCCGTTAAGGGGCGGCATGTGGCTGTCTGGGGGCTTTCCTTCAAGCCGGGAACCGATGATGTGCGCGACGCCCCGGCACGGTCTGTAATTGCCCAATTGCTGGCATTGGGGCTGCGGGTGTCGGCGTTTGATCCGGTGGCAATGGATAATTTTCGCTTGAGCTATCCTGACCTGGCCATCCGCTACGAAAGCGACCCGTTAAGATGTTTGAAAGGCGCGGATGCCTTGATGATTCTTACGGAATGGCCGCAGTTCAAAAAGGTGGACTTGCGGGAAATCGTACGGCACCTGGGTCGTCCCCTGCTTATTGATGGGCGAAACATTATTGATCCGGATGCGGCCCGAAGGGTGGGGCTGCTATACCGCGGAATAGGCCGTCCTGACGCCCATTTATCACTGGCCGTGGAGCGGCCCTAATGCCCAGAGCAGTCGTGCTTGGCGGTGCGGGCTTCATCGGCAGCCACTTGGTGGACAGACTGGTTAGGGAGGGCTGGAGTGTTGTTGTCGTCGATGATGTTTCGACCGGCACCTGGGACAATGGAACCTCATGGCCAGCGGCTCAAGTGGCGCGTTTTGCCCATGATATTAGTTTGCCGTTGCCATTTTCCCTCTTAAAAGGTCCTTCCGTAGATGTTGTAATTCATTTGGCCTCGCCAGCTTCCCCACTCCATTACCGCCGTCTCTCTTTGGAAACCCTTCGTGTGAACTCTATTGGAACGGAGCGGGCACTGGCGTTATGCCAGGATCTTGATGCGCGATTTGTTTATGTGTCTACTTCTGAGGTCTATGGCGATCCCGATGTGTCTCCCCAGCCCGAGGAATACTGGGGCCGGGTTAACTCGGTTGGCCCCAGGGCTTGTTATTATGAAAGCAAACGCTTTGGCGAGGCCCTAACCATAGAGTATGTGCGTCGGACTAAAGTCAGCGCGTGCATTGTAAGGCTGTTTAATTGCTACGGACCGCGCATGCTATTGGAAGATGGCAGGGTTGTTCCCAACTTTATGGCGCAGGCGCTGCGTAGGGAACCTCTTACTATTTATGGCAGTGGCCTTCAGACCCGAAGCTTTTGTTATGTCGATGACATGATTGAGGCACTATATCGCGTGACCCGCAGCAAAGCCCTGTCGGGCGAAGTTCTGAATGTGGGCAACCCCGAGGAAATCACCATTGCTGAATTGGCGCGACTAGTCGCCGATATCGCCGAAAGTCCACTTATGCTCCGCTATTTGCCCCTTCCCGAGGACGACCCCAACAGCCGCCGTCCTGATATTGGCAAAGCTTGGCGGCTCATTCAATGGACGCCCTCAATTAGCTTGCGACCCGGGTTGGAAAGGACTTGGCGGTATTTCTTGGCAAAGTGGTTGCGGACAGGGGGAATTTCCTCCGAGCGGCCGGGACAGTCCCCTACGATTTTTAGGGGGGGCTCTTCATAGTGGTGTCGTGGCATTGGGAGGGGGACCAGGGCTATGGCCGCACCACATGTTTCGCAAGTCTTAACGCCGAAGAGCAATCCCGTTGGTTCCACTTCCATCCCTTATTGGGTGGCGCTTGCGATTTCGGGTCTCTTCCTGAGTCAGGCCCTACCTTGGGAGCCGGTATTTGTTCCGCTTCAGATTTTTTTAGCGGTTGTGGCAATGGTGATGGTGTTGGGGATGCCTGGGATGTTTATTGTGGGGCTTTTTATTCCCAAGTCGCTAGCTTTATCAAACCTCGCCTTAGTCGGTCTGTCTCTCGTCGCAAGCCTTCTCTTGGATTTAATCGTTGGCTATGTCCTTGCGGCTTACCACCTGCTGGACACGCGCCTTCTTTTTTTGGTCATTGGGTTGGTATCCGTAGCGCTGGTGTTTATGACATGGTCCGTTCGACGCAATGATTTTTTTCTTTGTCGGTGGCGTTTTGCCGGTGACGGGATAACGAAAAAATCATATTTTTTGCCGACATTAATATCCTTGAACGTCTTCGTGACCGCCATCATTATTAGTGTGCAGGCGCAGCGGCAGGTGGTGCCCAGCGTTTACCTCAGCAACCTACAGGGAAAGCTGGCAGGTTATCCTAATCAGGTTCTTTCGGGGCAGGCTCCAAGTATAGTCATACACGTAAATAATCAGGGTGGGAGTTCTGGGAGCTTTACGGTGCAAGAACGGGACAACGGTGGCTTGCTGTGGTCCAGCACCTCCATTATTAATGCCAATGTTCGGTGGAGTCATAGGGTAGTCATGCCGGGAGGGAAAACCGGATCGTATTTTGTTACGTTTGCCGTTCGCAAGAACCATCACCTGTTGGCGCGTCTCCATGTGGCATATCATGTGAGAGCGCGATAAGAAAACGTAGGTATAGTGAATCATGAGAATACTTTGGGTGCCTCATGCTCCCTGGCATGTGCCGCAGCGGGAAAAGTACCTCCTAACTTATTTGGGTCGGCACCACTCAGTTTATAGTACGGACTGGGACACTGATTTTCGCCGTCTTCGGGATTACGCCAGCCGACGCTATTGGCGCAGTTTTTTTCCGGCCGCCAGCAAAGAAGACGGCATCACGGTATACCATATTCCCCGCATCGGTCCCGCCCTGTTTTCCCGGGGTTTACGGGCATTTAACAGCCGCGTGTATCAAGAGTGGATTGCCCGCGTGATTGAGCGTCATCATATTGACTGGCTAATCGCCTCTTTTGTGGTTCCCTACGTAGATTTTGGCATCCCTACCTCTATCGATATTGGGGATGACAATGTCGCGTACTGGTCCGAATCCGGGGGGCCTCAACTCTACGGACGCGAAATCGCCGAAAACGAGTTGGCTTGGATACGAGAGAGCCGAGGGGTCACGGTAGTTTCCTCGGTATTGCGGGAGCGGCTACAGCGTCGGGTTGGCCCAAGTAAACCGTTTACGGTTATCCCCAATGGAGTGGATCTTGACGTGTTTCAGCCGCCTTTGGATAAGGGACGGGTTAAGGCCGATTTAGACCTAAATCCCCATTTCCGCTATATGTCCTGCATCGGATCCTTTAACCGGCATGGAGAGATTGAGCGCCTCTTAGCGGTTGCGCGCCGAATCCAACCACTTTCTTATGTCCGCTTGGTTGTTGTTGGCCGGGGCAAGTATATCCCACTATTGCAAAAACGATTGGCTCAAGAAGGGCTGACCGGAGTCATATTCGCGGGGTTCCAACAAGGCGACAAGCTTTTGCGATATTTTCAGGCCACTGACGTGGGCCTATGTCCATATCCCCTAACCTACGGTTTGCACGCCTCCTCACCCTTGCGTCTGCTGCAGTATTCCGCGGTAGGCGCGGCCGTGGTTATCCCACCTCTACAAGAGGTGGTCCGTATGAGGTTTGGCAACGTTCTCCTTAGCGGGGAGTCGGACGACTCGTTTGCGGACGCTGCGCTGGCCTCTTTGGATTCACCCGGCGGTGTGCCAAACAATCTTGGGGAATATCACTGGAAACGGTTGGCGCACCGGATGGAGCAATGTTTTTAGCCGGGTTATAGATTGGCCCTTTTCGGGCGGGCTGCCCCATGGGACTTCGTCGATGTTTGCATCTTAGGCCCCTTTTAATTTCTTCCGGTAATGCGTCTGGGCCTCTCCAATCACGGATGCACCTCAAAGGGCGTTGTGGGGATAGCCGCATAAATTTTGGTGGTGCCATCCTGATAGATAAAGTTTTGCCGGTTGAAATCCGGTAGCGTGTCCTTGAGCTCGATGGAGTCGATGGCGATATTGGTTGATCGAAGCCATAAGGCATCGACGGGAAGGGACGGCACCCCTCCGCCAAGCATGTGCCACGGATTAAGACCCGGCCACCACGTAACGGCAGCGTCGAGAAGGCGATCGTCGGGCCCAGCCCAAAGGGTCTGGCTGTTTTGCCGGTGATTGAGATAAAACAGCACGGCCTCCTTCTCGCTAGGAGAAAATAGCATCCATTCGTTGGAAATGATGGGGTCTAGGGTAGCCTTAAGCAGGCTCATGATGAGAAATACGCTTATTAGAGTGCCCGCTAAGGTGAGATAGCCGAGTTTTATATATTGACGGGCACGGGAGGAAGGCATAACCCGGCTGATTCCCAAAGCGACAAATGGCAAGGCGAATAGGATAAAGTAGGTAAAGTTTCGCGCCTCAAGATTGCTTCCCGCCGCCAGTCCGCTTAAATCGACGGGAATGGCGGCCACCACCAGCATCGCGGTCGCGGCATACATGCTGACCATTATTAAAGAGGAAGCGGACAGTGGGATTCTCCGCCAGAAGGGCACCGCCACAATAATGGTCCAGACAATAAAGGAACCAATGGCGGCAATCCAGCGGAACGCTGATATCAAGAGAAACATGGGCACGCTCACCCATTGCTGTACAGGTGCGCTTAAAGGGTTGCTGGAAGCTTTTTGGGACGTAAAGAGATCTTGCACTTTGTTAAACGTCTTAACAATGAGGTGGACATCCACATGCGCGGGCGGAAACAAAACCCATACGTCGACCGAAATAATTAAGAGGGAGACCAGCAAGAGCCGCATTAGGGTTAACAGTGTCTTCGGCCTGGGAGATCCGGTGCGCCAGCAAAATAGTCCGGCAATTACCAGGTAGGCTACCATGCCCCAAATTATCATAACCGTAAAATAGTCGTTAACGGTTCCATTGATGACGACAGTGAGATAAAATCCCACTTCCCACCAATGCCGCTCTTTGAGGTCCTGGGCCTTAAGGAACCGGGTCAGCGTCAGAACGCTCACCAACAGCAGGGCCACGGTTAATTTTTCGTGATTTCCCCGCAGCACGGTGAAGGTTATGTCGGGGACCAGCAAAATGAGAAATGCGGCTAGCTTGGATACGGCCAGGTGTTCGGTCAGCTCAATGTAGGTGACGAATGCCAGCATCAAGACGATAGCCATTCCGATAAACGGTAAGATGGTGGTATTGATAAAGCCGGCTGACCAATGAGTGGTTAGCTGCATGATGGCTAGCCAAAGCTGATAGGCAAAGCCGTGGGAGTATTGGGTAGGGAAGCGAATGGCATGGTAGTGAGCTGTTAGCAGGGCGTCGTGGGTGAATATCGCGGTGTCGTTTTCCGCCCACAGCCCGCGATAGCGAATGATTAAGTAGCCGCTGTACAGCATTCCGATGCAGAAAATCCAGGCAAAGCTCGCGCCGCGACGATTGGTCTGCTTTAGCGCGTCCATGCGATGCGTCTCCAGGTCAATACGGAACCAGTGAGCATGAGTAAAGTGACCAATCCGGTTTCCAGGGCGCGGTCGCGGCTGATATCGAGCACCGACGGCCGTAGTGCCGGCCGCACTGATATCTGACGTTGAGCTACGGGACTGTTCTGCCCCAGGAGTACGAAGGTTTCGGTTCCTGCCCCTTGCGGAGCCCAGCGTATGGTGAGCCGTACGGTGGTGTGGCCGGGTATGGTTTTGTCTAGCTTCCATACAACCGCGCGGTTTATTTTAATGGCCAAGGTTCCTGACCAGGGAATGGATCCGAGATTGGCGATGGTCGTCTTAGACGTTCCCGGGGTATAAGCCCGGGGGCTTCCCAAACTCAGTGAGAGGACCTTTAAGTGGGGCAAAGTCGCCGGCAATATGGTCCAGGCATTGTTTGACTTTCGATAAAGGAATTGATAAATGCCGGGAGAAAGGTGTGTGGCCGCTTTTCCTAGTATTGGGGCGGCGTTAACCGGATCTTTCACGTTTAGCCAAAGGCTAATGCTGCGGGCTTTCAGGTCAATCTTGAGAAGTTGGGAATGCGCTAGTTGAACTTCAGGCCCGGGAAAATCGTTAACCCATGATGCTAACCGCGTTGGGGCCCTGCCTTTTTGAAAAGGGGCGGAGGCGTGCGAGAAGGCTTTCCATTCAGATTTTCCCTGGGGTGGCGTGATTGGCCGCTCGATCATGGCGGAGGCGGGAGGGCGTTTAAGGGTAACCCCCTGAGTCGAGTTTGATATGAGAAACGGGCTGACGTCGTACAAGGTATCCAAGGTATGCCCCTTCCAACGGTAACTTTTGAGGCGGCCGGTCACACGCTGAAGCATCCAGACATTTTGATAGGGACTGCCATCCATGCTTTTGGTGCGCAAAATCAACCGGTGTCCTAAGTTCCAGACGCCGCCCTGGGCATAGAGCAAATGGACTAAATGGTCTATCGAGCTGCTGTATAACTGTGGTCGGCGAAAGTAATTGTCGCTGTATTCCCCGCGAAAGCCCGGCGGCAATCCCCGATGGGAGTTGTCGGACAGTGTTACGTGCGGCATTAAATAAGGATGGGCGAGATAGGGCGTGGGAGTTGTGGAAAGTCCCCCCACCCAATTCCACAGCGCGGGAGATCCGGCTCCGCCATAAAAGTAGTTGCCTTCGGAGCCGGGATAGCCGGTTCCCAACTGGACAAAGGTGACGAACGGCCAGGTTTTGGAAAGTACCGAGGGCAGGCGGTTGGCGGCAATCCCATAAAAGGAGGCGGGTCCGATTTTCATCAGTTTCTTGTCCGGATAAAAGCCGGCTAATTGCAATGAGTATTCCCATAGCTGTGCGTTGTTGGTTTTCCAGGACACGCGGAAGAGCGAGCGTTGAATATTGATTGGCGGCAGGCCTCCCGTGTCGCCCGGTGGGAAGTCTTCCTCGCGGATAAGCATATCGGCTAAGCGCCCGGACTGAAATCCGTAGAAGGCGAAGGGGGATTCAAAGTCCACATGTGGGGGCGGCGAATAAGAGTTGATGCCGTAGATGCCCGCATATTCAAATCCTACAAAAGGAAATTGTTCCAACACAAATCCGAGTACGTTGAAGAATAGGGGGGGTGGATTAATGGCAAACCAATTGCCGTTGGCGATTCCGTCGCCTGGCAGAAAACCCAGACTAAAGTACGGGAAAAGGGGAATCGTTGCGGGGCTTGTGATAAAAGGAGGCGCGTTCGCCATTCTTAATGTGGCCCCAAATACGTTGTATCCAAAGTTGTGAACCGTCTTTGATTGATAGCGCTTTCCCAACGCGCGGGATACCTGCCAGGCGGGCACTCCCACTCCTCCCACCCGAACCTTAACAGGCACTGACAGGTCTTTTTTGGGGATGGCCCGATCATGCTTGGGCCATACGTGTTCGATTAAGTTATAGTTGGTCTTTCCGTTGAGGATCCATCCTCCGTGATTTGTGGATAGCGTCACCATGGGCTGGGCGCCGCCAATGGTTAAATGGTTGTGGCGATGGCTTAGCACTAATGGCGGTTCATTAACCCCGGACGCGTAAAAGGTGGCGGTGTCGTGGGTTTTCAACTGGCAGAAGCGGATGGCCAGCCAGACATTCCCGGGGTGTCCAAACGTAAAGGAATAGGTAACATTGGCCACCCCGTAGCGTTTCCACCAGTTATTACCTTGGATTAAGGGCAAGGCTTGGCCATCGGCGGCGTAGGCGCGGATCCATACGGGGATGCCATGTATTCTTAATGAAACCGAATGAGGCACGGAAGTTGCCTTAACGCTAGAGGATGGAATGACTAATATCCATGCGCACAAAATGCCGAAAATCATGGCAATGTGCCTGAGGGGCCCTTTGTTTGACAACATATGGTAATTATTGCATGATAATGCCAAATGTCAAGAAGGGGTTATGAAACAATTGCCGTATATGCTCATGATCACGTTGTGTGGTTTAGCGCTGTTGCGGTTACTATGGATGTTTCACCGCGCCTTTCGCGGTCTTGAACGCTCGCGCCGCCAGCCTTCAATCCCAGCCGCTCCCAACAAGAAAGTCGCGGTATCTCTATTCGTGCCGGCCTGGAATGACGCGGCAATCTTGCCGCGCTGTTTGGGTTCGCTCTTGAGCGAGATGGTGGCCAGCCCCTATTCGACTCAATTGATTGTTGTGGCTGGGGGGGTGGATGGCAGCTACGACGCGGCCAAGGCCTGGAGTGCCGCCCATCCTAATATCCATGCCATCATTGTTGAGCAGTCGCCCCAGGGAAAAAACACGGCCTTAAACGACGGAATGAAATGGGCGACGGGGGATATTCTTGTTTTTATTGATGCCGACACCCAGGTTTCACGGCATTGGTTAACCGAGCTGATTGGGCCCATTATAAAGGGTTGCGCGGCCGCCACCACCGGGTGTTTTCAACCGTTCGCGGCGACACCAGTGTCCCAAATTTTTGTCGTGGAGCAGTACAATGCGCAAATCGTGTTAGGTGAAGGCAATCTTTTTGGGGGTGGGACCATTGCCGTAACCCGGGAAGCCCTGCAGATGATTGGGGGGCTTCCTGAATCGGTGCGGGCTGGGGTGGATTGGGACCTAAGTCGGCGGCTTGGTGACGCCGGGCAGGTAACCCGATTTGTAGCGTCCGCACGGGTGAAAACGGAGATTTGTCATTCCTGGCGCTATTTTTGGCGGGGCGAAGTACGCTGGCGGCGCGCCTGGTGGGTTTTGCAAGAGGCGCCTATAGAACGGCTTCGGGCACTTTATAGCCTTGCCGCTTGCCTCCTGTTAGGGTCGTCGCCCCTGGTTGTCGTTGCGATGTTGATTTTTTTCCGCCCGTGGCTTTCGCTAATGCTTACAGGGATTATTGCCCTCTGGCTGTGGATTTTGGGTCCGAATTTGGTTCGGCTGGCCGCCTACGTGACCGGCACCCGGCGCCTGCTTCCGGCTTCTCATATCGTCGCGTATTTGTTTGGTGCCTACCTTTCCGGTCTGGCGCTGCTGGTGGGAGTGGCCACAACGGGCCGTGTTTCGCCTCATTTTAAGGGTCAGCGTTCTGGCGGTGTGTTGTCATGAACCAGCGCTGGAATCGTTATTCACTAGAAGCTCGGTATCTGCTAGATCTGGTAGCTTGGGCCCTTCATAGTCAGTGCCAAGGCATTCCGTTGGGCATACGTGCCGGGACCGGGGAACTTTATGAGGACCTGCGCAACCGGTTGGCTAATTCACACGTATTGCCGGTAAACGATGTTCCTCTTTCGGTCGGAGAAGGCGCCGTCTATCTTTTTCCGGATCAGGAGCACCTAGATCATTTGCGCATGCAAGACGCCCCATTTGTGCTGGTTGCCTTTCGCAATCAACGAAGCCTCAAGTCTCTTAAATATGGCATTGGCTCATCGCTAACATGTCGCGAGGTGCTGGGGCTGTTAAGGCAAGCAGGATTCGACGTGCGGTACTGGGGAGTATTTGGTCCGCAGCACCTACTGACCCTGATTTTAGCCGGTTGGGCGGACCGCTTGGGGCGCTTTGATTGGGGCTTTTTTCTACGCGATCGTGCGGTTCTGTCGCCAGTGATGAGGGGGGAACGGGCCCGTTGGGCGAATTACGTGGTGGCTTTGGGGGTGCGCCAATGACGGAGTATTGCGGCGCCCGCGCTTTGGCATGCGCTCAAGCCATTGATAGGTGGTTGGACACCATGTGGGGAAAGGATGGCTATACTGGCCCCGTCGCTCATTGGTGGGAGAGTAATTTCCTCTTTACCGGGGCGTTATACGACTGGCGCTATGAAGGAATTATTGACGGATATCGCATTTTGTTTGGCAAAACCGGTGAGAAACACTATCTCGATAAAGCGTTGCGGGCGGCGGATATGGTGGTCTTGGCGCAAAGGCCGGACGGCCGCTATCGCAACTCATCTTTTCAATTTGGTCCGGTGGCCGGCGGAACGCCTCATGAGGCCGCCATCGACACGGCACTTTTTCTTTTGGCCGGGGACCTGGAGGCTATCGATCCCCTGCGCGCTCGCCGGTATCGGCAGGCGGCCCAACAAAATATCGGCGAATACTGGCTGCGTGACCTCTGGAATGGTCGGGGATTTTCCGATCAGCCGGATAATCCGGTATTAGTGGCGAATAAGCATGGAACGGTGTTGGAGGCTTTGGTGGCGGGAAATCTTCTTGACGGGGATTGGTCCCTATATGTTAACGCCTGTGTAGAGGTGATATTGGGTGCTCAGGTGTTGCGGGGGGTAGGAGCGGGCGGCACTATTCATGGGGGAATTGGTCCGTCCCATTTGGCTGTTCCCATTTACACCGCCCGCGCCCTAAACGGACTGTTAACGCTTTACGACGCCAATCCCGACCCAAGACTCAAAGAGGCCATATTATCCTCCTTGCCCTTTTTTAAAAAGACCATGGGCCGGGTCGGGGTGGTTTGGGGAGTCTATGGCAACGGGCGTGTGGCGGCGTCCCCGGAAATGATTGCGGGGGCGGGAGATGTTTTGCGCTTGTTATGGCGGGTCGAGCAGCATGATTGGGATAAGTCGGTTGCCGAGCTGCGTCAGACTCTTTTTACTCACATGGTGGCGCAACAGTATCCCACTGGAGGAATTCCCACCGGCTTAGGGTTCGCCCGCAAGGGTCGTGGCGGGCCGCCCCATGGCGGCGATATTCGCGATATTCTTCCTGTGGTGGGCTGGGTAGACAAGGCTTTTCGTGCTTTTGCCCTGCTGGCCGAGCGCGGTGGCGCTCACAACTCTGTGCCCTTGTCTCACTATTCCGCGTCGGCCCTTTGGAAAGGCCGTCCGGTACAATGGGAGGAAACGGCCGAAACGATGGAGATACGGCAGGGAAGGCGCATTCTATATCGTTGGACCAAAGGGGAACCGGCTCCTACTATTTACGCATTGTGACTTTTGCATGGAGAGCGGCCGCTTTATGGGTACCGTTGATGGCTTGGCGACACGCGAGCTCAAGTTTGTCCCCCACCACTTCCCAGTCGTATTGGCGAGCGGCATGAATGCGGCCTTGCTGTCCCATTTCTTGCCGTTCTTGCCGATGGGAAATCATCCACTGGATTGCCGCGGCCAAGGTGGCATCGTCATTGACCGGGACGATAAAGCCGGTTTTTCCATGGCGTACGACGTCTCGCACCCCGGGTAGATTAGTGGCGATTACCGGTGTCCCACAGGCCATGGATTCGGCCAAAACGATTCCGAACGATTCTGTGCGGTTGGAGGGCAGCACGGTGACATCGGCGGCACTGTAGTAGAGTGGCAAGCGCTTGGTGGGACAATTGTCGTCAAAATGGATACGTTCCATGAGATTGAGATGCCGCGCCAAGTCGCGCAGGGCGGGGACTAGTTCACCTCGCCCCACCACGGCCAAGTGATATTGGGGAAAATATGATAGGGCCCGAAGCAGCCCCGGCACGTTCTTAAAGCGGTGGGCGGCGTCCAGTCCCCCCACGAATAGTACTAAGGGGGCATGGGGAGGCAGGCCCAGAGAGTGGCGCGCCATCAGGGAGTCGTGCGGGGAGAAGAGTCGGGTATCTACCCCGTTGGGGACTTCCACACAACTAACCTTCTCGAAGAGCGCGTCAAAATGATCTTTGCTGACGGCTATGCGGGCGTTGGCAAGGCGTACCACGCGTCCTTCCATGAGTAGATTATATAAGGGGAACAACAGCCGTTTAGCTCCGGATTTCTCAATAAGGCGATTGTGATAGGTGAGGAGGAGGGGGATATTATGTCGCTTAGCCGCCCAAAGACTCATTTCCGCCCCAAATATG
>JAJYTS010000116.1 GCA_021792935.1 Bacillota bacterium | reverse complement strand
GCCTCGAGTTTGGCACGAATGAGGGCCACCATTTGGCGGAGCGGTTCTTCAGGGTACCGCGTTTGTATTTCGTTGAACACGTCGGTAAATGCCGTTTCGGCTTCCGCCAGCCACCGTTCCAAGATGTCGGGTTGCTGGACAAATTCCCGGCCCGTGGATAGGACTTGTTCCAGCGTTTCCAAGGGGGCGCGGTATAAGAACAAGGCGGTTTGTCGGTGGCGCGCCAGGGCATGGGCCGTGACTCCTGCGTCGACAAAGGGGTGCCCGTCCCGGTCGCCCCCAATCCAGGAATCGATCCGCCAGCGAAGGCGAGAGGATGCATGGGAAAGGAGTACACGATTAATGGCGGTTTGCGCCTGCGGCAGGGTGTGAAATAGCGTTTCCGCCACATAAAAGAGCCCTAACTCCACTTCGTCTTGAACCTGGGGGCGGTTGATGCGCTGTGAGGGAGTTCTCCATAAGGCGCGCAGGTTTTCTTTGAGCGATGCGTCTAGTGCTTGTCGCGCCTGTCCATGCAGGCCCCGCCGTCCCTTTACCAGGTGGCTAATCCGCCGTACGTGCTCAAGTATGGTGCGGCGTGTGCTTTCTGTGGGGTGCACGGTTAACACCAGCCGTCCGTCAAGGGTGAGCCCCCGTTGGCAAGGCTCTTGCTGGGCTGTTTGGTGTGATAGGCTGTCTACCGAACCTCGGGGAGGATTTTGCAGATTGTCCCGCCGGGTTCTCAGCAAGTCCAGCCGTCCCAAGTCCTCCGCCAGGTTTTGCATGCGCATTCGCTCGACCAAGAGACGGACTAAGGAGCCCATATGGGCATTTGTTACCTCGGGAAAGGCGCCGGGTGCACCGTCTCGCTGGGTTTGGCCCCAGCTGATGGCCCTATCGGCTAATTCGACCACGACCGGATTTTCTTCTTCGACAACCACTTCGTCTAAGAGTTTCCACAGGAGTTCCGCAAGTTCGCGCCAAGGCTCGTCGGGCGCGCCTTTTGCCAACATACTTGTCACCGCCCTTAAGCCTCTGTGTGCTATGTGTTTATGGCACACTGTGACACAAGTAAGTCCGCCTGTCTATCCTAAAAATCGTGGGATGGCCTGGGATTTACTGGACCATGCCATGGCGGTATGCCCAGACTACGGCTTGGGTTCGGTCCTCGGCGTTGAGCTTCTGCAAAATACTATGGACATGGGTCTTGATGGTCCCTTCAGACACGTAAAGCTCTCGCGCGATCTCGGCATTGCGTGCTCCCGTGGCCATGCGCCGGAGCACTTCCGCTTCACGCTCGGTGAGGGGGGCGGTTTCTGGTGGGAAAAGGGGGGAAGGCTGGTGCTGTCTTTGCACGGCTTTGGAAAGAGCCCAACTCGCCGATTGCGTGCGGTATATCGCTTCTCCGCGATGCACGGCGCGGATGGTTTCTAAGAGCTCCTCCGTGGGCAGATCCTTTAGAACATAACCGAGAGCGCCAGCGCGCAAGGCTTCCAGCACATATTCGCCGACATCGAATGTGGTGAGCAGAAGAATTCTTGGGGATGGCTGCGAAGCGGTCAATTGGCGCGCGACCTCTAGTCCGCTGCCGTCGGGTAGTCGGATGTCAAGCAACACGACGTCGGGTTGCGATAATTGGCACTCGGTTAGGGCTTGATGGGCGCTGGCCGCCATTCCCACCACTTGGATATCAGACTGGTGGCTAAGAATATAGTGCAGACCCTCGCGGATTATCGCTTGGTCGTCTACCACAAAAACCCGAATAGGATTATTCATGGGTGGGGCCTCCAAAGGGGATCTGGGCTGTGATGATTAAGCCGTGAGGTTTGGCCGCGGTCCAAGTAAAGGAACCGCCTAGCGTGCGGCAGCGGCTCTTTAGGTGGTTTAATCCAAATCCCCCCACCGGGGCTTGACGAAGCGCGCCATCATCGGCAATCCGCATGGTGACAGTCGTCTCGTTTTCAACAACATCAACCGTAACGTGCCGAGCTTTGGCATATCGCAAAATATTGGTAAGCGACTCCTGCAATACGCGAAATAGGGTAAGACGAACCGTTGCGGGCCAGTGCTCCGGGTTTCCGGACCAATTGACCGACGGGTCCCACTGACCTTCGGTCGCCGCGTCATTAACCAGCGCTTGGAATGCGTCCATTCCTAAGTCCTTTCCCTGCTCGCGAGCATGGACCGCTTGACGCACCTCGAATAAGGATTGGCGCGCGGTGGTCACGAGTGCGGGCAGACGTTCTTCAGCCCGGTTTACATCGTGTGGCAGCATCAATTCTACGGCTTCCAAACCAATGATTAAGGATGTTAATCGATGGCCCACTCCGTCATGAATGTCGGCGGCTAGTTGCAAGCGTTCTTCACGGGCTCTCGATTCTGCGACTTGGGCGGTGGTTTCGATAAGCTTTTGGTGAGTAGATTGCAATTCGGCGTAGGCGTTCTCGAGTTCTTTAACCCGCTCTCGGTCTAACTGTCTGGCCTCCCGCCGCAGTTTGGCGCCGTATGTTCCGATATAGACGCCACCCAAGACCACTAAATTGCCGCCTAAGTGCGCGGTTAGATGGGGAGATATGAGAATGCTGCTAGCGGCCAAACCAGCCAGCCCAATCCAGGCACTTGGTCCGGAGGGGGCGCGGGAAGCAAGAAAGACCGCGCACGGATAGAGAAGAACGACCGCTAGGGGCTGAGTTCCCGGCAGGCGTGCGGCCAGTACCAGTCCCAGCGCCGCAAGCCCGCCTAGCATTAGGCTGTTGCGCCAAGTGCGAAAGCGCGGTGGAAGCCATAGCCAGCCTACAAAAAACGCCACATACGGAACTCCAAGCCAGTTCGACCGCAAGGCCAGGTGCCGGCTGGTCAAAGCGACCACAAGCAAAGCGCCCGTGCCGAGCCATTTCCGGTAGTTGAGACTAGCAATCAGCATGAAAGGGCGACACCTTTCCCTTTAGTGGGCTTAGTATAGCATTTCAATCGTGTGGATTAGGAAATTTAATCTAGGCTGGCACCATGGTTTTTCATGGTTTCCTGGGAATTTTACGGAGGAGTCTCTGTAGTTTGAAGTATCGTGGGGTGATTAACAAAGAATTTTCTGACCATGCGGGTTTCAAGATTTAGCTGATCAGGAGTAGATTTCGACTCATGAAATTCACTTTCGGAGTGGGTCATGGGCTCGCTCCAATTTCGCATGGGTTCGCCTTTAACGGATGCATCCCGGTGGTTGAGGGTAGTGCCGGGCCTGGTGGATTTACCGGGACAATGCATACACATACAGTAGGAGGGGCGAGGAGGTGAAGGCCCGTGATACGCAAGCAAATTTTTATTGAAGAGGGACAAAACCAGGCGCTGAAGCGGCTGGCAAAAAGGACAGGGCAGTCGGAGGGGGCCTTAATCGGGGAAGCGGTCGAGCGTCGTTTGATGGAGGAGTAGGACGCTGATGCACTCTGGGACGGGTTAATTGAACGGTGGTCGAAGGTTCCGGTGACGAACGAACCTCGGACGTGGACGCGGGACGATCTCTATGACGAGCCATTGGGGAGATTCCATGCCAGCCCTCATTGACACGAATATATTGGTGTATGCCGCCCGGGGCGGACGGTGATCGGACGCGCCAGCGGATCGCGATAACAGCCCTTCAGGAGTACCGTGCCGAGGGTGCCCTTGCGGTACAGGTGTTAGCAGAGTTCGCAAATGTTCTGCTCCGCAAGCGTCTGCCCCTCGGAACAGTTCGGAGCGATGTCGGCATCCTAGAAAAAACATGGAAAATCGTTGCGCCGGATGCCGGTATAGTGTCCCTGGCGCTTATGGGGGTTGAGGCATACCACATGAGCTTTTGGGATGCCATGCTATGGGCCACGGCCAAGTAACATCGGTTAACGACTATTCTCAGTGACGATGGACCTACCGGGTCTACAATCGGCGATGTGTTCTACCTCTCGCCATTTTAAATTCCGCTTTCTAGGCACTTGTGTCCCGATCCGTAACGGGCTTATAGAACATGATGCCCCTCCTTTCCATGGGCTCAATGTTGATGGTATGGCTTATGGACTTATTCAAGTGTCGGCTATCGCTCGGAGGAATTGGAACTGGTTTGGCCCAAGAACGCTAATACCGCTTTAACCCGGGAATGTTGGCGGGGGTTGGAACTGGTGATTCCTAGCGCCGCGTAAATTCCCGTCAATTGATTCTCAATGGATTTTTCCGAAAGAAATAAGGCCTTGGCGACGGCGGCATTGGTGTATCCCTGGGAAACTAAGGTGAGGATATTAATTTGCCGGGTGGATAGTTGGCTAAGAGGCCCCTTGCGTTTAGACAAGGCAAATTCCAACAATTCCGGGTCCAACACCACCAGTCCGTCTTTAGATCCATGGATGGCGCGCGCCAGTGCTTGGGTGTTTC
>JAJYTS010000022.1 GCA_021792935.1 Bacillota bacterium | reverse complement strand
CCACCCAGCAGAACAGACAAAAGGAATCCCTGAGGTTGATCCCCCCACCCGGGATGCATAGGCCATCTCCCTCTTTTCGGTTACGGCAACTACACCCTAAGCTTGTAGAGGGCCAAATACCCGCTTTATACCCCTCTTTTGCTCACCGTGCGTAATTGTCTGCGTTTCCCCACGAACCGTTTAGATCAAGGCGAAGTAGCCCGATGTGACTTCGGAAGGAGAACCGAGCCCACACCAACCGGATACTCACCACTTACACCCGTTTTTGTTAAACCTTAGCGCCGCTACCATAGCGGTATTTCAATTAACCCGACCATGATGGGTGGAGATTGCCAACATGGAACCTACCACACCGCTACATGACCATCGGTTCGAGGCTCCGTCCCCCCTTGCAGCACTCCTTCTGGGTCACGCCAAATGATTTGCCCACGACCGAATGGAAGCGGGTCGGGCACAACTTCTATCTCATGCCCCCTCTTTCGCAGCGACTGCACAATCTCTTCCGGCATACTAGCCTCGACCGCCACCCGATTCCCCTCTTTCCAGTAAAAGCGGGGAGCATCCAATGCGGCCTGAGGATTCAAATTCTGATCCAAGGCCCGGCATATAACTTGCACGTGGCCTTGCGGCTGCATGTACCCGCCCATCACTCCAAAAGGCCCGAGCGGCCGACCGTCGCACGTCACAAATCCAGGAATTATGGTGTTGAAAGGCCTCTTCCCTGGCATTAGACAATTAGGATGCCCCGGGTCCAACGAAAACAGGGCGCCCCGATTCTGAAGCGCAATGCCGGTACCGGGAACCACCAAACCAGACCCAAAGCCACGGTAATTGCTTTGAATGAGAGAAACCATATTCCCCTCGCCGTCCGCGGTGGCGAGATATACTGTCCCTCCTCGCGGGGGGCGACCAGCCGTGGCTTGAATAGCCCGCTCTCCCAGCAAGGCACGGCGGCTACGCAAATAGTTGGGATCTAACAATGCCTGGGCGGATTCCCGCATCGAAGTGGGATCGCCGATATAGGCAAAGCCATCCGCGAATCCTAACTTTAATGCCTCGATTTGATAGTGAATTCGCTCTTCTGGGGAATCGGGCTTAAGCCCCTCCAAGATGCCCAACGCCGTGAGGGCGATGAGCCCTTGGCAATTCGGAGGCATCTCCCAAACCTCATAGCCGCGAAAAGACACGGAGAGCGGCTCCACCCACTCGGGAGCGAACGAGCCTAAATCATCCATAGATATGACGCCGCCGGTTTTACGGGCAAAATCCACTATTGTCTGCGCGATGGTGCCGCGATAAAAAGCGTTGGCTTCCGTCTCCCCGATGTCCCGCAACGTTTTTGCGTGATCGGGCAACCGCCATAACTCTCCCGGGACGGGACCCACCCCCTGGGGCGCGAACACCCGAAACCATTCCTGATACTCCGTTCCCCGCAGCGCCTGCTTAAAGCGGTCAACCGCCCTTGACCAACCCGCTGCTACCGAGTCGGTGACCGGATGCCCGATCTCAGCCAATATCACCGCCGGTGCCAGGGCACTCGCCAATGAAAGGCGGCCAAACCGCCGGGATAACGCGGCCCAGGCCGCGGGAGCCCCCGGCACGGTAACGGAACCCCAACCGTAAGCGGGTGGCTGCGCAAATCCTCGCGATTTCATCCAATCCAGGGTAAGATGGCGGGGCGCCGGGCCGCTGGAATTCAGCCCATATAGCTTGCCGTCGCTCCACACGATGGCAAACGCATCAGAGCCAATGCCATTGGCTGTAGGCTCAACCACCGTCAGAGCAGACGCGGCGGCGATGGCTGCGTCAATGGCGTTCCCCCCCTCCTGCATAATCTGAATCCCCGCTTGCGCGGCGAGAGGATGAGAGGTGGCCACCATTCCCCGCCTCCCATAAACCACTCTTCGCAGCGATGCAAAAGGATAGTGGGAACCACTCCATTCAAACTGACTCATAATGTTTTCGGTCCTTCCTATCGTCATGGCCGTCGATTCATAGCGGCCCACTTAATGGTTTGGATCAAATATGTCTCGAATGCCGTCGCCTAAGGTGGTAAAGCCCAGCACGGCTAGAAAAATGACGGCGCCCGGGAATAAAGAAATCCAGGGGGCGTTGGTCAAATACTGGGATCCCTCTTGCAGCATCGCGCCCCAATTTGGAGCGGGCGGTGGGGGTCCCAAGCCTAAAAACGAGAGACTGGCAACACTCAAAAGTGCCGTTCCAATATTTAATGTAGCAATGACGATGATGGGCGTGGCAGCGTTAGTCAGAATATGGCGAAACATAATGCGGGAAGCTGATGCTCCCAGACACCGGGAAGCCTCCACATAAGGACGCGTGCGCACTTCCAGCACTTGCCCGCGCGTCACCCGTGCGAATATTGGCACGGTCACCAACCCTATCGCTAAAACCGCATGAAACAAAGAGGGACCAAGCACCCAGGCCAGCGCCATCGCCAAAACCAGTGCCGGAAAGGCCAGTCCGGCATCGGTCAGCCGCATAATCACATCGTCGACAATTCCCCCATAATATCCAGAAATCAGTCCCAGAGGAACACCCACAATCAAACCCAATGCCACAATCAGCACCGCCGACAAGAGACTGCCCTGCGCGCCATAGATAATCCTGGATAAAACGTCTCGGCCCAAGTCGTCGGTTCCCAGCAAGTGACGCGCCGAGGGTGGCTGAAACGCGACCGAAAAGTTGGCCGCATCCGGATGATATGGCGCGACCACAGGCGCCAAAAGGGCCATCGCCACAAACAACAGAATAACCACCAGACCGGCGACCGCCAACCGGTTTTTGAGAAAGCGCCGCCATGCCCGCCTTTGATTGGTGATTGCCTCGGCAACCTCTTGCTGCACCGGCAATTCCGGCTCCAACGCCGCCATAGGCTCCCCCTTAATTGTAGCGAATGCGCGGATCCAGCCACGCGTACGACAAGTCAACGGCTAGATTGGCCAGCAGCACCACCAACGCCAAAAACAGCACGGAACCTTGCAACATAATATAATCCCGCTGAAAGATGGCATCCACCACCAACTGCCCCATCCCCGGCAGCGAGAAGATGGTCTCGGTAATCACCACCCCACCTAACAAGAACCCGACCTGCAGGCCCACAACCGTCACGACGGGTATGACGGCGTTTTTAAACCCGTGGCGCATCACCACCGCCCATTCTTTGAGCCCTTTGGCCCGTGCGACTTGGATGTAAAGAGAATGCAAGACTTCTATCAGTTCGCCCCGTAGCACCCGAGACGTGGTGGCCACCAGGGGAAGCGCCAAAACGATTACCGGGAGAATGAGGTGAAGCAAGTTTTGGCCAATGCCTTGATTTAAGGGCACCCAACCCAAGGAGGGGAGCCATCGCAGGGAGACACCAAACACATACACCAAGAGGAGCGCCAACCAAAAGTTTGGAACGGCCGCTCCCACCAGCGCGAGTACGCGCGACACGCTGTCAATCCAGGTATTGGCGCGGTAGGCGGCCAGTATCCCCATCGGCACGGCGATGACCAAAGATAAGGCCACCGCCAATACCGACAATTCGAGTGTGACGGGAAGGCGGGTCCCAATCAACTGACTAACGGGCTCATTATCCAATAGCGATCGGCCCAGGTTACCATGGATGGCATGATTAATATAAGACAGGAACTGAATAGCCAGTGGCTGGTTAAGTCCCATCTTCTGATCCAATAGTCGCACCGCCGATTTGGATGCTTGCTCACCCAAAATGGTATAGGCAGGGTTGCCCGGCGTGAGATGAATCAGACTGAAGGTCACCAACAACACAATCAGTGCCACCGGTATGAGATTTAAGAGCCGCCGCAGGATAAAGCCCGCCACTATGGCCTCCTATTTCATCCACACATTGACAAGGCGCATCAAGTCATCCGGATACTCCTTAAACCCGTGGAGCGACGTCGACCATGCTTGAATAATGGGGGTATAGGCGATAAAGACATAGGGCGCCTGCTGCAGCAAAATCTGAGCGGCCTTGTTGTAGAGAACCTTGCGTTGAGAATGGGACTGCACTTCCCTAGCCTTTGTCAACAACTGATTCACCTGAGGATTGGAGTACTTGGGATAGTTGAAACTCCCTCCTGTCACATCAAACGCGTAAGCGTTTTGATCGGGGTCGGGTCGGCCGCTCCATCCCAGGATGTTCATTTGGTAATTGCCGTTAACACCATTTTCCAAGAGCGTGGTAAAGTCCAAGGGGTCCAATTTTACCGTGATGCCCACTTTTGCCAACTCACTCTGGATAGCCTCACCCATTTGCTCATTGGTCGAGTTGTTGTCCATTTGCAGGGTGATCGTAAACCCTTGCGGATCCCCCGCGAGTTTCAGTTGTTGTTTGGCATCGGCCACTGAGTAAGGAATCTGCAACGAGGAGTTATACGCCCACGAGGACGGCGGATACTCTTCATAGGCCGGCTTGGTGTGGCCGAAGTAAATGAGGTTGATGAGCGCCTTGCGGTTAATAGCATAATTAATGGCGGCGCGGTTGTGCCAGTTCTTTAAGGGACCCGTGGCGGTATTAAGCTCCATGGCGTTGTAGCCTAGACCGGCCATTACCTGCCAGTGGATGTTGCGTTGGTCTTTTAAGGTATTGACATCCTGATAGGGCACAAAGTCGATCAAGTTCTCCTGGCCCGTAATCAACGCATTATATTCCTGGATGGGCTCGTTGATGGGCGTGTAGACGACCTTATTTAGGTAAGGCTTGCCTTTCTGCCAGTAATAGGGGTTCTTAACCAGAACCAGATTGCCCTCCGGGTTCCACGACTGCACTTTAAAGGGGCCTGCCCCCACGGGATGGCTGGGGTAGTTGGCTCCTTCTTTTTGCATGGCTGAAGGCGAGTTAATCATTCCCGTGCGGCCCGCCAGCAGTGACAAAAACGCGGAAAACGGCGACTTGAGATTGACCACTACCGTGTGGGAGTTGGGCGCCGACAGGCTAGACACCAACGTTAAATTGCTCAACCGCGGCGATGCATTGGCTGGATTCATCTCCCAACGCCAATTGTAGATGACCGCCTGGGCGTTAAATGGGGTGCCGTCTTGAAACTTGACGCCTTTACGAAGCGTCAGAGTATATGTTTTGCCTCCGTTTGTTATATTCCAACTCGTAACTAAGTTAGGCTCAATCGTCATTCTTGGCGATAGTTTCAACAGCGGGTCAAAAATATTAATCATAGCCTGACGGTCAATTAGCGCTGACGACAAAGCGGGATCCAAAGTCACGAAGCCTGAGTCAACACCCACATTCAGGGTGCCTCCGTAATGTACGCTACCATTGATGCGGGCTGTCGCCGCATTTGGCGCCGCTGCTCCAAGCCCGGATAGGGCTACAAGCAACAAGGCGGATGATGCCATCATCGCCACCGGTTTTACCGACATACGTCTCCCTCCTGTCTCTGTGTTTTGAAGGCTCTATAGCGAGCCGCCCTATTTGCCTTTTAATCGCTGCAACAGACCCTCGCGGGTTGCCCGCACATGGGCCCGCGCACGCTCCTCCGCCTCGTCCGGGCTTCTTCGTTCAATTGCCTCAAAAATGCGACGATGTTCTGGAATAGAGGCCGCGACTCGTGCTTTGGTAATCCAATCTAGCGTCACCATGCGGGTACGAAACCGTTCCAAGTTCGCCAACGCGTGGACAAGAAACGGATTCTCCGCCATTGCGGCGATGGTGTCGTGAAATCTGGAATGGTGGTGGTCTAACTGGGCCGCATCAGAAAACCCCCGCTCCATCGAGAAAAGACTTTCCGCCAAAATCGCAAACAAATCCGGCCGATGGTGTTGTGCCGCCAATCGAGCGGCATACCCTTCCAAGACTTCCCTTAAGTCATAGGCGTAAGCCACATTTTCAACCGAAGTCCGGGCTACGATAAGACCCCGGGATCCATCGGCCGCTACAAGGCCTTCGCTGGTCAGTCTGCGCAATGCTTCTCTAACGGGTGTACGCGAGACGTTAAGAGAGCCCGCCAAAGTCGACTCCACCAAACGTTCGCCGGGAGCTAAGTCGCCATCCACAATCGCTTGCTTGAGTCGCCGATATACTTCCTCTCCAAGACTGGTAATCGTAATCGGGCTAAGAATACCGCTATGATCCTGTGCCATGGCTAACCCCCATAAACACGCCATTCGACATGTCCGCCGCTTTTCCTGCTGAATCTATAAAAGATTCTGCATTAGTATCCGGTGGACGGCATGCAACGAAACGCTGGTAACCTTTCTGCCGCCGTAAAAGTAACCCCGCCAGCGGTCTCGATAGGTCAAGACCCCTAATGGACGAGACGCAGCGCCTTTTTCGGCATTGTTATTGCGCAATCCCATCCAACTGCATCCGGCGGGCCGTCCGACCCGCCCTGCGCCTAATTGCCTACCTTTTTTATGTGCGCGTTGCAATTTTTATACCGTTACCGATGCACCTAAAGCACATCGGCCGCACGGGACGTTAGGAGAGTTGGCGCATTTAGACGGACACTTGGTGTACGACTAGACGACGTGAATCACGGCGCCGCTAATTACCTCGCGTAGCTTCGAGCCAGCTACGATCTAAGAGTTTAGACAGGTCGCAAAATACGGCATGGCCCTTATGCCATTCGGGCAAGCTCTTAGTGGATAGGCGACCAGCCCGTGAACGCCGGATTCATCATGCGGGATTTCGGCGGTCACAAGACGCCGCATCGCCGGATGCGTACTTGGCCACCGCAAGCCCCTAAGATTAGGCTTCATTTCTCTTAGTCTCCGTGCTAACAAAATTTTGAGGAACGACATCATTCCTATTGACACTGATTCTCATTATCTATTAGTATATGAGAGTGAGATTAGCCACGGCTAACTCCACCGCCTCACACTCGCAAAGTCGGATGGGCATTAAGCCGCTGTCCGGCTTTAAAGGAAGTTGTTCGATGTCTGAACGGCCAGTGGGTCGTGAATCGTTGCCGAATGACCCGTCGTTCTTCAGTTGGAAGCGGCTAATCCTTCTCTTCACCGCCATTGGCCCCGGCATCATGGTTATGTTAGCGGATACTGATGCGGGCAGCATCATTACCGCCGCGCAATCCGGTGCGCAATGGGGGTACCGGATGATTTTGCCACAAATCGTCTTGATGCCGATTCTTTATCTGGTGCAGGAAGTCACTGTACGACTAGGGCTGGTAACAGGCAAAGGCCATGGTGAGTTGATTCGCGAACGCTTCGGCTTGAAGTGGGCGATGCTTTCGGTCTCCACCCTGTTTTTGGCTGCGGTCGGCGCGCTCGTCACGGAATTTTCCGGGATTGCCGGCGTCAGCGAATTATTTGGCATTCCCGGGTGGATTAGCGTTGTTTTTGCGGTTATCTTGCTCATTGTCATCGGACTGTCGGGCAGTTATCGTAGGGTCGAGCGCATCGGCATCACCATCGGATTATTTCAACTCTTTTTTTTCGTAGCCATGGTAATGGCCCATCCCAGCGTTTCATCCGTTGCGCACGGAATTTCATCCATGCCGCTGCAAAATCGCCATTATCTCTTTTTGCTAGCCGCCAATGTCGGTGCGGTAATCATGCCCTGGATGGTATTTTACCAACAAGGCGCCGTGATCGACAAAGGGCTGGGAACCCAGCACTTAAAGGCGGCCAGACGAGATACACTGTTTGGCTCCATAATAACCCAGTTGGTTATGGTGGCTGTGGTTGTCGCGACGGCCGCCACGATTGGCCGCATGAACCCCAACCAGTCACTCAATGATGTGCAGCAAATCGCGCAAGCCTTAACACCTTTTCTCGGCCAAGTCGGAGGAAAAGTCATCTTTGGATTAGGGATGGTGGGCGCCAGCTTTATTGCCGCACTGGTGGTATCCATTGCCGGAGCCTGGGGAATTGGCGAGGTATTCGGGTTTAGTCACAGTCTCAATAACAAATTGTCTGAAGCCAAATGGTTCTATCTAATCTACACCCTGGCGCACGTTGGCGGTGCCATTTTAGTGATTGCGAGCGTGAATCTGATTCAATTAAATATCGACGTCCAAGTCATGAATGCGATGCTGCTGCCCATCGTTCTAGGATTTTTGCTAGTGCTTGAAGCGAAAGCCCTGCCGGAAAACTGGCGCATGAGAGGCTTCCGCAAATATACCGTCTGGGCCTTTTCGGGACTTGTCATGTCCTTCGGGCTCTATATGGCCTTAACCGTATTGTAGAAAACCTTTTAGCTAGCAAGAACATTGTGCCCTCGGCCCAAGTTTTGTTCCCCACTTGCGTAATCATTCCAACAGACGACGGCGCACCAAACGGACATTGCGCTCCACAAATTCTACCTGTCCACCCGCGAGTCCCCGCTCGATATCCCCAAAAAGCGGCATCAGCCGGTAAAGCCGGAGACGTTTGTGAAGGTCGGAATCAGGTAAAAGTTTCTCCAATCCGGGAATGGCGCACCAATCAAACGCTTCGTCGCCCCATCGCCAATCGCCAAAGTCAATAATGCCAGCCAGGTGTCCTTGGGCCACGATAACATGATCCATGGACAAATCGCCATGCAGCAGCACCGGATGCCAAGGCCGTGTGTCCAATAACGTTAACACCCGCGCGAATTGTCCTTCAATTTCGCGGGCGTCCCGCGCGCTAAACAAGGTGAGTCCGCTAACACGAATTTTGTGATAAAACCGAGCCAGCCGTCGAGGCCAAGTGGCGCGAGGATCCCGCCAAGAGCGCGGTTCCGTTGCGCGGTGCAGCCAGTCAATAAAATGGGCCAGTTCATGAAGTACCTGCACAGGCGGGGTTCCCAGGCGCGAGAGCGGCGTGCCCGCAATGTAGCCGTACAATCCGGCGCCATGGGCTTGGCGATTATATCGCGGCAACTCTACCGGCGCCCCCGTGAGGCAAGCCAACAGCCTGGTTTCGCGGCGAAGTCGCCAGACCCCCGCATTTCCGCGGGCAATCCGCGCAACCCATCTCCCATCCAAGACCGCCACCTCAAAATCCTCTCCGTCTTCCATCCATTCGATAGACCTAACCGCAAGATCCGTCCATTCATTTGTCAACAATCCATCGAGCTTTTCATCCCCGCGCTTGCCGTTCTTCGCGCCCATAGCCATCGCTCCAACGTTTATTGATTTCAATGCCGCTTGAGCCTATAGTAGCAATATGGATACGAGTGCGCTAAACGTTACCCGAACTTGGTTTGACGAGCATCTTTCAGAAGCGCTCGATCAGCTCCACCATGAAGGCCACTCCAAGTGGTTCGCCAAGTCTTTGCTAATCCCGTCCGTCTCTCTTTTAGCGGCATTTGCCAACTATGAAGGGTTTGGCTGGTATCTTTCTCAACCCGATGGCACCACCCAATTATGCTTGGGTCTATCGCGTGAATGGCAATGGGACTCCCCGCAAGGACTCACGCGAATGCAACGCCACACGGAAGCGCTGCTGCGTGAAGGTCTAGCGGAAGACACCCTGGTTGTGGGTGGCCTATCGTTTTCGCCGGCGTCTCGCTGGTCAGACTGGCCTGGGGCATACAGCGCCTTGCCCATGGTTCAAATCACGCAAAATGGGCGAGACACCCGGCTCAGTGCGCGGCTTCCTCTGGACGGCAGCCAGCCGCCTGAATACTATCGGGACAAATTAGACGCCGTTTGGCAAGCCCTTGCCGCGGCGGCGCCAATTGCCGCCATTGGACAAAACCCGGTGTCAATAATGCCCCGTCCCTCCCGCAAAGAATGGATGGAGCGGGTGCGGGAAGGGGCCGCCAATATTCGGGCCGGCCGTTTTGAAAAAGTGGTTCTTGCCCGCGCTCTAGCCTTAACCTATGAACGTCCCCTTAACATTTACGCCATAGTCGAAAATCTCCGAGCCCAAAATCCCGAAGCGTCTACGTTTGCCGTACGACGTCATGGCAGCGTGTTTCTAGGTGCCACCCCGGAACTACTGGCGCGGGTGCGCGACCATCACCTCGAGGGAATGTCCCTGGCGGGCTCCGCCTCTCGGGGGCTGACGCCGGAAGAAGATTCGCGCTTAGCGGCCGAAATGAAGGAAAACCCCAAAATCATCCATGAGCATGCCGTGGTCCGGCGTCATATTCAAGAGTCGCTCCATCACTTAACCCTCTCGCTAGACATGCCGGAAACACCCAGTTTAAAAAGGCTCCCCACCGTTCAGCACTTGCATACGCCGCTTGAGGCCGAACTTCGCGCCGACGCCACCATTTGGTCGGTGATTGGCAGTTTGCATCCCACCCCCGCGGTAGCCGGCTACCCCGTGGATATTGCCACCCACTATATTGTGGAGCATGGCGAGCCATTCCCCCGAGGATGGTACGCGGGAGCTATCGGCTGGTCCACTTTGGGTGGCGACGGGCAATGGATGGTCTCCTTGCGCTCCGGCGTTGTACGCGGTGCCACCGTGGAATTATACGCGGGATGTGGAATCATGGGCGATTCGGTACCGGAAGCGGAACTGGCCGAGTCAGACTGGAAATTCAGCACCATGTTGGGCGCCTTAGAAATTGAGAGTGAATTACGTTGACGAGTCCGTTAAGACCCTATTTGGGTCATTTTTTTTCGCAACTGGCGCAAAGCGGAGTTCAAGACGCCGTCATCGCCCCCGGCTCCCGATCCACTCCGCTAGCGCTTTTGCTACGTGAAATGCCGCGAATACGTATGATTGTCGCGCTTGATGAGCGTTCGGCGGCCTTTTTCGCCTTAGGCTTGGCCAAGGCCTCGGGGCGGCCGGTTGCCCTGGTCTGCACCTCGGGCACGGCCGCCGCCAACTTTTTTCCCGCTATTGCCGAAGCCGCGTTAA
Organism: Bacillota bacterium; assembly: GCA_021792935.1. Taxonomy (GTDB): domain Bacteria; phylum Bacillota; class Sulfobacillia; order Sulfobacillales; family Sulfobacillaceae; genus Sulfobacillus_B. Next base: position 15,271 of record JAJYTS010000022.1, on the reverse strand, counting down.
GCCGGGTCCCCTTAATCGTTTTAACGGCGGATCGGCCCCGCGAATCACGCGATGTGGGAGCGGCCCAAACCATTAATCAAGTCAATTTATACGGGAGTCACGTCAAGTGGTTTCAAGACTTGCCATCGTCCTATCATTCCGGGTTAGAGCGGCATGCCGCGCAAGTGGCGGCGCGCGCCGCGCACTGCGCCCTGTCCCACCCGCAAGGGCCCGTTCATCTTAACTTTCCCTTGCGGGAACCGCTGCTGCCGGAAGCTGGCGGACCTACCCCGGCCTTGATGGGCCCCTATTTTGCCCCCGTCCACCAACCAAATCCCGCGGGAATTGCCGCCGCCCAGGGCTGGCTGTCGGATGCGCGACGGGCAGTACTCCTCTTAGGTCCGGAAACTCCCGAAGCGGCGCGTCCCCTTATTGACGTGGCACGATCGCGGGGACTTCCGGTTTTTGTAGACCCGTTATCCAGAACCGGTCGGGAAAAAAGTGCTCTCACGGCCTACGACGTTTTTTTGCGCGAAAGCAGCACCATACCCGAACCCGATCTGGTTATCCGCCTGGGATCTTCCATGACCTCCAAGGCCCTCACCCTGTGGTGCCGCCAAGCCCGCTTAATTCTTCTGGACTGGCCCTTGGGGTTTCGCGAACCGGAACATCAAACCAGCCTCTTGCTGGAAGGCAACCCCGTCTCCTCGCTCAAGACCATTATGGAGGGAATGACTGCCCGCGACCCCAGATATCTTCGACAGCTGGACAAGGCCGAAGACGCGGCCGAAACCCGAATACGCATGGTTTTGGAAACCAGTCCCAACCATTTTGAAGGACACTTCTATCATGACCTAACCACCTTGTGGGACTCGGAGCACGGGCCGCTGTTAACGGCCAGCAGCATGCCCGTCCGCGATTTTGACACTTTTTACCGACACGGCAGCCTCCTCATCTACGGAAACCGCGGCGCTAATGGAATTGATGGCTTGGTCTCCACCGCCTTAGGCATCTCCGCCCATCACGGCGACGTGTTGGCGGTACTGGGTGACCTGGCCTTTCATCACGATTTAACTGGCCTCTTTTTTGGACAAAAATATGGCCTCAATGCCTTTATCGTGGTGTTAAACAACCAGGGAGGCGCCATTTTTTCCTATTTGCCGCAAAGCCAATTAGAGTCAGATGTTTTTGAGGAACTTTTTGGCACCCCCCACCAGGTAGACTTTTCTGGGGCGGCCACGCTGTACGGCGCAGCTTTTCGCCGCGTCCACACTTACCCGCAATTCCAGGCAGCTTTTCGGGAACTGCGGGAAAAGACGGGGCTCAGGATATTGGAATGGCACACCACCCCCCGCGACGAAAGCGCCCGCGTCCACCGCCAACTGTACCAGGAGCCTTAGCGTGCCCACCATTTCTTTGGATGGCCACCGTTGGCACTACCACACCTGGGGCAGCCCTCACAACCCTTTGCTCTTGCTGCTGCATGGCTTCACCGGTTCTTCCGCCAGTTGGGCGGAACTGGGCCAGCGCTGGTCCACCCATCACTACGTTGTCGCCCCCGACTTGCCGGGGCACGGCCAAACCCCAGCCTCCGCCAACCCGCAGGCGATATCCCTGGCTGAGACCGCGCGGCGGCTTAGCCTGCTGCTAAACCACCTTTCCAGGGACAAGGCGGCTGTGTTAGGCTATTCCATGGGTGGACGATTAGCTTTGCACATGGGAATCCGAAATGGCAAACAAATATCCAAACTGATTTTGGAGAGCGCGTCGCCAGGGCTGTCCCAACCGCTCGAACGACAGATGCGGCAACAGCATGATCGGGACCTGGCGAAAGCCATCGAGTCCCGGGGATTGGAGTGGTTCATTACATATTGGGCCGACTTGCCGCTCTTTGAAAGCCAGCCGGCATGGCTGCGCCGGTCAGAAAACTCCATTCGCGCCTCACAAAGTTCTTTTGGATTGGCGCAAAGTCTGCGGGGTGCGGGAACCGGAGAACAGGATTCGCTGTGGGATGCATTGTCCATGCTCCACATGCCAGTCTTTCTCATAACGGGCGCTTTGGATACAAAGTTTAGCGCCATTGCCCAAGAAATGACGCGACATAGTCCGCGGCTAACCTGGATGCAAGTGGAAAATACGGGACACAATGTTCACGGCGAGCGGCCGAATCAATTTTTTAAACTCGTGAGCCATTTTTTAACGCAATCGGGCGATAAAGCCAAGGAGGGAAATTCTCGAGATGGGATTTAACTGGGAGCTAAAAAAAGAGTATTCCGATGTCCTCCTTCACCAATTGGAGGGCATTGCCAAAGTCACCATTAATCGACCGGAAGTGCATAACGCCTTTCGCCCCGATACCCTATTTCAGCTAGAAGACGCTTTTAACATTATCCGGGACGATCCCAGTATTGGTGTCGCCATTTTAACGGGAATGGGCGACAAGGCGTTTTGCTCTGGCGGAGACCAGCGGGTGCGCGGCCATGCCGGATATGTGGGCACCGACGGCGTTCCCCGGCTTAACGTTCTCGACCTGCAAAAGCAGATACGCTATCTTCCCAAGCCCGTGGTCGCGATGGTGGCTGGCTGGGCTATTGGCGGCGGCCACGTGCTGCATTTGGTCTGTGACTTAACCATTGCCGCCGATAATGCCCGCTTCGGGCAAACCGGCCCCAAAGTTGGCAGTTTCGACGCCGGTTACGGGGCAACTTTACTGGCCCGCATAGTAGGCCACAAAAAGGCCCGGGAAATTTGGTACTTATGCCGCCAATATGACGCCCAACAAGCCTTGGACATGGGGTTGGTCAATACCGTGGTGCCTCTGGCTCGCTTGGAAGAAGAAACGGTGCAGTGGTGCCGGGAAATGCTGGAGAAGAGCCCCATTGCCCTGCGATTTCTTAAAGCCGCCTTCAACGTGGACACCGACGGGTTGGCAGGTCTGCAGCAGCTGGCGGGCGACGCCACGATGCTGTATTACATGATCGATGAAGCCAAAGAAGGAAAGAACGCCTTTTTGGAAGGCCGCAAGCCCGACTTCAATCAGTTTACGCGACTTCCCTAACATGACTATGACCCCCGACTGGCTGCACCATCAGGCTGAACTGCATCCCCATCAACTGGCTCTTGCAACCGGAGAAGATCACTGGTCATTCGCAAAGCTGGATGATGAGGCTGCACGTTTGGCGGGGGCGCTCATCGACCGCGGCATCCTGCCGGGAGACCGGGTCGCGTATCACTTGCAGGCCCACGCGGGACACGTGACGTTAGTTCACGCCCTCACCCGGATCGGCGCGGTGTTGGTTCCTCTTAATACCAGGCTGACCGAAAACGAGTTGTCCCCGATTCTCGATAATGCCGAACCAAGTCTACTCATTCACGACCAGCGGCGGCCCGACTGGCCGTCCTCCATTCCCCACCTTAGTCTGGACGCCCTCAAGCGGGAAATCCCCAGCCGCGTCATCGACCAAGCCGTGTTGAATTTCAACGAGGCACACGCGCTGGTGTACACCTCGGGCACCACCGGAACTCCCAAAGGGGTGGAGCTCACCCTGGGAAACCAATGGTGGAGCGCCATCGGATTCGCTCTCAATGCCAGCACACTGTCGTCGGACCGCTGGCTCAATGTTATGCCGCTCTTTCACGTGGGCGGGTTAACCATCCTCTTTCGCAGCGTCATTCTTGGGTCAACGGTGTTTTTGGAGCCGCGATTCGATCCGCAAACGATCTATAACCGATTGCAGGTTGAACGGATAACGCTTGTCTCGCTGGTTCCCACTATGCTTAGCCGGCTCTTGCACCTCCCCCAAAACGCACCATCGACTCTGCGCTTGGTCCTTTTGGGTGGAGCACCAGCCGCACCCCATCTCATTGAGCAAGCGAGGCAACGGGGGTATCCGGTCGTGCCAACCTACGGAATGACTGAAACCTGCTCTCAAATCGCCACCGGCGAAGGCGGAGAGGAAATCGCTTTGGGACACCCTAATCTCCCCACCCGTATTAAAATAATGAGGAATGGTGCGGAGTGCCCACGAGAGCAACCGGGCGAAATATGGATTTCCGGCCCAACTATCGCGAAAGGTTATTGGCGCAACGCGGAGGCGACAAAAAAGGCATTCGAGGGCGACTGGCTTAAGTCGGGTGACTGGGGTTCGCTTGGCCAAGACGGATATCTCAAGGTGGTCGGCCGAATTAAAGACATCATTATCCGCGGCGGAGAAAACGTCTTCCCCGGGGAAGTTGAGGAGCAGATGCGCCTCATCCCGGCCATCCGCGATGCCGCCGTGTTTGGACTTGACGACAAAGAATGGGGACAACGGGTGGCGGCGGCTCTGGTGTGTGACGAACCTATCTCTTTAAGCGAGATTGCCGAATTCTTGTCTAAACGCCTGGCCGCCTACAAGATTCCCTCGGTGTATTTTCGAATAGAGGCCGTGCCACGCAACCCCGGCGGTAAAATCTTGCGAAACCGGCTGCCGCAATTGGCCGCGACAACGCCACGATGGGTGGATGTGCCGTGAAGCTAAAATCATTGATAAAGGTTAGCCGCCCCCCGACACTGGCGGCCACCGTAACCCCCATGGTGGTAGGCGGCGCCTTAGCCTGGCGTGGTCTCCACGTCATGGTCTGGTGGGCCTGGCTCGACATCATTTTCATCGGATTCCTCATGCAGATTGGCGCCAACATGCTTAACGAATACCATGATTTCGTTCAAGGACTGGACACCAGCGAAAGTCTTGGGATAGGCGGCATTATTGTCTCGGGGGAAGTACCGGCCCCGGCGGTCCGTCGCTGGGCGGTGAGCTTATACGCGGCGGCCCTGGCCCTAGGATTGATATTGGTGATTTTCCGCAGCCCCTGGCTCCTGTTGATGGGCGTGTTGGCCATCGCCGCCGGATTTTTGTATGCGGGCGGGCCCTTTCCTATTTCCGCCACCCCTTTTGGGGAAATCTTCGTATTTATTATTATGGGGCCCTTGGAAGTCACCGCGACCGAATTAGCGGCGGGAGGCAGAATTACGCCCATGGCTTGGATGGCTTCTATCCCCGTCGGTCTGATGGTGGCCTCCATTCTGTTAGGCAACAATCTGCGGGACCGGGTCAAGGATGGCCAACATGGCCGCCGCACTATTCCTGTGCTATTAGGACATGCCAAGGGGTTCTTAGCCATTTCCCTGGTCGTTGCATTGGCCTTTGCCACCATTCTAATGGCCGCCATCACCCACCGCCTACCCCTTACCGCTTTACTCGCATGGGCGGCCTTGCCCTTGGCTGTGGCTGGATTACGACAGCTCAACGGTCCGGAAGGACTTAAAAAGGCTGTCCCTCTGATGGGTCGTCTTCACGTAGCCTTGGGACTGCTGCTCGCGCTAGGAATTTTGCTGTAAGACACCACTAAGCCCCATCCCGGCCGTCTTAAATCCCTGTGCGCCGGCCATACTATCCATGCAAGTCTGGAAGGGGTGTTCCCGCACATGAAAGCAACTTTAGCCATTTTTCGCCTGTCATTTTTGGTCTCGCTGTTGGTGGGAATCGGGAGCTTAGTGCACGCATTCCCCATGTCCCGAACACTCCTTGACGTACACATCGTCAGCGGGCTCATTGTCTTTGCATCCGCCTTATGGCTCGCGGTAGAGACCAAAAGCGCTGTCATCATTATTTCGGTCCTGCTTATTATCGGAGGAGCGCTAGTCTCCATCATGTCTAAAGCCGATCCATTAGCGGTGCGAATTTTCCATCTGACAATATTGGTGGTGGCCGTGTTGCTGGCTGAGATTGGCGTGCGGGAAAGCATGCGCGCGGACCTACGGCATTAATCGCCGGTACCCACTATCCCACTCCAGATTAGTCCGTCCCTCGCGTGGTGACGCCCTTTCGCCACCGCAACCCGTCTCACCGCACCACACTTCAGTGCGCGCCCCGTACTAGCAAACGGATTGCTGGCCTAAAGCGCCTACAACGCTCGTATTTTCCCAGCGACCGCACTGCGCCGATAGGGTTTCACCAAGGTGGGTGGCCGCCGCTACCCGTGAATTGGGAGCGAGCGGCCTATAGGAATCACTTTCCTCCAACTATTGCCACCCACCGTCGACCCAGTTATGAAGCGTGATTAACCGCGGCTAATAGATAAGAGCGGCCACCCGCCCTGGGCCGTGGACGCCTACCACCAAAGTTCCCTCAATGTCGGCGGTCATGCTTGGGCCAGTAATAATTTTCATCAAAGGCGGGAGATTGCCCCGAACTCTGCCCAGCCCGTCCGCTACCGTGGCAACAATATCCTTGTGGTTAACAAGCACAAGATGCGCGGGAGGCAACACACTTGGCAAAAGACCGGTTAGCGGGGTGTGGTAAAGAGCCACGCTTCCGGTGGCGGCGACCGCCCAGGAGCAGCCGGTGATGCCGAGATCGGCGCCTGCTGCCACCTCACGCATGACAGGAGTGCCATCCCAGGCCACGAATTGCACGGAGTCGAGAGGGCGGGTCCATTCCGCCCACGCTTTCCCATCCCAGTCTGGGCCACTCCAATAAAGAGCCGAACCCGGACCGTTTGCTTCGCCTAATAAATCACCCACCGCTTGCCGAAACGCGGCACCTGGGTCAGTGCCCGCTTCCGCAAAGTAGCAGAGACCCCCAAGGGTGGCCCACCGCTGGGCGAATTCCTCCACCAGGGGGTTATTCATGGCGATCACCACCCTCTTCATGCGTCCGTTTCCACCACTCGTGAAAAGTCTCCTTGGCTACTGGAGGCATATTACGGCTTTGAAACCATCCCTTGGCTAGACCTGGGGCCGTACGCAGCATCCCATCCCGCATATAAAAGCGCTGACCGGCGCGGGCCATGCGCAATGATCGCTGATAACCGGTCGGGGTGGCCCACCAGCGTGCCCACCAGCGATAGGTTTGGCGGGTAGAAAAAGATCCAGCATGCTTTTCCACGTTTTCCTCACGCAGCGACAGGATGTGCGCGGGCAAATCAATATCCATGGGGCAGGCGTCCACGCACGCGTGGCACATAGTGCACGCCATCATCGGCATTTCCGCCAGAATGGTGCCTTCCGTCAGCAACGGCGTCTCCACCACACCGATGGGCCCAGAATAAACGCTACCATAAGCGTTGCCGCCAACTTGACGGAATACCGGGCAGACATTTAGGCAGGCGCCACAGCGAATGCAAGACAAAACGTCCTCATATTCGGTCCCGCGAAGACCGGTTCGGCCGTTATCCAACAACACCACGTGCCATTTTTGGGGACCTTCCGCCGCGTCACCTCCAGTGGGCCCGGAAACAATGGTGGTGTACGAAGATAGGCGCTGACCAACCCCGTTTAAGGCCGGCTGCTGAATAATATTTTGCAACGCCTGCCAATCCGCGATGATTTTCTCCACACCAACCACCGAGACCAGCACCCGCGGCAATGTCGTAACCAGATCGGCATTGCCTTCATTGGTGATGAGCACAACGCTGCCGGTCTCCGCCACCAAAAAATTGCCTCCCGTGATTCCCATATCCGCCCGCAAAAATTCCTGGCGCAAACGGCGGCGCGCATACTGGGTCAGGGTTTTCGCGTCATCATCCGGGGGCGGTTCGATGCCGGATTGAGAGGCATCGCGCTCGAATAGCCGCAGAACTTCCTCCCGGTTCTTATGGGCAGCGGGAGCCAAAATATGTGAGGGCTTTTCCCCGGCTCGTTGGATAATGTACTCACCCAAATCGGTCTCCAACACTTCAATGCCGTCTTCGATAAGACCGCGGTTCAGCTCGATTTCTTCTGTCACCATGGATTTGGTTTTGACCACGCGGCGAACTTTCGAGTCTTCAGCGATGGCGCGAACGAGTTTCACCGCATCCGGCGCCGTCCGCGCCAAGTGTACGTGCCCGCCATGCTCATGCACCGCCTGCGAAAATTGTTCCAACAAGTGGTCCATATCTTTAATGGCGGCTCGCTTGTCCAAAATTGCCCGCTGACGGGCTTCCTCGGCCTCTGGATAATCACTGAAGACCTTTAACTGCCCAGCCTGCAATCGCCGTGTGGTTAACGAAATGGTGGTCCGCATTGTTTGGTTCGCTAAGGCTTCATCGCGCCGTTCAGGCCAAGGGCGGGTATCAACGGGAAGAATTCCGGCCATCTTGCCACCCCCCATATTGATTAACCACCTCAGGGCTGAGCCGCCCCTCATCCACTAAATCCAACAACTCGGATAAATATAAGACGGGAAAGGAATTATGCTGACGAGAAGCCCGGCCTTGGAGATGGAGCAGACAGCCCATATCTGTTCCCACCAAACCCCAAGCTCCTGACTCCTGAGCCCGGCAGCCTACCTGCTTCCACTTGGCGTCCGCCAAAGCGGTGGAAACCACAGGCTCCGCCATGCTGTAGGTTCCTCCAAACCCGCAGCACTGGTCTGCCTCCTCCGGTTCAATTAATTCCACCCCTTGGGGCGCCATCACCGACTGTGCCTCAGTAGTGGCGCGTAAAAGCCGCCTCATATGACAGCCAAGATGATAGACAAAAGGAACGGAATGGTCGATATCTCCTGATTCGGCGCCGGAGGAGTCGAGGCTAGTAAGCCATTGAGTTAACTCATAGACCCGGTTGGCAACAGATTGCGCGCGCGAGCGCCAGGATTCCGCTTCCGCTTCAGTGCCATCATGGCGCAACACCCATTTGTGAAGAAGGTCCGGATAGCTGTGCACCACCATTCCCGCGCACGATCCAGAAAGGGCCACAATAGGACCACTCGTTTCCTCAAATGCCTCGACCCAATGCTTGGCTAGCAAAGCGGCTTCATCTTGATACCCGGCGTTAAAGCTAAATTGACCACAGCATGTCTGTTGTTGAGGAAATTCGACGCTGCACCCGCGCCGTTCCAACACCCGAACGGCCGCTTTTGCGGCGTCCGGCCGAAACGCGTCAATTAAACACGTCACAAATAATGAAACGTTTTCCATAATACCGTCCTCTTTCGGGGCGTGAGATCCGCCCGCTTAGTGTGCATCAAAGCAACGGTTATCTGCCTTAAGAAAGAGCAATAAGCGCTGTACTCTCATATTAAACCCGCAAGCGCGAAAAAACATGCTATTTGCATCATGCGTGAAAAAGATTAGGCAAGCCAATAAATATTCGGCTATTTGCAATTTATGGTTGAATGGTCTCCTGCTTCGTCGCCAGGGATTTAGCGCGTTTTGTGCCGCTGTTTTGTGCAAACCATGGTTGGAATAGCAGTGTCTGCGTATTTCGGGGAAATCGACCACGAAAATCGGAAAGTCTCAACCACAGGAACCGGAAATGCGCGACCACCAAAACCGGAAATTCTTGACCACCGTCACGTTACGTTTGTTGTACCGATTTATTGAGAATTTGGCAAGACTTTTCGCATCGACTCGCCTTGCAAGGCAAGGCGGTGGGCCTGGTGGACGACGCGGTCTAAGATGGCATCCGCCACCGTGGGGTCTCGAAACAAGCTATGCCAGTGGTCCAGGGGCGTTTGGCTCGCAATAGCCGTGGCTTTCATCTGATACCGGTCATCGAGAATTTCTAATAAATCTCGGCTTTGTTCGACCGTAAACGATTCGAGCCCCCAGTCATCCAACAAAAGGAGATCATAACGGGCTAACCGTTGCAGCCAGCGCAACCATCCTCCCTCCGCACGCGCAAGCGTGGCATCGCCAAAGAGCCGGGTGAGTCGAAAATATCCGACCCGGAAGTTTTGTCGGCAGGCCGCATGGCCTAAGGCACAAAGAATATAACTCTTGCCCACACCGGTCGGTCCGGTAATGAGAACGGTTTGATGCGCGGCGACCCAGCGGCTGGGGAATAATGCCCGCAATGTGGCGGCGGGGAGTTCACGGGGAGCCTGCCAATCCATATTTTCCGGTGTGGCGGCGAGGCGCAAATGCGCCTCGTGTAGCCGTCTTTGAAGCGGTCGATTCGAGCGGGCCATCCATTCCGCATCAACCAAAAGGCCTAGCCGATCCTCAAAAGTCAGTGTGGTGATATCAGGGTCCTCGGTTTGTCGATTCAGTTCGGTAATCATCGCGGTCAGCCGCAGCTGGTGCAACCGATCACGTGTCGGGTATTCTAATAACATCAGGGTCACTCTCCTTGGGGCTCGGGCTCATGAGGCCCGGCAAAATAGGCGGCACCGCGCGTGTTTGCGTGACCTGGCAGGGTCTCGCAGGCCTCAGACGGTTCAGCCGTGACCATCATACAGAGGGTCTTAACAGCCTTGACGGCGTTCACCTCGGCACGGGTCGCTCGTTGAGCGGCGACTTCGAGAATGGCCGGGGTGAATTCCTGGGCTAACCGCAAGATTCTGCGGCAGCGGGTAAAGTGTTGCTCGGGAATGACCCCCGCTGCCAGAATCTTCTTCATAAGCGCATGCGTGTGAGGCCCGATTTGGGCCGCCTGATCGAGAAAATGCGCGGAAGACCAGCCTTTTAGTACTGCTCGATGATGGGGCGGCATATGCTCAGGGCGCGTCGACCAGGTGCCGCGCCGTCCGGCGCGGAGGTGGGTGGCGACCCGCTGATGGTCCGCAAAACATTCCACGGTGCTCGCCGTTAAGCGCACGTGGATCGTTGTGTCCGACGAGATGGTACGGTACGCTATAAGCGCTATAATCCCCATGCACATGGTAATCTGGACCCACCCGGGCCTCGTGCATTTCCGCAATGTAGGGCTCGGCCGGCAACGGCTGAAGCGTCGCGCGCTCCACACTGTCCCAGAGTTCACGGCGACATCCGGGGAGTTTCTGAAAAGGCCGGGTATTGAGTTGATAGGTCAAGGTCGTCACGCGTGTCTGGGCCTCGCCCAGACTGGCAATTTTCACATGGCGCAGGGCCATTAGAATCCATCGTTCCACGATGAGGACGTGCCCCTCCGCTTTCGGCTTGTCTTTGGGTTTGCGGACGCGTGCGGAGCTCAAAACCGATGACGACGGCATAGCCGCGTGGTACCAAAACATTGCGGGCCGTGACGACACGGATTTGGCAACAGCGGTGTTGGGTGCTCTTTTGGAGTCGGTCGAGCGGTGGCGCCGTGGGCTCCCCACTGCTGCGGTGACGCAGACACTCCCCACCGATCCGGACTTTCATGCGATAGCAGCCGCGTGGCCGGGGCTCAGGACGGCCCATCGACGTCGCGTGCGGGAACTTGGTCGACACATTGTGGCGGCATTAACTGCAGCCCGGCGGTCGGTGTGCGTGTGCCGGCCGACTTTTTCTTTGTGATAGGGGGTCTTGGCCCTGGTCATTTGGAGTGTCACGGTATGTCCTGCGGAGTGCTGTGGAATTTCCTGCGGCCCGTGGGCGGTTTCGGGGGTTGTGGCGGGGCAATAAAAATCCCACAATCCCTTGTGGTATGCGGGTTTAAAGGTGGTGCGCCCGTGAGGATTTGAACCTCAGGCCTCCTGATTCGTAGTCTCCACCGACCCTCTTTTGGGCAGTTTCGGTGAGTTTCACTGAAACCCCGTGAGTGTTGCCAGGCAATGTTTTCAGACGTTTCCGAGTTTCACTCCGGTGGCGTGATTTTTGTGGAGTTGTGCCGAGTTGTCACACAAGAGTCACACTTTTTTCCGTTGCACACCCTGTGCCAAAGCAGCATGGGGTCGCTTCGATGTCTAGCATAGTGCGTGGGAGTGTGTTCACCTCGGAGGGGGGATCTTCGGATCTCTAAAAAGATCGTACTGTTCTAGAGGCTCATAGGCCACTATCAGGACCCAGCTGCTAACAATATCGCATATTCCCACGATTATACTGGCGCAATAGGAACGCTCAAGCCTTTTCTTGAAGGACAACTTTGAGGTTTCTTGCCGATGGGACAACGACTCCCATCGAGTTAGGCTGGACCTCAGCGCTTGAACGAACTAACGACGGTCTAGTCTTGCTTCATCGTCCCATGCCGGTACCCACCACGGCAACGTTGCCCTGTCGATAAATGCTGGCAACATGGTCAGAAAGGACTTCTAAGACCCGGATTGCCCACGCCCACTCTGGGTCCGGTTCCTCTTCGGTGGCCTTCGCCTCCGGGCCACTTGAAAAAGAGGGCAGGTTTGGGGGAAATGAGGAATCGGGCCGACCGGGTCGTTATCATCTCCGTAGGGTCGCGGGCTCATGGTATGTCCCGTGGTATCTGGAGTAGGTAGAACGTGGCCTTGCGGCTTGGCCGTCATGGCGGGGTTCTGTTGGGCCGCGGATCCCCTCAAAAGCAGATGTGTGCAATTAACGCATCCGGCTCCCCCAAACACTCACCCTCAAGTTTCCTGCCTGTCACGTCATCCGCGGCAATGGTAGGTGGCACGATGGTTTCACGGCCCAATCCGACCATGCTCAGGACCGCCCTGACTCCGTCGTCGGAGCGATTGCCACCACGCACGACGAATCGCCTTACCGACCCGCGTTAGCACATGGATCGCGGTGCCATACCCAAATTACTGGTAACACCCACGGCGACCCCCTTGACGACCGGAACGTAGTCCATCATCATCGCTAACGTCGGTGCCATTCACTTCTAATTGCAAGTACCATGCTAGACCGACGGGCGACGAGGCCTTTACCTCTGGGCAGTCTTTCGGTATGAGTCGGCGAGAGTATCTGAATACAGGGTTACTTGGGAGGTGTTCCATGAATAGTCTCACGGCCTATGAATATCAGTTCTTACGTGAGGAGTACCCCGATTGTGAACCACAGAAACCACTACCTGTCAAGGTGACACTCCCCGCGGGCGAAGAGATCATCTTGGCCTCCAAATGGTATGACATCGCGGTCGTCGATAAAAAAACCACCATCAAGGGAAAACAATTGAACGCGTCCGAGAGTCGCTTGCATTTGGTCGAGGTCAAAGAACACTGCAATAGTTCAAATTCTTTTGGGGCATATACATTAGGAGAATGGCTGTTAGCGAATATAGCCCTAAAAACCGATGCGTTTGATTATCGCATCCTGTACGTGACTTATGACGGAAACAAAGAGGCTCCCGAGTCGGAACCGACAATGCACTTCATCTCCCTAACGGAGGAATTTCTCGAGAACCTCCTTATCTACCCTCAGTATAAGATGTACTTCCACAAGGACTTTGTTAATAAATACTTTCTCCAGATGGAAGTCGGTCCACTGGGGAGAAAAAACCCTCCGAACGAGTTGCTAGGCGAGTTGTTTTCCGGTTTTAGCAATCAGTTGCTTGAGGCCGTGAAGGCCATGGAATGACCTTGGGCCCGACGACCTCTGGCCTGATATCTGCGATGCCAAATGCGTTGCGAGTTCTCCCACCTGACCAGGTGCACCCAGATTTGGTCATCTGTAAAGTCTGCCGAAGCATGTTTGACTAAAACCGTGACGATTGGCAATTTCCCGTTCCTGTGGCATGGTAACCCGTTCGCCCGATATCTTAGATGATGAACAGCCAAGGCGGCTAGTAGCAGGGCGTTGCTGAGGTCCGCCAAGGCGCTTAGATCGTCTGCCAGGGCCCAATTCGCAACAATGCCTAATTTCGAGAGTTTTGGTATTGCCACCATCATGTTACTTGGAATCCACTGCGAAGTACTTCCCCTAAAAGCAGAAGACCTCCAATTACCTCTGATATCATACAAGCAAACCCTGTGGTGGACCCAGATGAGCTATCGCTGCAGTGAATGAAGAGTCGTAAGCTGGGCGCTCGCACAACGACCCGAACCCCATTGTGTGACGAAACCGGAAGCAGACGACCTCAAGGGAGGCGGCAGCAATCGATGCACCCCGACAACTAGAAGTCGGCTTTATAGCCAAAATGAGGTGTCAGTAATGAACACGATAACGCAATACTGGTTTTCCAAGGGAATCCCCGATATTATGACGTGGTCGCCGCCGTGGAGGCCATGGACACCCTGACGTGGACGGTCAACCAATACCAAAGGCAAATTAAGCGCGGCGATCAGGTGTACTTCTGGGTATCTGGCAAAGAGGCCGGTATCATTGCCTCAGGAACCATCCTATGCGACCCGGAAGTCCGGGATCCCAATCCCGATGACCCCTACAACCGCGGGGCATGGTCAAAAAATGAGCCCTATCTCGCCGTCGACATTCGCATTGACCGTCGACTGACCGATCGCGTCTTGCGCACCGTGCTCCTTGCTGATGCGAGAACTGAACGTCTAGAAGTTCTGACGTATCCGGCAGCCACCAATTCTCGTGTCACGCATGGCCAACAAGCAGTCATCGAGGGCATCATCCGTGGAACCTATGAGCCCATTCCGGTCGTGGATGCACCGGCGGTGGAGGTTGCCAACAGGAAGCGGTACTGGCTCTACGCCCCGGGTGAACAGGCCGGGATGTGGGGCGAGTTTTTGAAGCCGGCATCATGGGCATTTCATGGGATGAACTTGGGGATTTGCTCCAATATCCAACCAAAGAAGAAATCAAAACAGCCATGAAGAACGTCTGGGGCGACGGCAGCTCCTATCCAAACAACGGACTCGCCCTCTGGCAGTTCGCACATGAGGTGAAGCCTGGGGACGTTGTGTTTGCCAAGCGGGGCCTACATGCTATCGTGGGGCGCGGTATCGTAGAGTCGGGATACCTATTTGACGACACGCGCACCGAATACAAACACCTCCACAAAGTCTACTGGACACACGACGGTCAGTGGGAACATCCGTATCAAGCCACCGTAAAAACCCTAACCGACATTACGCCGTACACTGACACAGTCCATCAGCTGGAAATGTTAGTGACGGGCGACCGCGATGTCGCCCACCCCGAGTATTCCGACCAGGATTTTCTCGCGGAAGTCTACATGGACGCGGACCGGTATGGGGCCTTGAAAAATCTCGTGCGCCGGAAGAAGAACGTGATTATCCAAGGGGCTCCGGGCGTGGGCAAAACGTTTGCAGCCCAGCGCCTGGCCTTCGCGATCATGGGTGAGAAGGACACTAGTCGCATCAAACGGGTCCAGTTCCACCAGAGTTACAGCTACGAAGACTTCGTCATGGGGTATCGGCCCGATGGAACCGCGTTTCATTTGGCGAACGGCCCGTTTTATGAATTCTGCAAGCGTGCTGAGAGTGACGAGCGGCCGCACTTTTTTATTATCGACGAAATCAACCGCGGCAATTTGAGTCAAATCTTCGGGGAACTGCTCATGCTCATTGAGAGCGACAAGCGGGGCGAGGAGCACGCGATCCGCTTACTGTATGCCGACGAGCAATTCGCGGTCCCGCCAAACGTTTATATCATCGGGATGATGAACACTGCGGACCGCAGCCTGGCCATGATGGACTATGCACTCCGGCGGCGGTTCGCGTTCTTCGCGATGGAGGCGGCCTTT
>JAJYTS010000115.1 GCA_021792935.1 Bacillota bacterium | reverse complement strand
ACAGGGTGGCAAAGTAATCCGTGAAACCTTCCATTGCCCACAGCAGGCGGGTATACACTTCCCGATTGTAATCGAAAGGACCTAACACATCAGGGTGGATGCGCTTAACGTTCCATAGGTGAAAGAACTCATGGGAAATTAGTTGCAGTACCCGGCGGTACTTTTTGCGAGACTTAAAGGCGAATCGTTGAGTCCCGCACGTGGTGGAATTGAGGTGCTCCAGCCCTCCGGTTCCACGATCTGACAAATGCAGGATGAAGGTGTAGTGCTCATACGGCAGTCCTCCAAAGATATCCCGCTGAGCTTCGACAATGGCTTTGACATCGGTCAGCAATATTTCGAGATCCTCGTTCCCATGGCCCCAAACCGCCAATTCATGCCGTTTTCCGTCTACCTCAAAGGTCAGGACGCGATGGGTGCCGATTTCCGCCGGAGAGTCGATGAGGATGTCATAGTTCTGGGCTCGAAAGCGAAACGGGTCATCTTCGATTCGGTCGAGGCCGGTCGATACATGCCACTCTGGCGGCGCCTGAACCGTCACGTCAATAGGAAGGTCCTTATAGTCATCGACTAAGAAGAAAAGCTGTGCGCCATTGAAATAGGCGTGAGATTGGTCCAAGTGGCTGGTATCGACGCCGAGTTCGAACGCCCAGACGTTGTAATGAACGGTAACCGGCTCGTCCGCAACTGTGTCAAAGCCCCATTGGTTCTTCTTCAAATGATAGGTCTCCACCGTTTTGCCACCGGCCTCCACCGTGAGGCCAAAGACGTGGCGGGCAAAATCTTGCACTTCGTAAGCTCCCGGGGTCCAGACGGGAAGGGTCAGCGTGTGTCGGGATGCGGGAAGGCCACTGATGTTCAGCGTCATGTGGTAGACATGATGTCCGGGTTCGCGGCAATCCACAGTAAAGTGAAAAGTGGGAGTAGCCAAGTGAATTCCTCCGTTTCCCGTAAGGGTGTCAAAAATTCCTTTACAGTATTCGGGATGAAGGAGACAAATCCTGCATTTTACGGTTTGCCGGGACTTTCACCCCCATTAGCCCCAATTTAACAAGGAGTCGGGATACCATCTTCCGAGCCGATTTTGGGGCTTCTTCGCCATTCTTTGTATTATCCCTCTTATACCCAATTCCACGACATGCCTGCCCGCAACATTAGCCATCCAGACCAATCCCCGCATTTGTTTCAGGTGCCTGTGCGGCAAGTATCGATCAGAGCGTTGTCTAAGGCACTACCCTTAAGAACATTTGTGGGCCCTAACGAGCCAACGGGCTTATGACCGACGGAAATCCCCAGTTCCACGCCAGAGAAGGGGAACGGTCCCCAGGCGTGAACCCCGGGGCTTTAAGTTCGTTTGGCAGTGAGAGGTTGGCCGAGGTCAGCTGTAGCCAGCCTCGCTTCGGTAAGTGTCTTTCCTGCCTGAATCAGGTGGTTCTCAGTCATTGTTTATCACCTCCGTGACCGTAAACAAATCGCTTAAGATATCGTCAAATGTGTCAAACTGGGTGTATCCGACCCCGTCTTGCCCGAGCATTTGCGCCAATAGGCCGCGTGCGTAAATCCGATCGGCGTGCTTAGCACCATTGACATCGGTAATGTCGTCGCCAACGTAGACCACAGGCGCCGCGTGCCGCTCCCTAAGCTCCGTCACCACTTGGTATTTGCAAAGACCACAGCCGCCAGGGCATGGGTCCTGGCAGGGATACTGCCACTCAATGGTGATGGAGGGCTGATCAAACCGCGCCTTATTACAGATACGCCAGGGCCCGTCCTCCGGTGTGGACCCTAACACGGCGTCCAACATAAAGTCGAGACCGTTTGACACGATGTAAAACGGGATGTGGGAGTCCTTGAGTACGGCGGAAAACCGATGATATCCCGAACGAAATCGGGCCAGATGGCGAAGATATTCCTCGTATAACTGGCGATCACGGCTGGGAAGATGCGAGAAAAGGATGTTGAGCCCGGTTCTTAGTTCCAACTCCCGGCGATTGACTTTGTTTACGATATCCCGGTTGGCGTCATGCACGCGGGTTGTCAGGGCCACCACCAAATCATTGGTGGTGATGGTCCCGTCAAAGTCCAATATGACAACAAACGGAACGCTCATGAGACTTGCACCTCCTCGTGCGGGATAGCTGTGCCAACCGGAACGCGGGCGCCCGTCCGGGTTCTGACCGGATGCCTGCGAATCGGCCTGTCGACGTTGACGATGACGTCGGGGTGCCGGAATGGCGGAACAACTCCGTCAGCATGCCACGCTCAACGCTCGCGGAGGGTCCCCGTAACGCGCACGGCACGCCCCATGACCGCTTCAAAGCGTGGGATACTGCGAGGGATTCCCTCTGTCTGGGGGCGACCGACGGTAGGAGGAAGTCCCCAGCCGGGCCCCAATATCTGGGGGCGACCGACGGCAGAAAACGTCCAGTTGGTCCATTTCTAGCCACGTCCCCCTCGCCGAAGTCCGGGGCTTTCGGCTGCCCAGGACATCGACCCAAGACCCTGCGGTCATGCCAACCGCCGTTGCTCCGGCTCGTTGCCGTAGGTTGTCGGCCAGGGCACGCAATATCGGGCGACAATGTAGTCCAAATACAAAAACCCTTTCATACTGGATGAAAGAGGGCGCAACCGCTCTCTCTCATCTGTCGGCGAATCCGCCGTCGGAATTGGCACCGCATCTTCGGGGGAAGACCGGTTGCCCAGGTGTCATCGGGCCGCTCCCTCTGCCTGTCTCGATAAGAGGAGAAAGGTTTAATTGAGGAATAGGTTACTGGGGTTTGCGCGCTGTGTCAATCGTAGGACATGCGCTGTGGGCGCTCAACGGGAATGATATCCGTCTCAACCGAGTCGCGACACAAGCGGGTGCATCCGTCGACTTCGGAACCGCGACACCTCCCCGTGGGCATTTAAAGTGGACCCCCTTGTCAAGACATTTTTTTGACCCCCAAAGTGTGACACCGATTGTCCCTCCTCGTATAAAGGTTTTGGTGAAACTGTGGTCTGGAAAGAAAGCCACCCCATAGGGGGCGGGGAGAGCCCTGGCCAGGGTTCTCCCTGAAAGCGATCCAAAATTGGGAATGTGCGCCGCTTTTCAGAGGCCCCACGCGATCAATCTTTGTGCGGTGGGAGGGTCTCGGTGTCCGTCGCGCGGCGCCGGGGCACCCACCAGATCTGCCAGCGCGGCGATGCTGGGTTTTTCGGCTTCGAGCCACAGCAGCGCGCCCAATTGGGGCATGTGGTCTTGGAGATACGGGTGTTGATGCCGACCGACGGGTCATTGCCGTATTTGGTGGTTACGGTCAATGGGCTGCTTCGTGATGACGAGGAGTGGCTCAAGCGCCGTGATCAACGGATGGGACGTAGGGAAGGGATGCCCGATGACGAACCACACGAGCCGACCATTAATGAGTCTGGGGCAATCACGCAGCGAATGTCGGCATTGTCTTCAAAGGAGCGCGACGCGCTCGATGAAGCGGTCACCGTCTTGTACTTCACCGATTCGTCGAAATCACGGGACGCTCTGGTCCATTATCCGCAGATTGCTGAATCTCGATGTCGAAGAGGTGAACGCATTCGACCTGGCCGCCTGGGCCCATGCAATGAATCCGGAGTGGGGCGAGTAACGACACGTGTCATTGAACGGTTGTCGCGATTGTAGTATTATGAAATCACCGAAAGCTTCAAGGCGAATAGTCACCCTGTGTGTGTGTGCGTGGCCGATCGGTCTAGCCTTGAAGCTTGCTCTTTTTAAGTCCCCAAGGCGAACAGTCACCCTGTGTGTGTGCGTGGCCGATCGGTCTAGCCTTGTGGCCTGTATTCTTCAGCGGAAGTACCATACATCTTGTTTCTGATGCTGAATCAGCCGATGAAAGCGTGCATCGCCCTGGGTCACCTTGCGGTATAAGGCGCCGCTGTACATATCGGCTAGCTGGATGAGTGCGTTTTCTTTCCAATCCTTTTGCCTGATGGCCAGTAGTTTATGTTGGTTATGTGCGCTCATAGACCGTCTCAAGTAAGACGCCAAGGCATTGCGCCATTGTTTATTCCCTTTCTTATCAATGAAGAGTTTGGCCTGCGTGATGACGCCACCATCATGATCCAATACCAGTCGGGTGATGTAATTGTAGAAGGCATCGCTGTTCGTCTTGAGAAACTCGGTGTAGATGAGTCCTTTGGGGATCACGATGGCACGAAACGTGATTGGATGACGAGCTGTCACCGACAAAAATACTTCGCGGACATTATCTGGTGTCTTGGAGAAGTGAAATTCTCTCTGCCATCGAAGGTCCTGACGGAGTATCTCGATATCCTCCCGGATGGCTTCCGCAAGAGAAGTGTCCTCAACCAGTACCAGCATGATGACGAAATAAGCCGATGATCCTTGACCCAACTTAAATCCAGTATCTCCTGATTCGTCCATGAAGATTAACATTGGGGCCACCTTTCGTGTTGCTTGCCATTATAACCCACATTTGGCACCATTTATTGCCA
>JAJYTS010000114.1 GCA_021792935.1 Bacillota bacterium | reverse complement strand
GCCCGATCACAGGCGGACTGGTTGGTCGGCCTCAACGCTACCAGAGCCTTTTCCTTGCGGCATGGGCAACCAGGGCAGCCCCTAAGCGTGGGGCGCGTGCAGACCCCCACTTTGCGGCTGATTATGGACAGAGACACTGCCATTGAGAGTTTTCAGCCGACACCATATTGGGAGCTGCAGGTGACTTTTCAGTCGGAAGCAGGCGAGTACGTCGGGCGATGGCTAGGCCCAGACAAAGAGCATCCACACCGCATCCTCTCACAAGATGAGGCTCAGTTGCTCGCCGCCAAGGTCCCGGCGGGGACACCAGGTGAGATTTCAAGCGCGGCAATTAAGCCCGTGACCGTGCGGTCTCCTCTGTTATACTCGCTCAACGACTTGCAAAAGGATGCCAACCGGCGGCTCGGCCTTACCGCCCAGCAAACGCTTGACGCGGCGCAGCGGCTTTACGACGCCCATCTCGTCAGCTATCCGCGAACGGATGCCCAGTACATCACTAAAGAAATTTCAAGGGAGATTCCGGCCCGCTTGGGTGCACTGACCATCGGCACACCCGCGTTGCGAGACCAAGCGATTGCGAACGCATCCCAAAAGGTTTCCCGAATTGTCAATGACGCTAAAGTTAATAAGGCTGGCCACTATGCGATTATCCCAACCGGCCAAGCACCAAGCGACAAGCTTTCGGCAATGGATCGCGGCGTCTATGAATTGGTGTGTCGGCGGTTTCTGGCCGCGCTTCTACCCGACGGCAAGGACGAACGCACCACGATTATCACCCGCTCCGCGGGAGAGCAATTCCGCACCATGGGGACAGCGATTGTTCAGCCCGGATGGCGCCAAGCCCTAAAGCCCATTGGTGACGAGGACGAGGAGAAGGATGTGGAGGAATCGCAGGCCTTGATTCCCACGGGTTTGAAGTCTGGCATGGCGGTTGCGGTGACAGACAGCAAGACAAACGACAAACAAACCAAGCCCCCCGTCCGGCTCAATGACGCATCGTTGCTAGGGATGATGGAGAAGTACGGTCTCGGCACGCCCGCCACCCGGGCGCGAATCGTCGAAGTGCTGCTGATTCGCGGCTACGTTGCGCGCGAGAAAAAGGTCTTGGTTTCCTCCGCCAAAGGACGGCACCTATTGAACCTTGTCCCCGACCAACTGCAAAGCCCTGAGCTGACGGGTCAATGGGAAGCCCAACTCGAGGCTATCGCGGACGGACAGGGCCATGCGGACGAATTCATTCAGGGAATCCGGGATCTCACGCGCGCTCTAGTGGACGTGGCCAAAAACCAGACCAGCGAGTCCGTCGCCACCATTAACACGGTTGGACCCTGCCCCAAATGCCGACTGGGAATCGTCCAGCCGGGCCGTAAGGGTTGGGGCTGTTCTCGATGGCGAGAGGGCTGCGATTTCGTCATTTGGCGCATTGTGGCTGGGAAGACGTTGACCGAGGCGCAGGCGAAATCATTGGTGGCGGGCCGCGTCACGGCTCAGCTCAAAGGATTCAAAAGCAAACAGGGCAAGAGTTTTTCCGCGCGGTTGAAGCTCGACGAGCAATTTCGCGTGGTGTTCGAATTTGGGCTTCCGCAGCGGACCAAGAAAGCGCGGGCCTGAGTCAGCCGTCAGCGACAAAGACCAAAAAAATCTGGATCTATGCCAATTGCGCTTCATAACTAAAGTCCTGGCTTCAGGCGACTTAATGATAAGCCTGGGGTGACAGATCCGGCGGCAAGAGTTTTCGGGCTCCCAGGTAAAGAGCCACCGGGATAAAGGACCACAGCCCCAAAATCCAACGAAAGTCTGGAATGTGAAGCGGCCCTAAAACAGTAAGCAAAAGAACCAGGAATACCAGGCTAAAGAGGCGGCCGCCGTTAATCCAGACCTCTTTTACCCCAGTCAGGCGGGTTCTTTCCTGTTCATCGCGGCCGTATCGGGTAATAGCCGCCAGCGCCGTCGATTCTAGGGCGACTTTAAACGAGGGATAGGAGATGGCAATAACGGCACCCAGCATGAAAAGAACCGCCGGGGTGAGTGGAATAGCCAATATTCCCAACGCCAACACGCTAATCACAGCCGCGATCAGCATTCCTAGACTCTGATTCAAAGAAACCTTGGAGCGGGTCAGGGCCCAGAACACCGCCCCCTGCAGAGCCGCCTGCATGGCCGCAAACGCGCCCAACAGCACGGTACTGCCGGTTACGATATACAGAAGCAAATTCGGCACAAAAAAGTACATGCCATCCCGCATGCCAAGGCCCCAAAAGCTCCAGCACAGTCGGCGCCATTGCGGAATCGTCCTCGTATCAACAGGGGTCCTGACCTCCAATGGGGAACGAACGAGCGGCGGTCGCTCCCGGGAAACCGCCAAGATAAGCCAGGTGCAGGCCAGCAGACTCACAAACGCCGCAAAAAATACCGCTTGATAACCGTATAGACCGGGAAGCGCCGCAATAATCCATCCGGCCAAAGGCGGTGCCACCAGCCCTAAAATGGCTTCAATAGCTCCGGTCCAGCTATTGTACCAGCTCGCCTGCTCGGTTTTTACCCAGGAAGCGGCCAAGACATAAAGACTTAACCAATAAAAACTGGCGGACAGCCCATCCAACGCGGCTAGTGGTATGTAATATTGGCGGGTATGGGTTCGCAATATCAGCAACAGCGCTAAATAAAGGGCATTAAGCGCGATGCCCAAAGTCATCATGGTGGAACTAGGAAGCCACGCCCGGATTCGCGAAGCCAGCCCGAAACTAACCACCATGACCACAAACAACGTCGTGTAAAACAAAAGAATGGGACGAATGCCAGTGCCAATATCCCAAAACCAGGCACCGATAAAATTGGACGCCGAATACATGGCCAGCGTCCATCCCGTGGTAATGAAAAAGAGTCGTGTAACCGGCTTCAAGGGCATCCCTCACCAATCCGTATACCCGTTCATTGTATCAAATGGCGATGGAATTCAGTCTTCTATCCCAGGCGCTGATGGTTCCCTTGGTCCCCCCCTGACTCGCCACGCGACACCCGGTGGACCAACTCCACCACTTGATCGCAGGATGCCGTCGGGCCTAATATTTGATAGACAATGCGAAGACTTTCCAGTACGCCATTACGTTCATCCCGCCGGGTTCGACCAGTTCCCCGCATCTCCTTCCCCTCCTTCTACCCCCATAGTGAATGACAAGTGTTGCGAATCTATAACAAAGCCTCTCGTATCATTTATGGCTCTAGTCCATTTATCGGTGTCTGATTCTGCCTAATATTGCCATTGCCCTGCCTCGTGCCAAAACTCGACCAATTGCGTCCTGATCCGTTTAAGACAACCCTCATGGTTACCCGCTCACGGATGCGGCCAAGATTTATTCTTTTGGCTCACGAAAAGAGGGGCTCAGCTTTGAGGGTTTGATCAAAAGGGTCATACGCGGAATACCACCTAGGGCATAAGCAATCCCCTTCTGTAAAGGCTGACTCTTAATGCAGATAGCCGGCCAATAGCGCTATCGCCACGCCTAATCCGGCCACTGCGCTGACCCCCTGAAAAGTACGGCGCAGCACCGTTCGGGTATTGGCCCAGCCCAGTCCGCCGCCAACCGCCGCCAGCCCCGCGAACATGGCCGCAAGAAAGAGGAGCAGATAGTCAAAGGCTGCAAGGGGTTGAGCATAAGTCTTTACCATGACCGTAAAGATGGCCAAATCTGCTGGTGACACCGCCAAACCCAACAAAAGCCCGACCGCCCAAGCGGCGGCGGGACGGCTGAGCCAGCCTGCGATATAGCCACCGGGCTTGGAGCGCGTCGTTCGGGAAAAATGATGCCGAGGCCAGCGGGCATCGCGCACGAGATCCCACAAAATCCATAGAGCCATGGCCAAAAGCCAAAGCCCCGAACCTCGGCTAGTCCAAATAGCCCAAGTTTTAGGCAGCGTATCAAGAAACATCATCAAAAACACGGCAACAGCGATCATTCCGGCGCTATGTCCGCCTGCGATTCGTAAAGCGTACCACACCGCCTGAAGACGTCTCGCCTCGGTTTTCTCCGTATAAGTTCCCACTGCCGCAAGATGATCGGGGGCCACCGCATGACGTCCGCCTAAAACAATAGATAGGAGAGCCAGCGGCAGATTCATGAGATTTCCTCCCTGTCACATCCTCGAAACACGTGGGGAGAAGTTCGCGAATCTGACCACAAATCCCTAGGTTGCCCCTTTATCAGTTTTCTTCCACCTTTGCCATCGCGTAACAGAATCACCAACAGCTATCCTAGTTTTTGCCACGGCGGGAAGCAGGACGCGCAGGCTATTACAGTACGGCCCATTTCGGTTAAACAAAAGCCACCCCGAGCGCGTATGCCACGAAGGTTGCAGACCCGGTTCCCAACCCGAGGGTTTAAACAGTTTCCTTAAATGTTGTTTACACTTATCTAATCATGTATAATCTGGATATGGCACGAAAATTGGTGAGTATACACGACGCGGCACAATTTCTGGGCGTCACTCCGACGACGCTGCGTCGATGG
>JAJYTS010000021.1 GCA_021792935.1 Bacillota bacterium | reverse complement strand
TCCACAAACCGGCGACATGCGATCCTATCAGTTGACCCTGGGCACGAAGAAATGTCCCGTTGGGGTTATTTCTTACGTGTTGCATCGGCCTCATGGCGTGCCGTCGTCGATTCACATTGCCGTGGAAGGCGGCCACTGGTGGCTCTCGTTTGCTGCAGGGGATGCTGAGGTGACGATGCCCGAGAACACGGCGGACGCCGCCACGGAACAGATCGCCGAGGATTTGCGGCATTTGTCACCGGATCAATTAGCCGAGCGTACGCTCGGCGGAGACCGGGGCATCGCCAAGCCCCTGATGACCTCCGATGGCCAAGAATTCGATCTCAAGCCCATACAAAAGAAACGGATCAAAAAGACTCGGTGGCAACGCCAGCAATGGCAACGACGGGCTTGTCGCCGGAAGAACGGATCGAGAAATCAGAAGAAAGCCTATCGCAAAGTGGCGAAGTCTCAGCAATACGAAACGAATGTCCGACAGGACTATGCCCATCAAACGAGTCATCAACTGGTCGCCGATGATGCCTATGATTTATATGTGTTCGAGGCTCTGGCGATCCAAAATATGACCAAACACCCAAAGGCCAAAACGGATGCCCAAGGACGATTTCTGCCCAATAAAGCGACCGCCAAAGCCGGGCTGAACCGGGCCATCTTGTCGTCAGCTTGGGGACAAGTCGTCTCGTTTACCACCTATAAAGCGCGACGTCAAGGCAAGCTGGTCATCTCCGTCTCGCCCGCATATAGTTCGCAGGAATGTGCTGTCTGCACATTCACTTCCCCGGACAATCGGCCCTCACAGGCTGAGTTTGTCTGTCAACGCTGTGGACACACCGATAATGCCGACCACAATGCGGCCGTGGTGATCGCGAAGCGGGGGATCAAAAAGCTTCTTTCCGGAGATCCGCTGACCAAGCCTCACAAAACCACAGGGATTTTTCGGAAACTAGGGCCGGAACGGTCCGAAGTTACGTCTGGGGAGATGGCACAAGACGCCGGAGGCTCAAAGTCTCCTGCGCAGCGATCGGCGAACCAGAAAGCGAAGGGGGCCACCCCGGAAACCCCCGACTCGGCGTAGCCAGGCGGCGGGAGAGTTCATGAAACTATTTAAAGCCGCACCAGTGTCAGGAACAGCGACATGTCGCGCGCCCTTGTGGGTTTGCTGGGGCATTATCGGCAGTCTCGCGGTCAACCGATTCTTGCGTAGCGACTATATCTCGCGCAGGACTCCAGTCCGCCTCTTCCAACGCGTCTGGCGGGGTTGCGGGGCCAGCGTTTGGACCTGAACTGGGAAAGCGCAACAGCGTGACCGCCGTTGCGCCATCCCTTCATCGCGCTCGTACTCAACTTTCCTAGGAAGACTGGACAGGAGCGGGCTTAGCTTCAAAGCACGTAGGGGCCGATGGCAGCAGTTTCCCCTGGTTCAACAGACCTGGCGGATCAAAAGCGTCCTTGACGGCGTACTGGGCGGATAGCTCCGTGTCATTGAATTGGCGGCGCATATCCTCTCGCTTTTCGATACCCACTCCATGCTCGCCGGTTATGCTCCCTCCCAATTGTACGCAGGCTTCCAGTATTTCCGAGCCTGCCGCGATTACCCGCTCTACCAAATCGCTATCGCGCTCATCATACAACAACAAGGGATGAAGATTGCCATCCCCCGCATGAAACACGTTAGCAATTTGAATATCATAGCGCTGTCCAATCTCGGCGATGCGGGATAAAGCTTCCGGCAAACGGCTGCGCGGAATAACCCCGTCCTGCACATAATACTGGCGGGAGATTAGGCCCATGGCGCCAAACGCGGTTTTGCGGTTGGCCCACCAACGGGCTTTTTCCTCAGGAGTGGCGGCCATTTTTACTTCCCGCACCTGATGAGCACTCAGAACGGTGTGAACGTCCTCCGCCACCGCCGGGACTTCATGGGCCTCTCCATCCACTTCGATAAGCAATACCGCCGCCAAGCCTGGAGGGTAGCCCACCGGATACGCGCCCCGCTCCACGGCATAAATCGCGAGCTGGTCCATCATTTCCAAAGCGGCCGGGATCACCCCGGCGGCCACAATATCAGACACCGCCTGGCTAGCCTCCCCCACCTCGTCAAACAACGCCAGCACCGTTTGGCTGTCTTGGGGCTTTGGCGTCATTCTCAGCCAGAGTTTAGTGGCCACCAGCAACGTTCCTTCAGACCCTATCACCAGACCCAGCAGATCCGGTCCTTCCGGCTCGCCGGCGAGATTGCCGATGCGCACAACCTCTCCCGCCCCGGTCACCACTTCCGCCATAAGAATGTGATTAACCGTGACACCGTATTTTAGGCAATGGGGCCCGCCGGAGTTTTCCGCGAAATTTCCGCCAATGGTACAAGCCTGCTGCGAGGAAGGGTCCGGAGCGTAATAATAGCCGTAAGGTTCTAGCGCCCGCGTGATGTGTACGTTCACCACTCCTGGTTCAACCACCACCACGCGGTTTTCCACATCAATCTCGCAAATTTTATTCATTCGCGATAAATGAATGATGACGGACCCGTTTAGGGGGGTGGCGCCGCCGGACAAGCTGGTTCCCGCCCCCCGAGCCAAAAACGGGATGTTTGCGGCACTCAGAATCTTGACAACGGCTTGCACCTCCTCCACCGTGGCGGGAAGCACCACTGCCCGCGGACTTTCCTCCGCCAAGGTGTAGCCATCACAGCAATAGGTTAAAAGCGCCATGGGGTCAAGCACCAAATAACGGGCGCCCACCGCCATTTTTAAGGCCTCGATCAATGAGTCCTCCATGATTACCCCCCTCTAGCCCAAAATTCCGTCGGGATCGTAGGATTCTTTTAGCCGCCGCCACACCTCAGGAAGAGGGACCGCATGATCCGGGCCCACATTAGGCCCCGACAGCACCTCTACGCCGCCCGAGCGGGCGCGAATCCAGGCAATCAATGCTTCTGCCTGGTTGCGGGCGCTGGTGATTCCGAAAAAACCGCCTGACTGCCACTCCGCCACCAAAAATCCGTCCCCCCATGATTCCAGCAGGCTACCTAACTCGCGGCGGGGCAGCGCCCCCTTCAACACCACCTGTTCCCCTACCGATGCCAGTTCCTCAAGCGGCGCGTCAGCCTGGCCGGGCCCCAACCGCTCAACGAGATAGTCGACTGTTTGTTGGCGCCCATGCCACTCCGCCCGTAAAGCCAATCCCTGATCCCAGTCGCGTATGAAGGCAAGAGTCGCCCAGGGCGCCGCTAAGGATTCCGCCTCACGCGCGTGACCCAACAACTCCTGAAGAGGACCCCGCCAGATCCAGCAGTGGCTGACACGAGGCTTGGGACTTATCTTTAATGTTACCTCGGTGATAACGCCGAGCGCGCCCCGAGTGCCGATAAAAAGGCGTGGAAGATTGTAGCCAGCCACACTTTTTACCACCTGCGAACCTACCCGAATAGAGCCAAACCCCGGCGTAAGCACCTGCAATCCTAAAATCCGGTCTCGAAAGGAGCCATAGCCGCCTCGCAAGATCCCATCCACCCCCGCTGCCACCGCCCCGCCTACGGTGTCATCCTGGCCATCCGCCACGCGCAAGGGAATCCATTGGCGGTGCTCAGACAAAAGCCGATTAAGATGCGAGAGGGGTAAACCGGCCCCAACCGTGGCCACGAGGTCTTGCGGCTGGTATGATACCACCTGGTCCCAGTCCCGCATGTCATAAGTTAATGTGGGGCTCGGATCTCTGTCTTGGCGCCGGCGATGACCGAGACCCTCGGCCCGAAACCGCAAACCGTCTTGCCGTGCTTGCGCGAACGCCGACAACACCCTTTGCTCGCGTTCCTCCCGTGACTGATTTATCGCCATATCCGCTTCCACCCCTCTTTTACACGACGCCTTGCCGGTGATAAGCTTCCCACACCAAATCGACCGGGTGCACCGCTTCCACGGTCCCACTCTGCTTTCGCAAGCCAGCTTGAATATGCATCAGGCAACCGGGGTTGGCGGCGGCCACCTGGCCAATGCCTTCGGGAACGCTCTCCACTTTGCGTTTTTGCAAACTTTGCGCCATAGCGGGGTGAGTAAGATTGTAGATGCCGGCCGACCCGCAGCAAAGATCGGAGTCAGGCATTTCTTGGATGTGATATCCTGCTCGTTTTAATAGTTGACGAGGTTCTTGCCGAATGCCCTGGCCATGGGCCAAGTGGCAGGGATCGTGCACGGTAATTTCGGCACCCTGCGGTGCGCCGTCGGGGAGAGGAAGAGATGCCAGGTAGGCGGTGGCATCGACTACCGCCTCTTCTAGACGACAAGCGCGGGCGTACCAGGGATCCTCTTTTTCGAAGAGGTTGGAATATTCCTTCATCATGGCCCCGCATCCTGCAGCATTGACCACCACAGTTGACGCGCCCGATTCCTCAAAGGCCATAATATTCTCCTGTGCCCAACGCCGGGCCACCTCGGGAGCTCCGCCGTGCTTATGCAAAGCTCCGCAGCAGCGCTGCCGCTGCGGAACCACCACCTCAACCTCCCCGAGTTGAAGCAAATCTTGGGTATGATGATTGGTTTCCGCGTAAATGGTGTCCATGATGCATCCCACAAACAACATCGCCTTGTCCGTAGGCGCCGCCGGCGGGTTGCCCCGGCGAATACGGCTTAAGCTCTTGGGAACACGATGGGGAAGACCCTCCGACAACGTGCGGGCCGACTCCGGAACAAATCGCAAGTGCGACACCCATTGTCCAATGACGGGCCAATGGCTCCATCGCACCAAGCGTTGAAACCAGGCCAAGCCGCGCGCAGAGCCAAAAAAGAATGACAAGGGGCCGGATATCCGCCGAAATACGGCGAACCCCTCCGGGCCTACTTCATCCGGCCAATATGCCTCTTTGGCCCGCCACTCCTCCACCATATGTGCGGTGGGCACATGGGCTGGACAAACCTCCTCACAAGCTCGACAACCCAGACAGTCATCCAAAAACATGGCCGCGGCATCATTCATCAATTCCGGGTTTTCTTCCAGACGTTCGAGCAAAAGCACCCGGCCTCGCGGCGATTCCGCCTCCAATCCGGTTTCCACGTAGGTGGGGCAGGCGGGCAAGCAGAGTCCGCAATGCACGCACTGGCCTGTGTCAATTTCCAATCCCTAACCCCCTTTTTATGCCGGTTTCGCCGACTCTTACGAAGATTGCGATATTACTGCCCGCTCATGTCTCAGACAAAGAATTTGCGTGAGAGACGACGCTATTAGCCCAGCCGCAACGATACCGCGTTCGCCGCCTGAACCAACGCGGGTCCAAGCTCTTCTGCTCTCTGAGGGGTGAGTCGTGCGCTAGGCGCTGAGATTCCTAGCGACGCCGCCACCCGCCCATGACTGTCAATAATGGGGGCGGCCACGCAACAGGCCCCCCGTTCCTGCTCCTCGTCGTCAATGGCAAAGCCACGCTGATGAATGCGCGCTAATTCCTCCTCAAGAGCCTGCCAATCAGTAATGGTGCGCAACGTCAGCGCTTCCAAAGGACGGGCGCTGCCTTTGAGACGGTTGGCCATCTCCTTTGAGAAGGCCAGAAGCGCCTTGCCTACCGCGGTGCAATGCAAAGGGGCTCGTCGTCCGACGTTCAGCTGCATGCGTAAAAGATTATGAGCATCAACAGTGGCTACATAGACCACGCGCAATTCATCTTCCACGGCTAAATTAACCGCTTCCCCAAGTGTTTCCGCCACATTGTCCATGACACGTTCGGCGGCGCGGTGCAAAGGCCAGGATCGCATCGTCATGCCGCCAACTTCTACGAGTCGCAGGCCAGCGCGGTAATGGCCGGAGTTTTTGTCTTGTTCCACATAGCGCAACTCCATCAGGGTATGCAAAATGCGATAGGCGGTACTCTTGTGAACGCCTGCCGCCTTTGCCAGATCACCCAGCGACATTTGAGTCTGCCCCGCCAACGCCTCTAACAGGGCCATAGCCCGCTCAACCGCTTGCACGCGAACCTGCCCCGATGGCGTTGGTGACTCTACGTCTGCCATGGCCTTCTTCACGAAAATTCCTCCATTGCCTAAACTCCCGTCAATAGGCTGGTCCGGGTCACGCCAAGCTCGAATACGCCACCGTGGTTAGGAAATCAGGCAACACATCGTCTAACGATACCTGTCGGAAAATCTCAAAGGCCTGTTGCAGGCGGTCACCAGCCCGGGGAAGCTCAGCGCGAACCGCTTCGAGTTCTTCCTCGGCCAAGGTCTGCACTAATTCCGGTGTGACGGCGCGGCCGTCCTCCAGCGTTACCCCATAATGGATCCACTGCCAGATCTGTGCCCGGGCAATTTCCGCCGTGGCGGCGTCTTCCATCAAATTAAATATAGCGACCGCTCCCGTTCCTGCCAACCATGACTCAAGATATCGCAGCGACACCTGCACATTATTGCGGATGCCTCCCTCGGTCACCTGCGCGCCTGGCACCTGGAAGCCAAGCATATCGGCGGCCGTTACCGCTTGCCCGGTTCCCGCGTTTTCCTTTTGGTGGGGCCGTGCCTGCAAATGGCGGTCAAACACTTCGCCCGCGACGGGTACCAAATCGGGGTGAGCCACCCAGGTGCCGTCAAATCCGTCGCGTGCTTCCCGTTCCTTGTCATCGCGAACCTGGGCAATGGCTTGGCTATTAACCGCGGCGTCACGGCGGCTGGGAATAAAGGCCGCCATCCCGCCAATGGCATGAGCGCCACGGCGGTGGCACACCGACACCAAGCGGGTGGCATATGTCCTCATGAAGGGCACCGTCATAGTCACACGGGCTCGGTCAGGCAAGACAGCCGTGGAGTGGTCACGGAACTTCTTGATAATGCTGAAAATGTAGTCCCAACGCCCCGCGTTCAGTCCCACCACATGGTCGCGGAGTACATAAAGGATTTCTTCCATTTCCAAAGCACCGAGAATTGTTTCGATTAATACGGTGGCCTTAATGACACCGTGGTCCAATTTTAGGTATTCTTCCGCGTACGTGAAAACATCGTCCCACAGCTTCGCCTCGGATGCCCCTTCCAGCTTCGGCAAATAAAAGTAGGGCCCGCTTCCGCGGTTAAGGAGACGGCGCGCATTATGCAGCACGAAAAGGCCAAAGTCAAAAAGGCTGGCGGAAATGGGTTGTTCGTCTACCAGCACGTGGCCTTCCAACAAGTGCCATCCGCGTGGGCGCACCACCAGGGTAGCCACCTTCTCATTGAGACGATACACCTTTTGATTCTCGGCCTTAAATTCAATACGCCGCTCAATGGCATCCACGAGATTTAATTGCCCTTCCACCATATTGGTCCATGTCGGGGAATTGGCGTCTTCGAAATCCGCCATAAACACCCGGGCCCCGGAATTCAACGCGTTAATCATCATTTTCCGCTCGGTGGGTCCGGTAATCTCTACCCGGCGATCCTGCAAGTCAGGAGGGGTATCCCCCACAACCCACTTTCCCGCGCGGATGTCAGCTGTGTCCTCCCGAAACCCGGGCACCAAACCCTTGTCCAGGCGCGATTGCAAGACAGCCCGCTCATCGAGAAGCGTTCGCCGGCGTTCTTCAAATTTGTCGTGGAGAGATTCTAAAAATGCCTGTGCCTCGCTGGTTAATACCGTTTCGTATCCCGGCTTCATTTCACCTAAAATACGCATCTCCCTTTGCCCCCTGTCATTTCTCCGCACCCTAAACGTTTCATCTATCGAAACGGTGTTTTACTATGCTCACCTATATTCGGCGGTGGCCTATCAAAATCCTGCCAAGTCTGAAGATGATTTTTCCGGTCCCCAACGCCGGATGCATGTTCTCCCCGGCACGAACAGATGAGCGCCCCCACCCAACCTTCGTGTCCGGCCGCTTGTTCTTCGTTAGTGTTTAGTCCTTGCGTTAGCGAGATTGCGGGTTGTCGTGCAAGGTGGCTTGCGCGACAATAATGGAAACAAGTCCAGACTGGAAAGCGGGTCATAACGGGAGGAATTCCATGCACGATAACGCGGGACTCATGGTAAAGTTTTGGCGCGTGGCCCGGGGGTTGTCCCGAACCCAATTGGCACACCGTGCCCAAGTTCGGCTTGGGACCATCGCGACCTGGGAACGAGGGCAAACAGGGCGCCCCTCCCTCGATAGTCTTGTGCGGGTGGCGCAGGCGCTGGATCTGGATCCCGCCGCGCTGGCCGCCAGTGCGGGATATTGCGACTATGATAGCACCAGTTTTTGGACAAACCCGTTGTACCTTGCTTTGCAGCGACGACGCATACCCGTCGGGGAACAATGGGTGGCCCGCACCATCGGCCAATTTCTGCGATATCACCGGGAACAGCATGAGCAACCACTACACGTCATTCTGGAGCGCTTGGAGCACTGGCAACTCTTATGTCAAAAGGAAGATTGGCGCGACTTGGAAGCCGGGCGATATCCCTGGATTGACGCGCCTCATTTAGCTGCCGCACCGGCGAGCGTATTGGCTATATGCGCGCAGGCCGTCCTCGCTCCCGCGACTGACATTCTAGCCTGGGCCAATCGACTTTCGGCACCGCTAGCCGAACAACTACAGGTGAATTGGGCGGGCATGATGAGTGCAATGGCGACAGCTGTGAGTCCAGAAGGTGCGATTGATTTTTCCGCGTTTGACGCGACCAAACCAGAACGGGAACCCTGGGGGCATTTACCGTGGGGAGCGCCTGAACGCAAGGGCAAAGGGGTGCAGGTTCTGCCACTGGCTGACGGCGGCTGGCAGATGATTGTCCCAGGATCAGTGCCGCGACCCACTTTGATGAGGGTCATCACCGAACTCATGGGGGCACTTCAGCCGGATGCCGCACTACCCGTGGTTGATCCGGTTCCTGAATTTCCGCTATGGATAAGCGGCACTCAGGGGGACGGATCAGACTTTCATGGATTTTGAGCGGCTAAGTTAGAAGTCCCTTCGAACAAAGTACCGTGACCGGCGACAAGGCTCCACGCCATCACTGCTCCCCGGTCTATAGGGGCATAAGCCCAGGACCACGTCATAGTCAGCGATAATTAAGGCGTTTCGCCAGTGCTTGCTGATGACTGACTTTCTTCCGAAAAAAATATGTTACCTCAATGATATGGAACAAGCTGTGCAAGACCTAAGTCCGGGCGCGCTCGCGCCCGGTGAAACCATGAAAGAGCGTGTCCGACGGGTGGTGGTACGCCTCGTCACTCCGGATGAGATGCCCCAATGGGTCGAGTTGATGTCGCGCCATCATTATTTGGAGCGTCCCGAGATGGTCGGCGAGGTGCTCTGCTATGGGGCGACCGTGGATGGGCACTGGGTCGCATTAACCGGATGGGCCAGCGCGGCCCGGCAAGTCAAGGCGCGAGACCAGTGGATTGGCTGGACCGATGACCAGCGGCATCGGCGATTGCGGTTTGTCCCCAACAATGTCCGCTATTGCATGGTGCCGGGGTGGAACCTCCCAAATCTGGCGTCGCGGGTTTTAGCCTTGAATACGCGGCGGTTAGCTGCGCACTGGCACGATCGGTTTGATCACCCCGTAATTTTAGCCGAAACGTTTGTCGATCCGGGCCGGTTTGACGGCATCTGTTATCAGGCGGCGTGGTGGGAAAACATTGGGCGGACGCGGGGATTCAGCCGAATTTGGGAAGAGCATAAACAGCCCAAGACCGTCTGGATGCGGCCGTTGCGGCGGCCCGCGCGCTACAGATGAGATGGGGCGCCTCTTATATCGTTGGAATTAGCCTATCGATAGCCTACGCGCCCATCCGCCACGACCCAGACGACGCACCCGCACAGCAAGGTCCATAGCAACAGGTACGCGGCACCGTCCGCGACGGTCAGGGTGCCGGGGAGGTGGTGCAAAGCGGCGATCGACTGGGCGACCGGCAGGAACGGCGCGAGATTCCCCCTGAAGACTGCGAATCCCAGGAGGACCACGGTGACGAGACTCGCCCAGGGGATCGTGGAGACCAACAACACCGCCAATTGCACCCAGCCGAGGCTGATCAATGCGAGCGCCCAAAGCCCCATGTCCCACGACGCTCCGCTTCCCAATAACGGGCCCGGTCGCCAACCGATGACGACCGCCAGGGGCGTTATTAGTATCGCCTGAAACGCGAGGGCGCAGCGCCAGCGCTGCTCAACCGCCTAGCTGGTTAAGAAGTAAAGGCGGCCACGCCCCGTTTCCAGACCCGTAGCCGCCACCCCTGTGGAATTGGCTATAAGGGAAAATCAGGTGCCAATGCCACCTTGCTCTTTGCAGTGCGCGTGAGCCACACGATGACGGCCCAATTTATCACGCCCAACACCCAAAATACCACCAAGGCATCCGCGTAATTGTGCGTGTGTCCGGCGATGGCTCCCATAATTGGAGGCAGCACAAACCCGCCAAAGGCCCCCAAACCCCCGACCCATCCGGCCGCGCCGCCAACTGCGTTGGGAACAAACCAGGGGACCAGTTTAAACACCACCGCGTTCTGCAGCCCCATGCCGAGAGCGACTATCAATGCGCCGATTAGCGCACTCGTTTGATTGGGGGCCAGCACCATCAGCAATGTCCCGGCAACGATTATGACGACATTAACACTCAACGCGAACCGAATACTCAGCCGATCAGCCAATAGACCCCCGGGGACGCGCACCAGCGACGCCGTCACGGAAAATATTAAGGTTAGGGCACCGCCCGCAACCACTGCCGAATGATAGGCGCTGTGCCAAAATGTGGGCAGCCAACTCGTTAAGGCCATAAATCCGCCGAATGAAGTAAAATACAGTACAACCAGGGCCCAGGTCGCCGGTTCCCGAGCCGCCTCCATCAGGGCCGTGCATGCGGATCCAGCCGGCAGCGTGTCTTGACCAAACTTCTGAACCCGATCCAAAGTCACCGTCTCACCCTGGGCATTCAACTGAAAAGATGGGGCGTCTTTCATAAAAATCGCATACAAAATAGCGACAACCAGCAAAAACACGAACCAGAGCTCATAAGCCCGAACCATACCGAAGGCCACTACCGCCATGGGTAAAAGCAACGAAAAGATTCCTGACCCGAGGTTTCCAATACCGGCATATATACCCAGCGGCCCACCTTGCTTGGCCTTAGGAAACCAGTAGGACACTTGCGCGATTCCGACGGAAAACGTCGCGATCCCAGAGCCTACAAGCATGCCTAGTACAAGTAATATCGGATAGGTTCCAGCCAGGTGATTGGGGTAGTCTTGCCGCAATAGAAAAATGAGGCCAACCATTCCGATTAACGCCAACCCCTGAAGCGCCAAAAAAGGACGTTTGCCCCCGCGGTCGGCGAGAGCGCCAAATGGAATCCGAAGAATCGAACCGGTTAAACTGGCAATGGCCGCGAGAAGTCCCGCCGCGACTGGCGATAGATGCATGAGATCCGTAAATCTGGGAACGAGCGGGCCAAAGAGAGCGAGGCCCGCGAATCCGGCAAAAAATCCGGTTGTAGCCATAGTCAGTGCGCTTTGGGCGTTACCTTTGACAGGTGCTTGTTCCATCAACAACCGCCTCCTGAATTTGACTTCGGCGGTAACGATACCAAATCGCGCTAGCCCTGAAACCTGACGGAATACCCCATTTGCGGGGGACCTTCGATAGGTGTGCGAAGTGCGGTGGACCCATTTTGACCGGGCTATTCGGGGAAAGACGGGAAAGCATTTGGCCCAGCACCCATTACCCACGCCGCGCGGGACCCGCCATCCTGTGTGAGACGATGCGCCCCCATGACTTCAATATCGGCAGCCGAATGGCCTGGTCCCCCTACCACCCGTGCTGATTTCTCGTGCCAAGAGACACCTTTGGTCATTGGCCGGGCTCACCTGGGCTATCACTCATCCCCCACTTTTAATGTCGAACAAAACTGACCCCCAGTCCTAACCGGCAACTCCCGCCGGACATATTACCGACGGCAATCCGCCCCTTATCCAGGGGAAACCGGCGCGGAGCCTCAGGACTTTAGGCGGCGCACAAGACAATCATCCCCGAAAAGAGGCTAGCGACTCAACAAGGTGCCTACATACTGCAAAATAGCTTGGCTGCACTCGGCGCAATACCCGTCGTGATCCATGAGGCGACCCGCCACATCGTTCAACTTGCGTAATTGCTCCTGGTCTGGAGTGCGGGTGGAAGTGGTCACCTTCACCACGTTTTTCAGATCATTGAATAGCTTGGTTTCAATAGCCTGGCGCAGACCGCTATGAGAACGATAGTCAAAACGCTGGTCATGCCGTGCCAAGGTGGAAATGCGAATAAGAATCTCTTCGCGGAAGGCCCGCTTGGCATTTTCCGTAATCCCGATTTGCTCCTCAATGGATCGCATCAATTTTTCATCGGGCTCCACTTCCTCATCGGTAATCGGATCGGTGAGTTTCGTCTTATTCACATAAGCCTCGGCGTTGTCTAGGTAGTTGTTTAAGAGCGCTTGCGCCGACTCCTCAAAGGAATATACAAACGCCTTTTGCACCTCGATTTTCGCCATCTCGTCGAATTCCTTGCGGGTTTCGTAAATAAGATTCAAGAGTCGCTCACGCTCGTCATCGCCAAGCCCGGTGTGCTGTTCCAGTCCGTCTTTCAAGGTCTTAAGCGCGTCGAGGGGATTAATGCATTTCACGCCGGGGCGCACTAAGGCCGTGGATAGACGATTAATCACGTAGCGGGGCGAAATGCCGTCCATTCCTTCGGCGGGATGTTCCTCCCGCAACTCCCGCACGTCCTTCGCGGTATACCCTTCCACCGCTTGCCCGTCTAGAAGCCGCATTTTCTTAATGAGGGACATGCCTTGCTTTTTCGACTCTTTAAGACGGGACAACACCGCGAACATGCTGGCCACCCGCAAGGTATGAGGCGCCAAGTGAACATCTTTCAACCCGGACTCGGCAATCAACTTTTGATAAATGCGAGTCTCATCGCTGACTGTCAGGTTGTAAGGAATCCGCACCAAAATCATCCGGTCCCGCAAAGCTTCGTTCTTCTTATTCTCGACAAACCGCAGATACTCCGCTTCATTGGTGTGGCTCACAATGACTTCGTCGGCGTAGATCATACTGAATCTTCCCGTCTTGATGTTCTGCTCCTGTGAGAGCGTCAA
This sequence comes from Bacillota bacterium, assembly GCA_021792935.1. Lineage (GTDB taxonomy): Bacteria > Bacillota > Sulfobacillia > Sulfobacillales > Sulfobacillaceae > Sulfobacillus_B. The sequence goes on along the minus strand of JAJYTS010000021.1, from coordinate 13,592 downwards.
CAGTCCGTACAGAAACTTTTCGTCACTCTTCAACATTTCGATAAATTCCATCAGACCACGGTTGGCAATATTAAGCTCGCCGTCGAACCGGTAGGCTCTAGGGTCGGATTCAGAACCATACTCGCCAATGGTGGAAAGGTCAATGGATCCCGTCAACTCGCTAATATCTTGACTTTTTGGGTCGCTGGGCGAAAAGGTTCCAATGCCCACCCGGTTTTTTTCCGAGAAGGTTATGCGTTCTACCGGGACGTTATCGATATGCCCCCCGTAAACCTCCACCAGGCGCTGGCGGCAGACGGGGCATAGGTCACCCTCGATATAGAGGTCATAGTCTCGATGCACTTCACCGCGCAAGGCCTCGGGAATGAGATGCAATGGCTCTTCATGCATGGGGCAATGGCGAATGGCGTAGGTCGCTCCACCCTCCATACGAGAATAGGCCTCTAGCCCTCTTTTAAGCAGCCCCACCAAAGTGGACTTGCCGCCTCCTACTGGACCCATTAACAGCAGAATGCGCTTTCTCACCTCCAACCGCTGCGCCGATGAATGAAAATACTCCACGAGTTGCTCCAGGGCATGCTCCAAACCAAATATTTCGTTGTCAAAAAACTGATAGTGATGGACGCCGCCGCCATCCGTTCGCACGCCTTGATCGGCAATCATGTCATATATGCGGGCATGAGACAGGCGTGCCAGCCGAGGTTGCTCACGAACTCGATTAAAATATTCCCGAAAAGTGCCTTGCCACCTTAGTTCGCTTTCGTGACTTTGGAACGCATCCAGTCTCTCCCAAAAGTCCATTGTCTGCCCTCCTTGCTCGCCTTGATGTCGCCAATACCCACAATGCTTGTCGGCTAAATCACGGTTTTTGTGTCGGCTTTGCCGTCATAGCTTAAAATCAGGCGTTTGCCCGTGGTGCGGGTTTCTAAATGTACGGGCCGCCCCCAAATTCTTTGTACGTGTCGCAAGGTGCGCTCCGCATAGGGAAGGTCAAGGTCAACACCCTCGTGGCGATGAATGAGATAGAGTTCTCCTCGCTGATTAAAGTCGCCGTCATTGACATGAATAACAGGGATACCGCCATGCACCAGCTCCGCGACTAATTGCTCCCGGATCCGCTCCCATTGCCGGCTCTTTACCACAATCCGCTCCTGCTCCGGTCCGTAGACCAATAGATGCAGCGAGTCCGCCACCGTTTCCGTTAGATAATTGCGGATGAATGAGACATCATCGTCGACGCTGCGAGCCAGAAAAATGGCGTCGCGCCCCTGACTGCGCTCCAAGTCCTGAAAAATGGCGTACCCCAAGGCATAGGGATTGATCTGATAGGGAACGGGGGCCGTCACTTGACTATGCAAACGAGCGAAGTCCAAATAGTCGGTGTCGGACAGCGTCAGTTCCCGCATTATGGCGGCATGCCAATAGCTGGCCCACCCTTCGTTCATAATCTTGGTGCGGATCTGGGGCCAGAAGTAGATCATTTCTTGGCGGACCATCCCGACAACATCCCGCTGCCAGTCTTGCAAGTGCCGCCCTTCCTCCATCAAAAAGAGCAGCAAGTCTTCCTCTTCATGAACGTTTGCCTTAACCTGCCGAATGGAAGAGTCTTCATCCCGCCGCCCCCAGTCCCACTCCGCTGAGGGATAGGCGCCATTGATCTCAACTTTGGGCCGCGGTATCAGAGCCACAGCCGCCGCCGGCCAAGCCACGTGCTCTTGGATGGACAAGACCGCGTCCAAAAACTTTTCCACTTCCTCGCGCCCCACCTCAAACTCATATTGGCGGACGCGCTCCGCGTGCCGCGACACCACCTCCACCATGTCGCTATGGGTGTGGCGAAAGCATTGATTGTGATGGAAAAAGTCCACATGGCCCATAACATGGGCCCGGACAAAGGTGTTCTCCAAATCCGAGTTGGACTCCAACAAAAACGCGTAAGCGGGGTTGGCGTTAATCACCATTTCATAGAGTTTGTTGAGCCCGTAGTCATAGCGGGTCTTCATGGCGTGATAGGCCTTGCCATATGACCAGTGAGCCATGCGACCGGGAATTAAATAGGCCGCGAATTCATAAAGCACCGAAGCCGGGACACTTTCGAAAGTGACCGGAAAGGGGTCAAGCCCCATGCCGCGGGCTAATTGCCATACCTCGTTGTCGCTGGGGTAGACAGTTTGGCTCATGGTTATCCCCCCTGTCGCGGGAACAAGGTCTTTAACGCCCCGTACACATCTTGGTGATGAGTGATGGTGACGGTTTGAAACCGAGGATGATGAATGCGGCCAAACGCCGACATCAGAGTGCTGGTATACCCGCCCTCACGAATTTCGGCATAGCCGAAAACGTTCACTAAAGGCAGCATCTCTTGCAAAATGTCCACGGTGCGACGGTTGTCGGCATCCGACCAATTGTCGCCATCGGAAAAATGTATGGGATACACATTCCAACGCTCGGGACGATAGCGGGTGGCCACCAGTTCCTGACACAACTGATAGACGGAGGATACTTTGGTGCCCCCACTTTCCCCCAGTTGAAAAAACTCCTGTTCAGTAACCTCGCGAGCTTGGGTATGGTGCACCAAAAAGGCGACCTCAACGGCCCGGTATTGCGTGCGAAGAAACTTCAACATCCAAAAGGCGAAGGTGCGGGCCATTAGCTTCTTAAAATCACCCATAGATCCGGAAATATCCCGCATGGCGATAACCACCGCATTATCTTCAGGCTCCGGTTCCACCACCCAAGTCTTGAAGCGAAGGTCGGCGTCTTTCCAGCCCCCAACTTTGGCATACCCGGACATGGCGTTGCGAGTGAGATTCTGGCGCAGGCTGCGCCGCTTATCCAAATTGCCCATGAGTCCTTTAGGACTAATGTCGTGAAATTTCCAGGCGGGCGCGGGAACCGTGGCCATGGGCTTTGGCTGCAAATAAGGGAGACCCAATTGGTCGAAGAGAAGTCCTGCAATGTCGTCCACCGTGACTTCGGCCTCAATGTAGTCGATTCCGGGAACGTCTCCCGGCTGCCCCCCCTTTCCCGCACCATCCTTTCCCTCCCCTGACTTTGGCAGTTGCCCCAGAACATCTCCGGGCTTTCCCTCACCCTGGTCTTGACCGACACGGTCCCCCTGCCAGGGGTGAAATCGAAACTTTGGCTGCTCCAAAGAGCGGATGGGAACTTTAATAACCCGTGGACCGTCCGATGCGAGAATGCTCTCATCCGTAATCAGTTCAGGAAGGCGCTCCTTCAAGGCCTCTTTTATTTTTTCCAAGTGGCGACGCTGGTCAGCGGCTCCCTTGCGTTGAAGGGACCAATCGGGGACAAAGTCCGCCATGATGGACACACCTCCGATTATGAGAGTGATCCATCATATGCGAGCACCATGCCCATTTTTCCCCAGGACAACAAAAAATGCGCCGACGTGCCCTAGTTCGACCTGCTTGTCTTAAACTTCGCTCTCCGCCTGGTCTACCAACCGCTGAAATTCTTCGAGGCCTAGAAACACTTCGCGGGGGCGGGCGCCGTCGGCCGCGCTAATATACCCGCGCGACTCCATAGCGTCAATGAGTCGCGCCGCCCGCGTGTAACCGACCCGCATGCGCCGCTGCAGCATGGAGGTCGACGCTTGACGGCTTTCGGTGACAATGCGCAGGGCGTCCAAAAAGAGACTATCGGTTTCCTCTAAGTGTGCCCCGTCGTCCCCGCTCGTAGAAAAATCGGGGGCATCCTCTTGCGGGACGGGTTCGCCCTCCAAATTGCGCAAGTACTTAACCACGCCCTCTATTTCCTTTTCTGTCACAAAGGCGCCTTGAACCCGAACCGGTTTGGCTGACCCAACCGGAGAAAAGAGCATGTCGCCCCGGCCCAAAAGTTTTTCGGCACCAGCCATGTCGAGGATGGTGCGCGAGTCAACCTGGCTCGATACGGCAAAGGCAATGCGGGAAGGAATGTTCGCCTTAATCGTGCCGGTAATCACATCGACGGAAGGCCGCTGCGTAGCCACCACCAGATGCAGCCCCGCCGCCCGCGCCATTTGCGCCAGACGCGCGATGGATTGCTCCACATCTTGCGGGGCCACCATCATCAAGTCGGCCAACTCATCAATAACCACCACAATCAGAGGCAGGTGCTCCTGCTCGTCGTCAACCGCCTGATTGTAGCGGGTGACATCCCGCACCCCCATGGCCGCGAATAATCCGTACCGCCGCTCCATTTCCTGCACGGCCCAGCGAAGAGCTCCCGCCGCTTTTTTGGGTTCCGTAACCACGGGGCTGATAAGGTGGGGAATGCCATTATAGGAAGAGAGCTCCACCACCTTTGGGTCAATGAGCAAGAGTCGAACCACGTTCGGGCTTGACCGCAATAGCAAACTGGTGATAAGGACGTTAATCAAGACGCTCTTTCCCGAACCGGTGGCGCCCGCTACCAATAGATGGGGCATCTGCTCCAATTGGGCCACAATGGGGGCCCCGGCGACATCGCGCCCCAATGCTACCGTCACAGGAGAATTGGAGACACTAAAGGCCTCCGTCTCTATCACTTCTCGCAACAACACGGGCGCGATCTGCTCGTTGGGCACTTCAATGCCGATGGCTGATTTGCCGGGAATGGGAGCTTCGATGCGAACTCCGGTAGCCGCCAGCGACAAGGCGATGTCATCCGACAAATTAACAATCCGCGAAACCTTAACCCCTGGCGGTGGAACAATTTCAAAACGGGTAATAGCGGGCCCTTGACTCACTTCGCCCAGTCGCGCTTCAATCCCAAACTGACGCAAAGACTCAACCAGCACCTGTCCGCGCTGCTCGGCCGAAGGCCCCCGTCCCACGCCTCGGCTCGTCGAAGGGGCCGTGAGCAAGGACAACGGCGGCGCTAGATAGGGGTCTCTCCCCCGGGAAAATACAGGCGGTTGTCTAGGAGGCGCGGAAGGAGGCTGCGGCTCTTCCACCACGGCGGAACCAAGCGTTTCTCCCCTTTCGGGGAGTTGCCGAGCCCCCCCGAGAGGCTTTCGTGGCGGTCGCGATTTACGCGGCTTGGCGACAGGTTCCTCGGGTTCCAGGGGAAAAAGCCAGTCCCGCAGCCAACGGAACCCCAGAACGATGCCTCTGGAGACAAATTTGAGCGCCGACCGTCCTCCCTGGCTGCCTTGCCGCATCCCTGACGCCAGGCTGCCACCGGTAATGAGCATGCCGCCCAGGATCATAAGAACTAAAGCCAGAATAAGAGAGCCGGGTCGGCCCAGCCCCCTCGCTGTCAACGTGAGTAAATGCAGCCCAATCCAGCCCCCGGGGCTCAGCCCGCCAAAACCCAAAAGAATGGCCGCGCCCACCGAAGCCAACCATCCACCCCAGGCCCAACGCCGCCGGGTCAGGCCAGGCTTATTCAGCAATCTTAGGGCGCCGCTGGCGATGACTACGGCGGGCAAAACCCAGGCGAGCAAGCCAAATACCAACGAAAGGCCCCGGCCCAAGTCCTTCCCTAACACCCCGCTCTGAGGAAATATTAACGACAGATAACCCAACAAGCCGAACGCCATCAGCAACACACCGGAAATTTCTCGACTCATTTCACTACTTACTTGTTTTCGCGCCCTGGCCACCGTCATCCCCCAAAGATTCGAACCGCGACTGCCGCTAATACTAGGTAAATGGCAAACCCTCGCCATGCATGCGGATGATTGACAATTCTTGTAACCCATTGTATCGCAACTAAGCCGGCCATTGCAGCCACAAGGGCGGCCAGCGTCATGTCCATCCAGGGAATTCCGGAAAGACGCAACGAGGGAATTTCAAAGACAAGGGCACCCAACACGGCCGGCACCGCCATCAAAAAAGAAAAGCGAGCCGCCTCCTCCGGGTCAAGACCCACAGCCCGACCCATGGCGATGGTGCTTCCCGAGCGGGAAAGACCAGGCCACAGCGCCAATCCCTGGGCCAGGCCAATAAGCAAGTAGCCAAGCAAGCCCATAGACGGCGTGGATTGACGGTCTTCCTTTGGCGATGGCATCACCCACAGCAGCACCGCCGTTAAAAGCCATCCAATCACGGCGGCGGAAACCGTGAAGTAATCTTCAATGACATGTCCGAACCCGATCCCTAAGGCCCCGGCGGGTAGCGAGGCCACAGTCAGGCGCATGAAATATCGCCAGGCTGCCCTCTCGCCGCGGGTTAGCTGTCTCACCCATTTCGCGATCCAGGGGCGATAGTATAACAAGACAGACGCCAAGGTACCGGCGTGAAGAGCCACTTCCACTGTCGCTCCCGGAAGCGCCATCCCAAAAAGCGTCCGTAAGACAATGAGATGGCCCGAGGAACTGACCGGCAGAAATTCCGTTAAACCCTGAAGCGCCCCCAATATTATTAATGACCACATAACTTGTCCCCCATCCTTAACCTATTGAAAGAGGGGATCTTTATGACTAACCGGGCCACTGTGAGGGAAATGGATGAAGGGGAACATTGGCCATGGCCTGTATCTCATTAATTAAGTCCACAAATGGTAAGGGGACAGCAGGGGCGTTACTGCGGTTATTCTATAAAACCGCCCGTTCTGGTGGAGGTTCAAGGCGGCGTCCAGCATGATCTACGATCTACTTGCGCATCCCATGCGTCTCGGATTGCGGGAGCGGTACGGCATGGCGCACGGGCGTGAGACACCCGTGCCCGGCATACCATCGACAAAGACGAGGCACTCTTAGTGCCCCGTCTTTGTGGTGTGGCTTGATAGTTATTTGGTCCAGCTGTTGACCAAACTCTTATTGGCCTGAATCCACTTGTTGCACGCCGACTGAATTTTATTGGCCGGGACCGCGTTAATATCATTTTCAAGCTGTCCCACTTGGGTTTGACTCAAATGAAAATTCTTGAGCCAACCGGCCACGGTTGAATTTTGCTTTGCCCACTTCGCGTTGGCAATTGTGTAAATGTGGTCAGCTGGCCCGAAGATATTCTTCGGGTCACTCAAATACTTAAGATGCCATTTGGCGAACGCCCAATGTGGGCTCCATAACGTAACCACAACCGGCTGGTGCGCGGATTCCGCCCGGGACAGGGCGGCCAACATTGCCGCGGACGACGAGGTCTCTAACGTTTCCGGCAGCTTGTAGTCTTTGATGGCCGTTTGCGCGACAGCCATCTCACCCGCTCCGGCATCAATCCCCACAATTTTTCCTCCAAATTCCGAGGAGGTGGTCTTCAGTTGGCTAATCGAGTTGATATTGACGTAAGTAGGAACCACGAACCCTTCTTGGGTAGGGCTGGTGTACCAACTGTTAATTCTGACAGCGCTGCTCTTGATTTTGTTCCAATAGGTTCCCTGGTCATGCGGAAGCCACGCATCCATAAACACGTCGTCACTGCCCTGCCCGACGCCTTCATAGGTGGGGGCAACCGCCGCGTTAACCAAATTGACCGTATAACCCTTGGAACTTAAGATGTTGGCCCACAGATGAGATACCGCCACATCCTCTGACCAGTCGACGTAACCAATTGTCACCGTTTTGCTGCCTGCTGATGTCGTGCTCTTGGGCGACGTCCCGCAACCCGCTAGTATAGACGCGGAGGTTAAGGCCACCGCACTAATGGCTATCGCGTTCTTCGAAAAAGTCATGTCTCCTCCTTGTTAAAACGTATTCGTTTTGGGACTTTTGTTCAGGAGCCCAATAACCGATGAAATCCAAAGCCCGCCCTGTCCCAATCGTTCGGTCATCCGGTCAAGATAGATGGCCATTAAGACGACCGCTAATCCACCAGTAAATCCCAGTCCCGCATCCAACGTGGAGATTCCCTGCAAAACCGTTCCACCCAGTCCGCCCGCACCAATCATTCCGGCGATCACCACCATGGAAAGCGCCAACATAATGGTTTGGTTGACCCCGGCCAAGATACTGGGGGTGGCCTGCGGAAGCTTAATTTTCACCAGCAATTGGCCTGTCGTGGCGCCAAATGCTTCCCCCGCCTCCACCAGTTCCGAGGGAACCTGGCGAAGGCCCAGTTCAGTCAGGCGGATGACCGGCGGTACGGCAAAGACAAATGTGGCGAAGACTGCCGGAACGGCTCCCAGAGAAAAGAAGAGGACCGCGGGAATTAAATATACGAATGGCGGCATCGTCTGCATGAAATCCAAAATGGGGCGAATTACGGTCCGCGCACGTTCTGTCTGCCCGGCCCAAATCCCCAGAGGAATCCCTACCGCAAGGGCGAAAATTCCTGAGGTGATAACCAGAGCCAAGGTGCTCATGGTCGTAGTCCAAAGGCTCATGTTCTGGATAAGCAGCCCGCCCATGATCGTAGCAACGGCTGAGGACCATCCCCGCACCGCCAAAGCGATAAGGACAAATATGGCCAGCATCAAAATCCATGAGGCATCAACAAACAGCGTGTTAAAAACGCTGTCAGCCCCTTTAATGATGCCCGAGATGACAAGAAACAACGCGGCTAAGTGAGTACTCATCCAACTCACGAAGCTATTGGCCCACAGAGCAATGGGTAATTGCGGCATCACGAATCACCTCCGCTTGTAGATGAATCACCGTCTCCCAGAGGAAGCCCGCTGATGGTGGCGACAATATCCACCCAGGTGACGATACCTAACAAGCGCCGCTGCTCATCGATTACCGCTGCTGGCACCTTTTCCGTGGCAACGCCGCGGGCGACTTCAACCACCGCATCGTCGGGAGATGCCGTCAAAACGATGTCATCAATAAGACTTCGGATGGAATCGGCACCCTGACCAATGGCTGTAACCGCCCGGTCAACACGCAGAATCCCCAACAGCCGATTGTCGCGTTCTACCACAAATGCTGATGAAAGACCGACTTGCCGCATCCGGCGTACGGCTTGACGCGGCCCCATGGTGGCTAGCAGCGCCCCGGCATCCCGCATAATGGCTCCGGCATTCAACGCACGGCTGCGATCAATATCCTCCACAAATTGCGCCACATACTGATCCGCTGGATTAGATAATATTTCTTCCGAAGTGCCCACCTGCACCAGAGCGCCTTCGCGCATAATACCAATACGGTCGCCCAGTTTCATGGCTTCATTTAGGTCATGCGTGACAAAGACAATACTGCGGCCGAGTTCGCGCTGCAGCCGGAGCAATTCGTCCTGCATCTCCCGTCTTATGAGAGGATCTAGAGCACTGAAGGGTTCATCCATAAGCAGCACAGGCGCCCCGGTGGCTAATGCACGGGCCAGTCCCACCCGCTGCTGCATGCCTCCGGACAGCTCGTGCGGATAAGAATTAGCCCACGCCTTTAAACCAACACGGTCCAACGCGTCCATAACCGCGGGCTCGCGTTCCTTCGAGGACTTCCCCTGAATCTCCAAGCCGAAGCCGGCGTTGTCCCGTACGGTCCGATGCGGCAAGAGGCCAAACTGTTGAAATACCATTGTCAGGTATTGGCGCCGCAAGCCAATAAGTTGACCTCTTTCGCGTGCGTTTAACGTAATCCCCGCAATCGTCACGGCACCGCTAGTAGGGTTTACGATGCCATTAAGGCATCGAAGAAACGTGGACTTGCCGCTTCCCGACAAACCCATCAACACAAACAACTCCCCGCTTTCCACCGAAAGCGAGACATTCTCCACGGCCACCAGGCAGCCCGTGCGTTCCCGAATAAGATTTCTCGCAACGCCTTCACCAATCATGAAAAGAGCCCGGGAAGCTTCTCTTGGCGAACCAAACACCTTCGTCACATGCTCGGCCTCTATGATGGCTGACAAACGTCCTCCTCTCTCCCTGTTTCATTCTCCGCGTGGCGAAGCCATCATAAAAAAAGAGAGTCGTAGGCGGATCCTCTCCACTTAGACAGTCTTTTGTCGGCTTCGGTTCGCCCCGCGTAACGAATCTTTCTTCCCGGGCAGATTAGTTGAGAAGGCGTGAAAAAAATCACACTTATTCCAGCAAAATAAGCTTGATTTTAACCACGATTCGTTAGAAAAAGGGAACCCAGTTTGCATTATACGAGTTTTGGATAGGAATGACAACCCGCGTGGCGGTACTGTGTTGCTTCGCGTCGTAAATTGTTCCGTGGACGTCCTAAAAAATACGTTAACCGATGCCGACTGGTCCGAGTAGCTTTTCCTTCATGGCCGCGAACTCGTCTGGAGTTTTATTCCCATGAAAAAATGCCCTAAGGACGGGGGGCTTGGATGCGAACCGGCGTGGCCACCAACGACAAGACGATGCCAACTGCGAGCCCTACACCCCGGGGTGGCGATGAGGCCAACGTCAGACGAACAAGATACCGCCAGACCACCTTTTTGCCGCGAGTTAGGGAGCCTAGCGCGATCCATCCTCGCTGGCACAACCGTCCTGATGCCAAGGTACCGGGATGAAGAGCCGCTTCCCCCATCCCCCGCTACAGCGATATCCCAAAAGGCGTCCTTAAGACAGTGAGATGGCATAGAAACTCACCACAAAAATTCCGTTAAACGCCGAAGAGTCCCCGACATCATTAGCGGCCGCATAACGGGTCCCCCTTTCCAACCGATTGCGGGAAGACCCTTTTAAGGTAATTGGTTAAGTCCGCGCATCCCACGATTTTCCGCATTACCAGTCAAGCGGCAGCCCTACATAATTCTCCGCAAGACTCGCCGCAGCCGCTCTGGTGGAAGCAATCAATTCCAATTGGGCCAGCTGGAATTCTCGCTCAAGCGGCGTATCCTCCTGGTGGCGATGGAGCATCGTTGTCATAAAATACGAAAAGTGCTCCGATCTCCAAACGTCGCGCAGACAAAGAGCACTATATCTGTCGAGGAGCTCTTTCTTTCCTTTTTGGTAGTACTCGGTTATGCCGCGGGCTAGTTTTACGATATCACGGGCCGCCAGGTTCAGCCCTTTCGCGCCGGTAGGAGGAACCGTATGAGCAGCGTCTCCGGCGATAAATAACCTTCCATACTGCATGGTTGCGCAAACAAAGCTGCGCATCTGGAAGATGCTTTTTTGGAAGATGGGTCCTTCGTTTAGTTGGAATCCGTCGCGCGTTTCCAGCCTGGCGTGTAGCTCGGTCCAAATGCGGTCATCTGACCAGTTGTCGATATCATCTTGCGGATCAACCTGAATGTATAATCGTTGAACCTCCGGTCCGCGCGTGCTAAGGAGAGAGAATCCTCTTTCGTGGTTCGCGTAAACCAGTTCCGGCGATGACGGCGGCGCGTCACAGAGGATGCCAAGCCAGCCATATTTATACACCTTCAAGTATTCTTCGCGATTGGGGATATAAGAACGGCTAGGTCCATGAAATCCGTCGCAGCCGGCAATAACCTCGCATCTAACTTCATCAAAGCCGCCAGTTTGGTCATTGCGATACCTAATCGCTGGGGAATCTGTCTCCAAACCGTTTAAGGTTACATCGCCAGCGTTAAAAACAATGTTGCCGTCCGCCCGCATTTTGGCGGCGACTAGGTCGATAATCACCTCATGCTGAGCATATACGGTGATATTTTTCCCACCCGTCAATTCATGGCAGTTGACGCGATGGCTCCTCTCATTAAAGCGCAATTCAATGCCGTGATGAAAAACCCCTTCTTGCATGAGGCGCTGGCCCACGCCGGTCTCATTGAGGAGATCCACCAACCATTGTTCTAAAACCCCAGCCTTAATGGTCCCTTCAATCTCTTCCCGTGTTTTGCGTTCAATAATGACGGACTCAATCCCCTTCAGCCGCAATAAATGGGCCAATAGCAATCCGGCCGGGCCGGCACCCAAAATGCCAACTTGTGTACGCATTTTTTCTCTCCCTTCCGCTATCTATCAGTCGTCAGGCCGCCGTGTCTTCACTCCTGGCGAGCGGGAGTTGGTGAGGCGCCCTGGGAGTCAAGTCGATCTGCTCTGAGCTAACCGCCTCATACAGTTGCTAGACAAGACCGCAAAACTGCCGAATCCATGCAAAATGATACAAAGGTGCTAGAGCGTTAACAACCACACTATTCCGGATATAGGAACATATCGCGAAATTCGCGAAATGGGGATGCGGTGATCTTCACAACAAGCTCGACGGGCGACGCAGCCGGAGCGATCAAAGCGGTCGCTGCCATAGCCATCGGTCCGGCTAGATTTTTAGCGCTTTTACGCCCCTGCTGTAGCGGCCCGACGGGCGCCACCCACGACGATGGATTTTAGCCTTGAGCAAGGCGTGTCACACCGCGAGACCTCACGATACGGTGCCACCGCTGTGTTCCTCCGCCGTCTCAGACACGCGTTTACCGGCGATGGCGGACGTGTCCATTGGGGGGCGAATTCCGGAACTTTAACATCGAGATAGGATTTTCGGCCGTCGTGTCAGTCGAGGGAGGGCGGATGAAGTCATGGTTTCATCGCCCAATCCGACTATACAGGCGGATTTAAATGGGGGCCCGATCAGCCTTCAGTTCTATCCCAAGGCCCTCGACCCCCTTCATGGAGTGCGGCGCCGTTCCAACAGCACATCCGTTAGCGAATGGGCGAATTGGGTTGAAAACGAGGGTCAAGGTAATCGGAAGGATCGGTGGAAAGCAGGCGCTCCAACCGGTCAGTGCCGTCATCGTCCCGCCAGACGAGACAAAGCCGCCCGTGAATCCAGCGTTGCGTGATCACCTTGTCTTCGGGCCGCGACGGGAAAATATCGTCCATGGCCAAAGGCGTGTACAAAATCATCTCTTAGCCCCCGTGTCCAACGTACCTGATTTCGGTTTGCGCCGCACCCGCTTTTTACGGGGAGGCAGAAACTCGCGCAGCTTCGCTAAGGCGTTTTCAATACCCCCGACCTGATCAATTAAATGGACGTCGACGGCATCTTGACCCACTAGCACGGTCCCCACATCGCGGGCCAAGTCTCCGGTGCGGAACATGAGTTCGCGAAATTTTTGCTCGTCAATATGGGAGTGCCCGGTCACAAACCGCACCACCCTGTCTTGCATCTTATCCATGTACTCGTACATTTGCGGCACGCCGATGACTAGGCCATTCATCCGAATGGGGTGAATAGTCATGGTGGCGGTTGGCGCGATGAAAGTATAGTCGGCCGCGACCGCCACCGGCACTCCGATGGAATGGCCGCCCCCCAAGACTAGCGATACGGTAGGTTTGGAGAGCGTGGCAATCATTTCCGAAAGAGCCAGTCCTGCCTCCACATCGCCGCCCACGGTATTCAGTACCAGTAATAGGCCCTCAATTTCCGGGCTCTCCTCGATCGCCACCAACTGGGGAATCACGTGCTCATACTTGGTGGTCTTATTTTGCGAAGGCAACACCACATGACCTTCAATCTGACCGATAATGACCAGCGTTTGGATAGCCGACTTTGACGACGATACCCGCGTAGTCCCGAATTCCGTGATATTTTCGCCCACATCAGATCTGTCCCCTGCCTTCTTGTCGCCCTCGTGAGCCATTTCCAACCATGCGTTCTGATGGCGGCGCATATGCTTCCCCCTTGCTTGCCTCTAGTGTTGCTTTTTTCCCCGCCCCTTATTAACCACCCACTGTAGGGAAAAACTTAGGCGCATCGCTAAGCCCATCAAAAAACCGCCATCTTTTGCAATGGCGGTTCGATAAAGCGAACTGAGACAGACCAAGCAGGAACCCTCTTACACTTCCATGATGCTGGGAACTATCAT
>JAJYTS010000020.1 GCA_021792935.1 Bacillota bacterium | reverse complement strand
GATCTGTGAATAACAAACCGCCAGAGGTCACCGCATCAGCCAACAAATAGGCAACAGGCCCAAAAAATCGTTGCCCGATAAGGTGGGGCTCGACAAACTCCCAGTTACGCCGACTGCCTTGCGGGAAGAAATCCTTCTCCGCCAATGATAACGCGCCCGGGAGGATGGGGACCTCCGCTTCCCGCACTCGCACCCGCACTTTGCTGGACTCGGCCATTTCCCACAAATGTCCCAACAGCCCAAATCCAGTGACATCAGTGCATGCCCCAGGGCCCCCAGCGGTGCGGATAGCCGCCCACGCGCGGCGATTGGATTCAGTCATCATGGCAACAGCATGGGCACTCACGTCAGGGCTAGCCACTCCCTCTTTAATGGCCTTCACGATAACCCCGGTGCCAATCGCTTTGGTGAGATAAACGTATTCTCCCGCGCGGGCCGAACTGTTGCGCCAAATATGGTCCGGATGCACCGTTCCCGTTACGGCATAGCCGATCTTGGGCTCCGGATCGTCAATGGTATGTCCGCCAATAACGGAAACACCCGCTTCCGCCATGGCTTCCTGCCCTCCCGCAAGCATTTCGGCCACCACTTCAGGCTCTAGCACTCCCGCCGGCGTGGCCAGCAAATTTAACGCGGTTAACGGTGTCGCTCCCATGGCGTAAATATCCGACAAGGAATTAGTAGCGGCAATCCGCCCAAACATGCGGGGATCATCCACCACCGGGGTGAAAAAGTCTACCGTCTGCACTAATGCCACAGATTCCGTCAACTGAAACACTCCGGCATCGTCATGGGTATCAGTGCCCACCAGCACGCGCTGGTCATTAAATGCTGGGGAAGGCAGGCGCCGCAATATGGCCGTAAGGTCCTCCGGACCCAATTTACAGCCTCATCCCGATTTACTGGTCATTTGCGTCAACCGCTTGACCATCGCCATCCCCCCTCTCATAAGACGTTAGCACAAATGAGCCGGGGTGCAGACTGCCCATCCGCCTGATGAAGTCTGGTGAACACGCTACAATAGCCACAAGGCCAACAACCCGGTAATAATCCCGGAAAGCGCCACAATCCCCGCCACTTGCAGCACTTGCTTGCGGCCCATCTGGGTGCTGACCATGGCCATCGAAGGAAGGCTAATGGCCGGCAGGGTAATCATAAGAGCGCCGCCCGACCCCAGCCCGAATCCGTAATTTAGCAGCGTCTGCAAAATGGGAATTTCTCCGGCGGTCGGGATCACGAAGAGCGTTCCAAAAATAGCCAACACAATCATCAGCCATAAGCTGTGTCCCACCGCCGGGCTCACGGCCGGGAACAGCCACGCCCTCAGGGCGCCCAAGACTGCCACCACGATAATATATTCTGGCAGCAGACCGACAATGAGACGTTGAATAGCCACACCAAACCGCTTTAGACTTGGGGGCTCGTCTTGGGGCTGTTCCACAGCAACAGCCGCTTCTCCATCGACGTGGGGCTCCATCCAGCGGTCGCCTACCCAAGCCACCCCCACTACCAGCACCAATCCCATAACAATCCGGAGTAATGCCCAATTCCAACCCAGTACAAATCCCATAAAAATAATGGTGGCGGGATTCAATAGAGGATTGCCAAGCCAGTAGCCCAAGACCGCCCCGGTAGAGAGCTTGGACTTTTTCATGCTCACCACGATGGGAGAACTGCAACAGGTGCACATCATGGAAGGCACCGAGGCGGCAATGGCGAGAACCCGGCTCTTGGAGCTGATGCGCCCCATAACCCGGTAGAGCCAGCTGGCGGGAAGCAGAGTCTGAACCCCCGCACCCACAAGAATTCCTACCACCAGGGCCACCCATATATCTTTGAAATAGTCGACAAAAAAGCTCACGGCGGCGCCAAACCCTACACTAGGCGCGTGGCCGTTGGCTCCAATCACGAAGGATGCCCCCAAAGTATGCTTAGAGGCGGTCGCTATAGCCTTAAAGTAATAGGGATACCATTTGGCGTAAAGAAGCCCCAACACCGCAACAATTACAAACACAGCCACGGGCAAGGCCCAACGGCGGGACACTTCCGGTTGTCGTATAGGAACTGACATTTTGTAACCTCCATCGTAAAACAAAGATAATTATTAGGACACAGCATAGCCCCGCCGTCACCATAGTCAATAGCCACACAGTTCACAACGCCTCATGTAAAATATGAATGGCTAGAAGAAGGGAGGGGGCCGCCACACAATGACCTTCGATGATCTGGAATTGTTTTGGGCCTTGGCCGAATGCCGCAGCATCACCAAAGCCGCTAAAGCGTCGGCCATTAGCCAGCCAACCGCCAGCCGCCGATTGCAAGCCATGGAAGTCGAGTTGGGCAACGTTTTAGTTGATCGCGGCACACAACCCCTCAATTTGACCCCATTTGGGTATTTGTTTCTGGATTTTGCCGACGACGTTTTAAAAAAATACCGGGCCATCGTGCTAGGCGCCAACCAAACCCATTCGGTCATTGGCCGCCTTACCGTGGCCACCAGTTCCAGCCCAGCGGCGCGAATCGTCACCCATTGGATGGCGGATTTTATTGCCGCTCAGCCAGGCGTCCGTTTGGAGTTATGGGAAGTGAACTCAAGAGGGGTGGAACAATGCCTTCTCAAGGGTGACGCCCTGGTGGGATTTATGGGCATCGAGTCCGACCATCCCAATATTGTCTCTTTGATCATCGCCGAAGACGATATCGTCTTGTTAATCCCCAGTCAACCGCCTTTTCAAGCAATCCACCGTCCCATCGGATGGGACAAGCTTGTCCCTCTCCCATTCATCGGACGGCGCAGCGGTTCAGGAACCCAAGCGGTGGTGGATAGCGCCTTGGACGCTCTGGGATGGCCCAAACCGCGCCATATTGTCTTAGAAGTGGATACCGGCTCGGCGGTTATTGACGCCGTTGAATCGGGACTGGGGGCGGGATTTGTTTCGCGAGAACTCCTGTTTCGCCGGAAACTGCGTCATAGCGCGCCAGTTGCCATAAAGGAATTATCATTGACGCGCCCCTTTTTTCTTGCCTATCGCTCCGACCGCCTGCAAACCGAGCCCATCGTCGACCAGTTTATGCGCTATGCCATGCTGCGGCTGAAGCCTCCCAGCACCTCCCGCCCCCCTAGTAAAGGAGATGACACTCATGGATTCCACCATAACCATTAACCACCTAGCCGATGCCACCATTAGCGACATTCAATCTTGGTTTGAAAACCAAGAAATTACGGCGGCCGATCTGGTTCTGCTCTATTTGGAACGCATTGCCCGCTTTGATCGCTCCGGCCCCACTCTCAACAGTGTCGCCACCATAAATCCTGACGCCTATCACATTGCCCAGGGCTTAGATCAGGAAAGACGGCTTGGGGGGATAAGGGGCCCGTTGCACGGGATCCCGGTGTTGATAAAAGATAATATTGCGACCGGCGACAAAATGCCCACCAGTGCCGGGTCACTAGCCATGCGAGACGTTTACGCCCCCGAGGACGCCTGGGTTGTGGAGCGTCTACGTGCGGCCGGTGCCATCATTTTAGGGAAGACCAACCTCACTGAATGGGCTAATTTCATGACCGAGGAAATGCCAAACGGATTTAGTTCTCGCAGTGGGCAAGTGCTTAACCCTTATGGACCTGGCCAGGTTGACCCAGGCGGCTCCAGTTCCGGGTCAGGATCCGCTGTGGCTGCCGGATTAAGCGCGTTCGCTATGGGAACGGAAACCTCCGGATCTATTTTAAGCCCCTCCACCCAACATTCGCTGATCGGCATTAAACCGACCGTCGGCCTCCTAAGCCGATTTGGCGTCGTTCCTATTTCCCCCAGCCAAGACACCGCTGGGCCCATGTGCCGCACCGTGAAGGATGCCGCCCTGGTTCTCGCCGCCCTCACTGGAGTTGACCCTCGCGATCCGGCCACAGGCGCCTCACAAGGTCACTATGCCTCCAACTACACCTCTGGACTCGATGGGGAAGGATTGCGCGGTGTCCGCTTGGGACTGCCCCGGGCGGGATTTTTTGATAAACTGGCGGACTGGCAGCATCATCTGATGGAACAGGCGATTGGCGACCTTAAACGCTTAGGCGCGGAAGTGGTGGACCCGGCCGATCTCCCTGAATCCTCCCTCTATCATGATTTTACAGTTCTCACCTATGAATTTAAGGCCGCTCTCAATGCCTATTTCAACTGGCTGGGCGAACGCACCCCCATCAAATCCTTGCAAGACCTTGTCGCCTACAACCAGGCTCATCCCCAGGAGTGCCTCAAATATGGGCAAACCCGATTAATTGCCGCCCAACAAACCGCGGGAACTTTAGTCGAGGATCTCTATATCGACGCGCGCGCCCGCGACCTCCGCTCCTCCCAAAGCCAAGGGATTGACCAGGTGCTGTCCCAACATCATTTGAATGGCTTAATTTTTCCGGGAGCGGCCGGTGCCGAAATTGCCGCCAAGGCAGGCTATCCCTCCATTACTGTGCCCGCTGGCTATAGCCCCCAAGGAGAACCCCTGGGAATTACTTTTTCGGCACGCGCTTGGGAAGAGGCTTCTCTCATCCGATGGGCATATGCCTATGAGATGGGAACCCGCCGCCGCAAGCCTCCCACACTGCCAAAAACCTAATCTTGAAGAA
This sequence comes from Bacillota bacterium, assembly GCA_021792935.1. Lineage (GTDB taxonomy): Bacteria > Bacillota > Sulfobacillia > Sulfobacillales > Sulfobacillaceae > Sulfobacillus_B. The sequence goes on along the minus strand of JAJYTS010000020.1, from coordinate 22,117 downwards.
CCTAGACTAATGGAAACGCTCAAGGGTTGGCACAATCCTCTCGTGCCAACCTTTTGAGACTGATTGCCGCGACTAAACCGCCCACAGCGACTTCATCATCCCCAGACGCATTTAACGATGGTCGACAAGTGAAGTCTCATTGGCCCTCCGCACCACAAAAACAAGAACCACCAAAACTAAGCTGGCCACCATGCCGATCAAGGTACGGTTGACAAGGGCGGCCATGCTGTGAGCGGTAATGAGCGATACTAGCCACCCCACCGTTCCTACGGCCGCCGCCATCATGGTGCGGTAGGTACCGTTGGCGACTCCGTAGGTGGTAAAGACTAAAATCAAGGCCATGGCGGCCATGGCATCACTATAACGTTGAACCAATGCGCTCATGGGAACAAAGGCGGAACCCAGGGCCAACCGCACCACCGGGTCCGGGATCCACAACAAGACACCAATAAACAGCACGCCCAAAATCAGAGTCGCCCATAACGTGCGGGAAAGATAGGCGCGGCGCTTTCCTGGTTCGTCTAAAATAGCGGTCAACATGACTGTGCACAAACTGGCGATGACAAATGGGAACGCCTGTCCGATGGTCGAAAGCCCCGTGTAAAGTCCTGCCTGAACCGTGGAGAGATGGGCTTTGGCAAAGAGTACGTCAGAAAAACCCCATAAGGCTTGCAAGGTGCCTACCCCCAATGTGGTAGCGACCACTTCCCGGCGAACATAGGTCGGCGGCAGATGGGGAACCCGTCGCGAAAACGCGCGGGTGAGCAAAAAGAGCACCCCCATAAAAGTAAACTGCCAAATCCCTAGCCAGGCCAACGGGGCCTGCCGCCCTGCCGTTATGGCCAAAACCACGCTTAACAATCCCGTCAAGCTGGCCAGCGCCAGTAAAAAACCTACCACGGCGTATCGGCGGGCACGCTTCAAATAGCCCAGATACAAAGCGTAGCCGAAATCCAAAATGATGCTGGAAAGATAAAGGGTGACAAGGACGGGAGAGAGGGCAAAGCGACGTGATAAATACGGGCCTAAAAGTACGGCCGCCCCGAATAGCAAAATCCCGAGGCCCAGCGACCCCCACTCCAACCATCGCGATCGACCTGTCTGCTTTCCAATGCGGATGGCCGCCAAACTAACAATGGGCATCGGCAGCAAAAAAAGGCTAACCAAATTATTTAAGGCCCCTACCCGACCATAATTAGCGGGACCCAACGCATGCGCCAACAGTATCGAGTACGCACTATTAAAAAGGCCGGCGACCACGGTCGCCAGTCCCAAGGCCGCATTATCCGCCCAAAATCGGCGCGTGCCGTCTGTTGTCTCCATGGGGCCATTCTATCACGCCAGTCCAGGCATTTAACCGCTTTTAGGCCAGACAACAGGACGAAACGGTATTTTGCCCTCACACTTGCCGCGCACGTACAGTTGAACCCCGGCCATCACCAAGCCAGCATCGCCAATCCACTCCCGCGGCCACATAATCTGAACCGCCCCCGTCCCTGCCCGATACCGCACATGGGGGATATTTTCCCCCGGCCCCGCCATCCATTGATAAAGGCGACGGCCACCAACGGGGTGCAAACAAATCTCCAGCCGACTGTCGTGGGCTAATCGCCCGTTAACGGTCACCTCCACATGATCGAAATCGGGGCCACGGCCCCAAACTGCCGCCATCAACGGATGATGGCGCCGCACCAAGCGTGTACGCCAGTCAGCCACCGGATTACGGACTCCCGCTCCTCCTCCCGAGAGCTGCGCCCGCCACAAATGCTCTTGCCAAAAAGCCTCGCTTTGGCGGCAGAATGCCAGCATAAACGGCTTAATTAGCTCAGCCTGGCTTTCATGTGCCATCAAGGCCCGCCGCTTGCGCTCGATATGTTCAATGTTGACCGGTTCGGCGTGGGAAGGCTCTTGACCCAAGTACAATAAGGATTTTGGCATGGAAAAGGTCAAATCTGGCCGATAGGCCAAGGGGAATGGCCATGCGGGCCAATGTACCAAATATCCCCACCGCGCAATACGCCGGTATTCCGAGCGCCCTTGCGCCATTTCCGCCCAGGCCAAAGTGGCAAAGGCATTGGTGGCCCAATGGTCGGGATGGGTATCAAAAGCGCTGGGCAGGACAATGCGGTCAGGACGCACTTCCTCATAGACATCTAATAGCAGATCCAACATCCGCCGTCCTAGATAGGGTGTATCCGGGCGCCAGGCGGTGAGATAGGGGACGGCCTTCTTTCCCGTGGTGACGCTGGTCCACGGTTCGCCGTCCCAATGGGTACGCCACAAGGAATCCAGACCGCCATCGGGAAAGCCCAGGAAATAAATTCGGCTCTCGTCCACGCCCAGCTCCGCCATGGCGCGAATCGTCTCCTTTTGGCGCTCGTAACCCATATGTAGATACTCTTCGGGCTTTACATCAAAAGACAAATAATAGCGGGCGGCATCCTCCATGAACCCATCGCCCAATGTCGCAAGAACTACGAACACCTCAGTGCCGCGCTGCCTTTCTTTGGCAATGAGAGCGGCCGCGCCCAGTGATTCATCATCGGGATGGGGAGCGACCACCAAAAGCCGCTCAGCCATCTATTCCAGTACCACTAAAACGTCTCCGGCGGAAACGTTGTCCCCCTTTGAAACCCGCACCGCCGACACCACCCCGTTATCGGGCGCCACGATTTCATTCTCCATCTTCATGGCCTCAAGAATCACCAGCACCTGTCCCGCGTCCACGGTTTGTCCCGCATCCACTTTAACGTCCAATACCAAGCCCGGCAGTGGCGCCTCAACCTGGGCAGCGCCCGACACTGACCCCTGTTGAGCCTTGGGTGCCACAGGTGGAGCCGACGCAGTTACGGGAGCGGCAACCACTCGGGAAGGCTCGGAAGTCCCTTCTCCCAACTCCTCCGCTTCTACCTCATATACCTTGCCATTAATCGTTATACGAAACCGCCGCACCGTGGGCACTAGGTCTCCTCCCTCTTTCTGCTGCTTGCCAGGTTTTTTATGATCGCCCTATCGGCGCCCAACGCCATGGCGATGCTTGCGGCCACACCTCTCGCACCTTTACCGCCCGCATCATAGTCTCACCGTCCGAAAACACCCATAGGGCGGCGGCGATGGCCGCCAACTCCTCTTCCGTAATCTCCGCTTCACTCATGTTCCGCCCTCCGCGCCGTGAAATGGGCTCGCGCAAAATCCCGATCTGCTGCCCGCCGTTCCCTGCACAGTTGTTTTCCCCTACTACACAGGAATGTTGCCGTGATGGCGCTTGGGCCGATGGTCCTGCTTATTGTAAAGCGCCATCAACGCTTGCGCGAGATGACCCCGAGTCTTCTCAGGCTCAATTACTGCATCAATATATCCATGGCCCGCCGCCACGTAGGGGTTGGCAAACTGCTGCCGGTATTCTTCAGCCTTAGCCGCTTTGGTTTCGGCTGGATTGTCGCTTCCCTCGATTTCCCGCCGAAAAATAATGTTGGCGGCTCCATCGGGTCCCATTACGGCAATTTCCGCCGTAGGCCAGGCCAAAACCAAATCGGCGCCCAAAGAACGACTGCACATCGCCAAATAAGCGCCACCGTAGGCCTTTCGCAAAATTAGGGTCACCTTGGGCACCGTCGCTTCAGCATAAGCATACAGCACTTTGGCCCCATGGCGAATAATTCCCCCATACTCTTGCGACGTCCCCGGCAGATACCCGGGCGTGTCCACTAAAGTCACAATAGGAATATTAAACGCATCGGCAAAGCGGACAAACCGGGCTAGCTTGTCTGAGGCGTTAATATCTAGTGTTCCCGCCAACACCCGCGGCTGATTGGCGACAATCCCCACCGGATGCCCCCCAATTCGCCCTAAGCCCACGACCAGATTGTCGGCGTACCCCTTTTGCAAAGGAAAGAAGTCGCCCTCGTCAAGAATGCTACCAATAATACCCGCCACATCATACGGCTTATTGGCGTCATCAGGCACAACCCGCGCCAATGTCTCATCGATGCGTTCCAAGGGGTCGCGCGACTTTACCACCGGCGGCTCTTCCATCCAGTTCTGGGGTAAAAAGCTTAAGACCCGCCGCACCCCATCCAGTGCCTCGGCGTCGCTGTCGACCGCCAAGTGCGCCACCCCCGACCGCTTCAAATGGGTATCGGCCCCTCCCAAATCCTCCGCGCTTACCGTTTCTCCCGTCACCGCCTGAATCACTTGCGGTCCGGTAATGAACATTTGCGCGGTGTGCCGCACCATGATAATCACATCGGTCAAAGCGGGCGAATAAACCGCACCGCCTGCGGACGGACCCATAATGACGGTAATTTGGGGAATAACGCCCGACGCCCAGGTGTTGCGCTTAAAAATCTCTCCATAGCCGTTCAGCGCATCCACGCCTTCTTGAATGCGCGCGCCTCCGGAATCGTTCAAGCCAATAATGGGAACCCCGGATTTCAGCGCCAAATCCTGAACCCGCTGAATCTTGGCCGCGTGCATTTCTCCCAGCGAACCACCCAAAACCGTAAAGTCCTGAGCGAATATGTAGACCGGGCGACCCTCTATGCGGCCAAAGCCCGTTACCACGCCGTCCGCCGGCGCTTGCACCGCATCCATGCCAAAACGGGTGCCCCGATGGGTGACGTGAGCCCCAATCTCCTCAAAGGTATTCGCGTCCAACAGATACTGAATTCGCTCGCGGGCCGACCACTTTCCCATTTGATGCTGACGTTCCACCCGACTGGGGCCGCCCATCGCTTCAATATCGGCCTGGCGCCGCTTCAGTTCCTCTTTTTTATCCATTACCACCAATCCCCTGAGGTCTCTGCACCAACTCTATCAGCACGCCGCCGGTCGACGACGGATGAATAAAAGCCACCAAAGTATTTTCCGCACCCGCTCGCGGATGCTCGTCAATGAGGCGCACGCCTTGGCTCTTCAACTCTTCCAAGCGCTGGGCAATATCATCCACAGCCAGCGCCAGATGGTGCATACCTTCACCACGGCGCCGCAAAAACTTTGCCACCGGACTATCATCCCGGTCTGGCTTCAACAATTCAAAGCGGCCACCCGCGAACGGAACAAACGCGACTTCGACGCCGTCTTTTTCCACGTGCTCGCGATGAACCGCGGCCAACCCCAACGCCTCATAAGCATGAAGGCTCTCTTCAAGGTTTGTTACCGCCACCCCAATATGGTCCAGTCTCATAACCTTCTGCCTCCTTCAATGTACGTAAACGTACGCCATGGATTGTTCCTGGTTCATCGTGTGCCGTTTGGCCGCAGCCACTCCGGGGTCTTTCACACTCCACAGGCGTGACCCTCCCAATAGGCCGTCACTCGTGACACTAACAGACGCACTGGTATTCCGCGGTTTGCCGAAGATTCATCGCCGCGTTCCGATCACGGTCAGCCGTCCATCCCTGGATCGCGCAGGTATAGATCTTTGAGCGTCAGACCGAGTTTTCGCGTGCCTCACGGAGCACAGCGCCTGCAGGACAGATACCACGGCTCACCACGCGCAATTCAATCCCGAGTCCCGTGCACACCTGCGTCAAATGGCGGAAGAAATCGCCGAAGCCGCTGTCCTCACCGCTTTAGCGAGATGCCAAGCCTTTTAGGAACGATGCTAGTCGTCCTCATGCGCTAAATGAAAACCGGGGGATGATACCGCCCATAGTGACGGGTGAGAACCTCCACCATTTCGCCCAAACTGGCGTAGGACTCGACGGCCTCCAATAAAAGCTCCATGAGTGGCGCGTTAGGATCTTGCACCGCCCGTTGGAGTCGCGTCAAGGCCGCCTGCACCCGAGCCTCATCCCGCCGGGCCCGAACTTGGGACAACTTGTCAATTTGCCGCGCCTGCAAGGCCGAGTCAATCTTCAAGATATTATCCCGCGGTCCCTCATGCGATTGAAAGCGGTTCACGCCCACAATCACTTGATCGCCGGATTCTACTTTTCTTTGAAAGCGATAGGCGGCATCTTGAATCTCACGCTGAATGTAGCCCGCATCAATGGCGGCCACCGCCCCACCCAGTTCATCAATCTTATCTAAATACTGGCGCGCCTGCACCTCCAAACTGTCCGTGAGAGATTCCACCAGATAGCTGCCGGCCAGCGGATCCACGCTGTTGGGCACGCCGCTCTCATAAGCGATAATCTGTTGAGTCCGTAGTGCCAGCCGCGCCGATTCCTCCGTCGGAAGCGCCAATGCCTCGTCTTTGGAATTGGTATGCAGCGACTGGGTGCCTCCCATCACGGCGGCTAACGCCTGCAATGTCACCCGCACCACATTGGTCTCGGGCTGCTGCGCGGTTAAGGTCGATCCCGCCGTCTGAGTGTGAAAACGCAATTGCCAGGAGCGAGGATCCTGGGCGCTAAAACGGTTTTTCATAATGTCCGCCCAAATCCGCCGGGCCGCCCGATATTTGGCAATCTCCTCGAAAAAGTCCATGTGGGCGTTAAAGAAAAAGGAGAGCCGAGGACCAAACACGTCAATGTCAAGGCCCGCCGTTAAAGCGGCCGTCACATACGCGATGCCGTTGGCTAGAGTAAAGGCAATCTCCTGCGCGGCCGTTGAGCCCGCTTCCCGGATATGGTAACCCGATATGCTAATCGTGTTCCATCGAGGCGTATTGGCGGAACACCAGCGAAAGATGTCAGCGATAATGCGTATGGACGGACCCGGGGGAAGAATATAGGTCCCGCGGGCGGCATACTCTTTCAACACGTCATTTTGAATGGTTCCAGTCAACCGCTTAAGATCCACTCCCTGCCGCTTGGCTACCGCCACCACCATCAACAATAAAATAGCGGCCGGGGCATTGATGGTCATCGAGACCGAAACGCGGTCCAGAGGGATCTGGTCGAGCAAAATCTCCATATCTTGCAAGGTGTCAATGGCAACACCGACTTTGCCCACTTCGCCATTGGCAATGGGGTGGTCCGAGTCGTAGCCCATTTGCGTGGGCAGGTCAAAGGCCACCGACAACCCGGTCTGACCTTGCTCCAGCAAATATCGATATCGCCGATTCGATTCTTCAGCCGTGCCAAAACCGGCATATTGGCGCATGGTCCAGAGCCGACCCCGATACATGGTGGGATAGACCCCCCGCGTAAACGGGTAAGCGCCCGGGAAGCCCAATTTGTCTAAATATTCCCCGCCAGGCACGTCGAGCGGCGTATAAAGCCGCTCGACCGGTATTTCGGAAACGGTAGCAAATTCCTCCTGCCGCTCACCAGCTTTCGCCTGGTAAGGGTTCAAAACCGTCTCTTGCCATGCCTGGTAGGCTTCGTGCAACGAACGAGCATCGTTCATTCCGGAAGACCTCCTACTTCAGCCACCCACGCACCCGCATGGCCTGAGCCAACCGATCGGTGGCAACCAGGTAAGCGGCCTTTCGCAGTGTGACGCCATAACGCTCGTGCATGCGGTGCATTGCCGCCATAGCTCGTGACATATACTCTTGCAGCCGCTGATTGACCTCGTTTTCACTCCAATAAAAGCGGCTTTGATTTTGCACCCATTCAAAGTATGAAACGGTGACACCGCCGGAATTGCCCATCACGTCAGGAACCACCATAACCCCTTTATCAAACAATATGGCGTCCGCTTCCGGGGTGGTCGGACCATTGGCGCCTTCCCCTACAATTTTGGCACGAATATTTTGGGCGTTATCCGCCGTTATTTGATTCTCCAAAGCAGCCGGAAACAAAATATCAACCGGGAGCTCTAGAAGTTCCCGGTTGCCAATGGGTTCCGCTTTGGGATATCCGGTAAGATTACGATTAGTGCGCTTGTATTCCAACAAGTCGTTTACATCAATACCTGCCGCATTATATAATCCGCCGTCTTTGTCCGAAACCGCGACCACTTTGGCTCCCATGGAGTAGGCGATGGAGGCGGCCACCGAACCCACGTTGCCAAATCCCTGCACGGCGACCCGTGCGTGGTCAAATTCAATGCCCATTTCCTTAGCCAGCTGGCGCGTCGCGAATACCAAGCCGCGCCCGGTAGCCTCCACCCGACCTTCCGAACCGCCGATGACGAGAGGCTTTCCGGTGATAAGGCCAAAGGTGTTCTCACCCCGAATGCGGGAATACTCGTCCACCATCCAGGCCATAATTTGCGGATTCGTGGAAACATCCGGGGCCGGAATATCCTTGTCAGGACCAATGACCAAACTCACCGCACGGATATACTCCCGACTCAGACGCTCAATCTCACCCTCAGACAGTTGGTCGACATCGCAGGCGATGCCTCCTTTCCCTCCGCCATAGGGAAGCCCCAGCAACGCGCATTTCACGGACATCCACATCGCCAAGGCCTTCACTTCATCCGCATTGACATCGGGATGAAAACGAAGCCCTCCTTTGGTGGGCCCCAGTGCGTCGTTATGCTGCACACGATAACCGGTAAACACCTGGAGGGTTCCATCATCTCGGATAAAAGGAACAGCCACTTCAAACGTTCGCATGGGCTGTTTCAATATCTCATAGACTCCAGGTTCAACCCCTAGCGTTTCCACAGCTTCTTTGAAACTTTGCTGGGCCCGCATAAAAGGATTTAGTGACGTATCCGCCACCAGCAAGCGCCTCCTTCAATTATCTAGCCACATCGTCGGTAATTATAGCATACCGCTTAGTGAGGCTCGTACTTGCCGTTGACGGCAGACTTCAATACCCGAATCTTCACACCCTCCGCGATTTTCAAGGTAAGCTCGTTGTCTTTCACGGCATCGACGGTACCGATAACGCCGCCGACCGTGACCACCCGATCTCCCGACGAAATGGAGTTCTGGATCTGTCGTCGGCTTTTCTGCTGGCGGGACTGCTGCCAGAACATCCACACCGTCATTGCGATAATCAACGCGAAAAATATCCAATAAATCGACATTCCCTGATGCGGCACAGAGTTTCCTCCTCAAATTTTTGCTGGATGGGGCTTCGCCTTACAAGAGGCAAATCCCTCTTTTTTCTCGCCATGGACTAAGACGGCTGCCGACCTAAAATTCGCCCCGCGAAGAGCTACTCAAAAAGGTTCTTTTGCGCCTGCGGGGACGGCACCGGCCACCCCAGACGTTCGCAGGCAAAAGCCGTGAGAACGCGCCCCCGCGGGGTGCGCTGGATATAGCCCTGCTGCAAAAGGTAGGGTTCATAGACATCCTCGATGGTGCCGCCCTCCTCGCCAATGGCCGCCGCCAAGGTTTCCAAGCCGGCTGGCCCTCCCTGATGCCGATAATACAACGCCTGCAAAAGCCGGTGATCCACGGCATCAAGACCATTGGGATCCACCTCCAGCAATCTCAGACCCTCTTCGGCCATTGCCAGGGTGATCTCACCGTCCCCTTTCACATCCACATAATCGCGTAGACGCCGCAAAAGCCGGTTGGCGATTCGAGGAGTGCCACGACTCCGTCGGGCAATCTCTGACGCGGCGCTGTCGTCCAACGGAACCCCTAATTTGCGTGCGGACCGTGCCACAATTTTAGCCAAGTCGCCAACTTGATAAAAGTCAAGATGAATAATAACGCCAAACCGATCACGTAAGGGGGCTGTCAACATGCCGGCGCGGGTGGTGGCTCCCACCAGGGTGAATCGCGGCAGATCCAACCGCACCGAGCGGGCGCTGGGCCCTTTGCCCAACATTATGTCCAAATGAAAATCTTCCATGGCGGGGTACAGTACTTCCTCCACGGTACGGGCCAACCGGTGAATCTCATCGATAAAGAGCACATCTCCCGCTTCCAAATTGGTCAGCACCGAAGCCAAGTCTCCGGCCCGCTCAATGGCTGGCCCCGAGGTATAACGGATGTTCACCCCCAGCTCATTGGCGATAATATGAGCCAGAGTGGTTTTTCCTAACCCGGGCGGACCGTAAAGGAGCACATGGTCTAGCGCTTCCCGGCGTTGATGGGAGGCTTCGATGAAAATCTGCAAGCGATCCTTGACGCTTTCTTGTCCAATGTAATCGCGCAACCATTGCGGCCGCAGCCCCGAATCAGCATCATCAGGCGAGGACTCTTGACTCACGACCCGATTTTCATCCATTAACGCGCCCTCCCCCGGTCCAACGCCCTAAGCGCTTGCCGAAGCCGGTCCTCGGGGCTGCCGTCGGCTAAATCGCGCACAGCGGCTCTCGCTTCTCCCCGCTCATACCCGAGTGAAACTAGGGCTGCCACCACGTCATCTCCCTCGGCCTCCGATTCTTCCCCAATAGCGCCGGGATCCCAGACCGTACTGGAGGTGTCGGATCCCTTGACCCAACGACTAGCCAGTTCTAATTGGATGCGCTGGGCAATTTTCGCGCCAATTCCCGAAGCACCCTTCAATTCTTTCCATTCTCCATTAAAAACGGTTCGCCGCAAACGCTCGATTCCCAAGTGACTCATCACCGACAAGGCCCCTTTAATACCCACCCCATTAACCTCGAGCAGGTCTTGAAACACCTGTCGTTCCTCGGCGGAATAAAACCCGATTAAGCGCCACTGATCCTCACGGACAATAAGATGGGTAAACAGCCTTACCCGCTCCCCCCGAGAAGGCAAGCGCTGTTCCGTCTCACGCGGCACCTCAACCCCATAGCCAAGCCCTTGCGCCGTATGAATGACCGCCATACCAGCCTGCCGGTCCCCCACAATGCCCTCGATTTCCACAATCATAATCCGCCCACCCTATCAGGCCGCATCTATAGTACGCCAGATGATTTTTTAAAGCGCAAATGCTCGGCACCGCAAATGGCAATGGCTAGGGCGTCGGCCGCGTCATCCGGGCGCGGGTAATCCTTGAGGCCCAGCAACCGCTGCACCATTAACTGCACCTGCCGCTTTTCCGCCCGTCCATATCCCGTCACGGCTTGTTTAACCTCGGCCGGAGACATTTCCGCGTAGGGAAGGTTCTTTTGCCCCAATACCAGCAGGACGATGCCCCGCGCTTGTCCTACCACCATGGCGGTGCGGCTGTTTTGGCCAAAGTACAACTTCTCCACCGCGGCCGCATCTGGACTGAAGCGGACGCACAGGTCAAGAAGCCCATTGTATAACATCGTTAAGCGGACCTGATCACCGAGATCGGGCGGAGTGGTGAGGGCACCATATTCCACCAGTCCAATCTTCGCCCCTTGGTGCTCAATAATGCCCCAGCCCAAAGTCGCCGTTCCTGGATCAATTCCTAGCACGCGCACAATCCTTGTCCCCCTCCTTTAACTAATACAACAGATAGGCCACGTTTTCCTACAGCTTGTCGGAATTTCGTTCCTATCGCGGACATCGTGAAGGAATACGCGGCACCACCCGTCGCATGCGCCCTTTTATCGTGTCTAGTGGCATCGACACGCCTGGACTGGAAACAGGCATCATCTGTTCGATATTCTTGGGGTATCAGCACAGGAACGTGAGAGTAGATCGGTAGCCCGGAACCATAACATATGTGCACCACTTGGTATAATAAAGGTGACGGCGTATGAAACGGGAATTGGAACGTTGGAGGGACAATTATGACGGCCCAGAGCCGACGTATTCTGACCGAGGCAATGGCCTTGCCGCCCATGGACCGTACCGAACTGGTCGAGCAATTACTGGCCAGTTTTGATTTACCGGCGCGGGCAGAAATTGACGCGGCGTGGAGCACCGAGGTCGAAGAGCGTTTGCGGGCGTTCGAACGCAGAGACTTGGTAACTGGTATACCACTCGATTAGTGAACTGGCCACGGCGTACGAACTCCACGGTACGTCGCAGGTTTCAAGGTTACGCGGATAATCTCGGGGTCAATACCACGTCGTACCTACCGTGATTTCGCTAAGAGTGGTGGCTCAGGGAAACGACGCAAGCTGTTGGATGTACCAATGGCTTTCATGGCTCTTGCGGTCATAGAGCACAATGTTGTTGTCGTGGTGATAGGTGACCACTTCGAGGAAATACCGGGTCGTCGTCCGAAACACAAGCCGATGAAACAACGTAACTGCCGAGGCTTGCAAATCTCCCAGGGCTTGATGGTCTGAACCTACCGGGCCAGGGATTCCACCGCCAGCATTCTTCGAAAAGGGGATAAAAGGGCCGACTGTTTGCTTGACGAAAATTTGTCGTGCAGACACTAACTGATTTACGGTGAGGTGCTGCCAACGGAGGCGATTCGTTTCTGGCCGTGTAACCATAAGCGTTTGTTGTCCATCCCCAGCAGACCATCCATGGATAATCCCCATCCGTACCGCCATGGCTAATGTAATCTCTCCGCCGGTGCGGGTCTTCTCGGGGATGGGCGTGTTGAAAGGAATGGTCACGATAAGGGAAGTCTTCTCCCAATGCGCGCCCTTTGTGCTGACCCAGCCGTCCGGGATGGCCACGGTGGGTGGTGATCGCGGGATAGTCCTTATGGGCCACGTATTTGAGCGAGTTTCGAATTTGATGGACGATGCACTTCTGGATATCAGCGTGGGGAAAGACGGTGGCGATCGCCTCACTGAATCCGGTCAGGTTGTCGACGGCCACCACGAGGATATCCTGGACACCCCGCCACTAGAGTTCGGTTAACACGGTCAACCAAAATTTGGCCGATTCATGTTCCCCAATCCACATCCCCAATACGTCCTTGTAGCCGTCCAGATCAATCCCCACGACCATGTAGGCGGCTTTGGTCACGACCCGCCCATCCTGGCGCACTTTGAAGTGAACGGCGTCTAAAAAGACGACCGGGTAAACGGCCGCGAGCGGCCGTTGCTGCCATTCCTGGATGATCGGCAGCAGCTTGTCCGTGATGTTGACACGAGGGTGGGCGAGACATCAATGCCGTACAAATCCGTCAACTGGACTTGGATATCCCGAGTCGTCATGCCGCGCGCGTACAGCGCCACAATCTGGTCTTCGATGGCGGGCATGGTGGTTTGTGTTTCGGGACAATGGCCGTCTTTCTCGCCATCCTCGGTTAACCGCACGGAAGCGCTGGATGAGCTTATATCGCGGTCAGCATCCTGCCTCATATCCCTTTGCGGGCCAGCCTAATCAAAAACAACTGGTGGTTCCGGTTGTGTTCACACATTCAGCAATATTCTTTACGATAATAGCCAACAACCAAAAGTCGGGAAAATTGGGGAGGAACAATAATGGAGATCGCCGCGCAAGAGCTTAACGCTCAGGACGCATACCGCTGGCTCACCATGACGGTAATCCCCCGCCCCATTGCCTGGATTACCACCGTCAGCAAAGAAGGACAGGTTAATGCCGCTCCGTTCAGCTTCTTTACCTGCGTTTCCAGCCACCCCCCACTGATCGGCGTCACCCTCATGAGTCGAGATGGCCGCCCTAAAGATACGTTGGGAAACATCCTGGATACCCACGAATTCGTCATCAACGTGGTGACTAAAGAGAATTTGACCGCGTGCAATTTAACCTCCATTGATGCTCCCGGCTCATTTTCCGAGATTGACTATGCCGACTTGACGCTATCCCCCGCCGCCACGGTCTCTGTGCCCCGGCTGGCCGAATCTCCAGTCCACTTGGAGTGCCGCTTGAACACGGTCATGCGCTTTGGAATTGACGATCAGTTAGAACATCCAACACACTTCGTGGTGGGCGAAGTATTGCATTTTGGAGTGGATGACCAAGTTTTGCGCAATGGCAAAATCGATCTGGACGCCCTTCACGCCATTGGGCGATTGAGTGGGCCCCTATACTGCACGACGGAGTCCCTGTTGCGATTGGAACGTCCGCGATTTTCGGACTATCAGCCTTCCCATTAAGAATATGGGACGCGTTCATGTAGAACAGCCTTATTTCCATAGCATTTCGACAAACCCAGGGCAGAACAGTCTCCCTGGCATCATCGGGTCCTCAAAAAAATGTGCCGGATAAACATGCCCGGCCCGGTCATTGCTTAGACGACAAATACGTGAAACCGCAAAAAACGGGTAAGTGGCAGCCCTAATTGTCTCTGGCAGGAACCAAATTCGCTCCCTCTAATAGGCCGTTCTCATCTGGAAGCAAATCCACACAACATAATGAATCGATTCCATTTTAGTCCGACTCGCAAATCCCGCTACAGCAATCAGAGTCGATTAACCGGCTGTTTAATACACCATTGATATTAATTAATAAGTGATCGACCTCGACCGTTCCCCAGGAAAGGGGCAATCCCATTTTTCGCATCCGCATAAATGTTTTCCTATCCATTGACGATACCTTCTTGCGTTAGGTACCATGTTTAACATGATAGAGAAAAGCGAGTCATCGTGGCTTGGCCAGTTGCGCCGCGGGATCGCCGACCGGTGTGTACTAGCCCTGCTGGAGGACCAGGAGCGGTACGGGTTCGATTTGGCAAAGACCCTGTCACAAGCGCGGATCATCGCGGGCGAAGGCACCATATACCCCCTGCTGTCTCGGCTGCGGAGGGATGAGTTGGTCGAGACAGTGTGGCGGGAGTCGACCGAGGGGCCACCGCGGCGCTATTACGCGCTCACGCCAGGCGGTGTAGACGCTCTAGCCCAGTTCCGGCGGCAATGGACGCAGTTTACTTCTGCCGTAAATGATTTAATAGGTGACACCAGGGAGGTTTCTTCCGAATGAGCTCCCCCAATAAAATCGACCAGCTCCTCGAGGACTATGTGAGCCGAATCCATCATACACTCAGGGATCTTCCGCAAGAACGCCGTGATCTCATCGTTGAGGATATCCGGGAACATATTCGCACCGCCCGTGCGGCCATGGAATCGGAAAATGAAGCGCAAATTCGGCAACTATTGGATGACCTAGGAGACCCTGAAGCCATACGGTCTGAGGCGGGCCTTCCACCCTTCCCCGAACTGGGCTGGGGCGACCGCTGGGCCCCCTGGCTTCTGTTGTTGGGCGGATTTGTCTTCATGCTAGGCTGGCTTGCGGGTGTCGCGCTGCTCTGGCAATCCACCGTATGGAAGCTGCGGGACAAACTTATGGCCACGCTAATTTGGCCCGGAGGGCTGGCTGCCGTGGTATACGCCTTGGGATTGGGAATTCTTGCCCCCGCTCCGGCTGGAATAACACGGTGCACGGGTGGCCCGGGCGGGACGATGCATTGTACTCGTCCAACGGTTAATCATCTACTCCTGGTCTTAGCGATTATTGCCATGGTGCTGGCAACCGCCGCGCCTATCGTGGTCAACATCCGCCTCATCCGTATTCGCAATCGGTTTGGGGCACGGTAGGGAGCGGCTCACTGGGTGCCGATTTCCAGGCACAACTGATTGCGATAGACGGCGAGGACGATCATGTCCATCTGCTAGCATCCGCCAAAGGTCGCGGGCCTGAATTTGATGCACAGCATCCATGGCGTCTCCAGCCATCTGGTGCGCAAGGAACGCCCAGAGACATCAAGAAACGCTACTGGAACGGTGTGCTATGGTCGCCGTCCTACTTCGCCTCAAGCTACGACAACGCGCCTATCGCCATCGTCCGCCAGTCCATCGAACAGCAGCCGACCCCACAATAAAACCTAAGGACAGCTACGCCCGCGCTATCCTTCCCGCCCGAAACGGCGGGGCGTGCCACGCATTGGGTCAACCGTCACCGGACCGATACGCGGCCAGCTTTGCGGCCCTATGCCGCACTGCTCAACGATGAGCACGCACATGACTCGCATACTTGTGGAAGGGTCCTGAATAGTTGCTGCCTGCCCACCAATCAGCGAGGCCTGCGACAATCCTCTCGCGAGTTACCTTGGTCTGGGCAATGACAAATTCCACAATTCTTGAAATTCATCCGTAAAAACCGTACCATACACTTAACGACATAGGGAAAATCGATGATCAGGAGAGTACGTATCGCGCCTATCTTCAGCGAACTGGGGTTGGTGAGAGCCAGTGAGGGCAGGTACGGAAGCGGGCCTGGGAGATGTTCGGGCCAAATAGGATCTTAAACTAGATTAGCTCGGACCGGGTGGCCGTCCGTTACAACGATAAGAGATTCGCTCCTCTGGCTGGAGCGAATAATTAGAGTGGTACCGCGGGCTTGGTTCGTCTCTAACGGAGACGGCCATACCGGCGGTTATTTGTATTTTAGGAGTGACCATCATGGATGCCGCCCTCATCGCCCAGGCCTTGGCTGATTTTCTCGGTCTCCCCGTCGACCAAATTCAAGCACGCCTTGAACGCCCTCCCCGCCAAGACTGGGGCGACGTGTCCTATCCGTGCTTTGAATTGGCGAAGCGATGGCGACGATCGCCCCAGGACATCGCGGCGGAACTGGCAGCAACCCTGCCGAGCGGCACCTGGACCGCGTCCGCCGCGGGCGGGTACCTAAACTTCGCGTGGCATCGGGAAAAGGTTCTTCCTGGCGAACTTAGGCGGGCGCTCCAGAAAGGAGTCGCGTTGCCGCAGACTGGGACGGGAAAGACCGTTGTCTTGGAATTCGGTTCACCCAACGTGGCCAAGCCAATCAGTATGGGAAATTTGTTCCCAACCATCATCGGCCACGCTCTTTCGCGGATGTATCAAGCCCTGGGATGGAAGGTCATTGGCATCAATCATCTCGGAGATTGGGGATCGCAATTTGGCAAAGTTCTGGCGGCGTATCATCGCTGGGGGCAGGAGGAGGAAGTGCGCGGCGACCCGGTAAACGCGCTTTACCGCCTCTACGTCCATTTTCATGCCGAAGCTCCCCGCGATCCCGGACTTGGCCGGGAGGCACAGGCATGGTTGCAACGGCTGGAAGGGGGAGATTTAGAAGCCCATCGCCTTTGGCGATGGTTTGTCGAGGCTAGCACCGATGCGTTTTTATCCACATATGCCCGCCTCGGCGTCACATTCGACCATGTGTGGGGCGAAAGCTTTTACAAGGACCGCATTCCCGACGTGGTGCAGCAATTGCGGAGCGACCGACTATTAGAGACATCACAGGGCGCACAGGTTGTGCGCGTCGGCGACGATATCCCGCCCTGCATTATCGTAAAATCGGATGGAACCAGCATTTATGCGGCACGAGACGTGGCGGCCGCCATCTATCGCTATGAGCGGTTTGGTTTCGACCAAATGATCTATGTGGTGGGGGCGGAACAGACTCTCCACTTTACCCAGGTCTTTCGAACCCTCAAGCGGATGGGCTACCCGTGGGCGGACAACTGTCATCATGTGGGTTTTGGTCTGATAAGGTTGGAAGGACGAAAAATGTCCAGCCGCAGAGGTGACGTGGTGTTGTTGGAAGACGTGCTGGACGAGGCGGTGCGCCGAGTTGCCGCCATTATCGATGGCAAGCGTCCGCGCCTTAAAGACAAAGCCCGGATTGCCGAAGTAGTGGGTGTGGGCGCGGTGGTGTTTCATGGGCTAAAAAATCAGCGGATGCGCGATCTGGAATTTAATTGGGCCGAGGTACTGAGCTTTGAGGGCGAGACCGGCCCCTATGTCCAATATACTCAGGCGCGAATCCATAGCCTCATGGAAAAGGCTCAGTTCCAGCCCCAGCAATTTTTTCAGATTCCTGAACCCTGGGGCCCCGAGCACCCCGTGACGACCCTAGAGTGGGAACTTTGGAGCGCGTTGTCCGGGTACGAAAATACTGTTGTCCAGGCCACCGTAAAGAATGAGCCGTTTCTCGTTGCCCGCCGCTTACTGGACATCTCGCAAAGTTTTAACGGCCTATACAATAACCAGCGCATTCTCAGCGATGATATCAACACGCGAATCAAATTGCTGGCATTGAGCGACCATACCGGTCAAGTGCTGAAACATGGCCTAAACCTTCTTGGAATAGAAGCTCCCGACACCATGTAAACCGAACCTCCCCATTCGCCGTCATATGGGAAGATCGGTCATCACTCACGATGGATTAAGCCGCTGCAATATCTGCCGCAACTCTTGCACGCTGCCGCGGATGAAATCTGGATCTTCCTCAAACTGCTCAATGACGGACGGGAACCAATGGACGCGCACCGAGCGGACTTCCACCCGGCGAACCGCCCCGATATCGGCATCGCTATCACCAACCATTAGCATACGATCCCGGCCACAGCCAAGCGCTGTTTCATGATCGTTTGAAGTTCTTCGGGGTGTGGCTTGGGATGGGCCACATCGTCTCCCGATATTTCCACATCAAACAACCGCGTTAAACCCAGCCGCTCCAAGGAAATGGCTAAACCTTGCCGCCCTTTGCCAGTGAACAGAGCCAGCCGGCAGCCGGTCCGCTTCATCTCAATCAATAGATCGTGCAGCTCCCCGAAGGGCTCTACATATTGCTGATGATTTTCGGCATAGAGGCCATGATACCGCGCCAGCGCATCCCGCGCCTCCTCGGGGTGGGCAAGATGGCGTTGCAGCAAGCCAGCTTCCGGCGGGCCATAATCTCACCGTCAGACACCCAGCGCTGGTCAAACGCGCGGAAAACATCGCGAAAGGCATGGAAGCTCAGCGGCAGCGGAAAGAGTGCCGTCAAAATCAAATACCACCACATCGACCACCGCTTAGTCCCCTTCAATGCCGCATAAATCAATAGCGTTTGCCCCACTATCCGGTCACGCTTTGCGCTACTCCGTTGGGTAAAAATCCTCTGGAATATCGGCGTTGGAATAGACATGCTGAACGTCATCATGGTCCTCAAGAAGCTCCAGCAGTTCCAACAACCGCTCCGCCTCGGATTCAGGGACGGCTACGGTGGTCTTGGGTAAACGCACCAATTCCGCCTCCTCAATATGAATGCCGCGTTCCACGAATGCTTGGCGGACGCTGTCCAAAGCTTCGGGCTCGGTCAACACCACGAATTCATTCTCGTCTTCCCGCAATAAATCATCAGCGCCCGCCTCGATGGCGACATCCAGCAAGTCCTCCTCGCTGCGGGAAGTTTCCGAAACCAAGAGGCGCCCCTTGGGCTCAAACATCCAGGCCACACAGCCGGTTTCCCCTAAAGAACCCGCGTGGCGGGAAAAAATGTGGCGTATTTCGCCAGCGGTACGATTGCGGTTATCGGTCAAAATATCGAGGTAAACGGCGGTTCCGCCCGGACCATAGCCTTCATACACCGTCTCCTCATAATTGACGCCCGCTTCTTGGCCGGTAGCGCGGCGAATGGCGCGCTCAATGTTCGTAGACGGCAGGTTGTTGGCCTTGGCCTTGTCAATGGCCAGCCTCAGCTTAAAGTTGGTATCCGGGTTGCCGCCGCCGCGTTTGGCGGCCGCCATAATTTCTTTGGTCAACCGTGAAAATACCGTGCCTTTGACGGCATCCACTTTCGCCTTCTTGCGCTTAATGTTGGCCCACTTGGAATGACCCGACATGTGTCTCCTCCTTACCGAATTCGCGCGGTAATCGGCATGCGCCGATCGCGCCCGAATGCCCGCGGCGTCACTTTTATTCCCACGGGCGCTTGGCGCCGCTTATACTCGTTTTGATTGACCAGCCGAACCGCCAATTCCACCGCCGCAACATCCAATCCGCTCCGAATCAATTCTTCCGGCGTCATGTCATCCTCGATATACCCCTTCAAGATCTGATCCAATATATCATACGGAGGAAGGCTGTCCTCGTCCTTTTGATCAGGGCGAAGCTCGGCGCTGGGCGGTTTAATCAGCACATTGGCGGGAATGCGCGGCTGCCCTGCTTGGGCATTGACATAGCGCGCCAATCGAAACACTTCGGTCTTGAGCACATCTTTCAGTACCGCGAATCCACCCGCCATATCTCCGTACAACGTACTATAACCCGTGGCCATCTCACTTTTATTGCCTGTCGTCAACACCAGCCATGACAGCTTATTCGACAACGCCATTAATAACGTGCCGCGAATTCGGGCCTGCAAATTCTCTTCCGCCAGGTCAAGGGGTCGATCATCGAAATGCGGGCCCAGTTCCGCCATAAAAGCCGACATCACAGGGGCAATGGGAATTTCCCGCCAATCTATCCCTAGATTTTGCGCTAAGTGATACGCATCGTCATAACTGGTGGTTGATGTGATATTTGACGGCATAAATACACCATGAACCCGTTGATACCCGAGGGCATCCACCGCGATGACAGCGGTCAGGGCCGAGTCGATTCCGCCGGAAAGCCCTACCACGACGTCACCAAATCCATTCTTGGCAATGTAATCGTGAAGCCCCAGCACCAAAGCCTTATACAACGACTCCACGGTGTCGGGGAATTCCTCCAATCTCCGCTCCTCTTGCGATTCATCTTCTACCGGGGCCAAGGGAACCTCTACCCGTTGCACTCCATTCTCTTCAACCGCGCCCAACCGCCAACGCGGGTCAATCCAGCGGCGATGCTGACTCGGGGTGCGGTTAAGATCAATCGTCAGAACATCCTCCGCGAAAGCGCGAGCCCGGGCCAACACCTGCCCATCCGGCGCAAATACGGCGCTTTCTCCGTCAAACACCAATTCGTCCTGCGCCCCCACCAGATTATTCCATACCAGGTAGGCAGATGCGTCATCCGCCCGGGTGGCCAACATTTCCTGCCGCATCAAACTTTTTCCCCGCGAATAGGGCGAAGCGCTAATGTTGATCAAGAGATTGGCTCCATTGCGCGCTTGGCGCAGATAGGGGCCATCGGGGTACCAGAGATCCTCACAGATGGAAATGCCCAGCGTCCATTGCTTCCACTGCAGCAGCATGGTGCCTTCCCCGGGAGTGAAATAACGGTCTTCGTCAAATACGCCGTAATTGGGCAAATGCTGCTTGGCAATTCGCGCCAGAGTCCGTCCTTTGGCCATCACGGCCGCCGCGTTGCGTAAACCCCGCTGCTCCGCATAGGCATATCCGGCCACTACCAGCATATCGCCGCTGCAGGCGGCCAGCTTTTCTTGCGCTTGTGCTTGGGCAAAAAGAAAGCCGGGGCGAAACAGCAAGTCTTCGGGTGGGTAGCCCGCCAAACTCATTTCCGGGAAAACCAAAATGTTAACCCCGGTGCCTCGGGCATCCTCCACAAACGACAGCATCCGATCCAGATTTCCGGCGACATCACCGACCACGCTATTCATCTGCACCACGCGAATGCGCACGGACTACACCCCTTCCAATTCCCCCAGCAAATCCAGCAAAAATACGGCCAGGTCCAACCCCAGCCTATTCAGCGCTTCGCCCCAATTGCCGGGCAAGGGAATTTCCCGTATCAGCCTTCCCGCTACTAGAACGCGGACCCCGTTTGGGAACGATTCGCCCGGCTCCGGGGCCACCGACACCTGAAGACCGGCCGCCGCCAGATAGCGCTGGGCCCAGCCGCGAAAAGGCTCTAGCCCCTCCACCTCGACAGTGGTGCGCAACAAGAGTTCTTGACCGTCATAACCCACGTCATCCAAAAGTATTTGCCGGGAATATTGATCAAGCAATGCATCATCCATAAATGTGCGGACACCTTCCTTGCGGCAAACCCACCGACCAGATTCGGCCTTGACGTCCTTCCAACAAATATAAACGATGAAGTTCCGCACTTTTCGGATCTATCAGCCATTTTTGGGCCAAGGCCAGGGCTTGCCCCGCCACCGCCAAGGTCACCATCCCCACCACGCCTGCTTCAAAACAGCGCAGTCCTTCTGTCAATTCGCTGCCAAAAAGGCACGCCAAACACGGTCCCTCGGGAGCCATCCAGGCAACCTGCCCTTCCCACCGCACCGCTCCGGAAAACAACCAGGGGATTCCCGTGTGCCGCGCGAACTTTTGAATAGTGAGGCGCGCCGCCCAGTTGTCCGTGCCGTCCATCACCAAGTCCACCCTCGGCCAGGCAAATGCTTCATCCACCCGCTCTACGCGAGGATAAATTCGTTTGCTCCCTAAAGCTTCCGCCAAAACCCGCGCTTTGGGCCGACCGAGATCCTTGAGGCTAAACCATGGCTGACGGGGCAAATTGGACCGTTCAACCAAATCCCCGTCCACCACTATGATCTCCGCCTCAGGAAGCGCCGACACCAGCCCCGCTGCTAAGGGACTGCCAATAGCACCGGCTCCCACCACTAAGATTCTCATGGCATCACCCGTTTAACGCAACCCTCCGCTCGCATAAGCCAGCTAATTCCGACCGGCTGACCAACTCCAACAGTTCCCCTTGATATTCCAAATATTCCACCATGCACCCAAAATCCTGGTCGGAAAACGCCCCCCGAGGATTGGGCGTCACACGCGGATAGTGAATAATTAAAAACGCCAATCCTGGCGACAACTCGAGAGCCCGCCGCCAAAATCGTTCCGCTTCCCGCCGT
>JAJYTS010000019.1 GCA_021792935.1 Bacillota bacterium | reverse complement strand
ACGCACCAGACTTCTGGGTTGGTGTGGACGTGGTCCCCCGCCACCAGCCGCCGATCCCGATTCTTCCCGACGCTGTCCTTTCGGATCGTTCTTGGCTATACTCGAAGCCATAGCGATTCCTCCTGACGGTTGAATGTTGGATGGCACCTCTATTCAACCAAAGCTGGGTAGGAATCGCTAACGCCAAATTCCACGAAATTCGGGGCTATCTCGCCCTCATGAGGCGTATTGATGCCTTACCAGCACGGATTGAGCGGGCCGCCAAAGCACATTTGGCCGCACCCTGGATGATTTTTCTCCCCTCGGCATCCCGTCTAAGAAGCAAAGCTAACCCGTAAAGCGCCTCTTCGGCGGGACTCCTCCACCCACGGGGGCTTCTTCCGTTTGCCATTCCCGCTTTGGGGTTTGCAAGTCTTCCTCGATTGCATGCCGAAGAAGCCCCTCCGCAGTACCGACACACCCTTTATTCGTCGCGCTTGCGGGGACATCTCAAGAACCACCGCTAGATAACGTCACCGGAATAGGGACAATCCCCGCCCTCACCCATGCATGCAGAACCAGGGGTCGCGCCAATATTTGATTAACCACTTGGGGAGTCAACAGCCTGTTGGGGTTAAATCTGGTCGACCAATAGTGATGTAAATCCGACAAAAGCAGTCGATTAATATCCTTGGCTAATTGCTTTTGCAAAGAAACGGGCAATCGGACCCGCACCCCCCCAACATCCACGGTCACCGCACCCACCATCCGCGTGACTTCCTGAGCGACCACGGGTCTGGCGGCTTTTAACACCGGCCCCCGCAATGAGGGCCATTCCTCTCTAAGGTGCAATGCGAGTGTCCTGGTAATTCCATAAGCCTGAGTGCGAGACACCACGATGTGAATCCCCATGCCATAAATCAACAATGACTGTAGGGCCAGTACTGATAGCGCCCCCACCACCATTCCCCATCCGTAGCGCCGAGTGCGCACAGACCATTCTCACCTCTTGGGTTGTAATGCCAGTATGAATTGCCGCCTTCCTTCCCATAATATGCCCGGACAACAGCGGACAAGACCGATTGCAGTTTCGCGTAGGAGGGTAATCCATGAAACGTTCATTAACACCGTGGTTGCTGGCGGCAGGCACGGCCGCCTTCTTTATCGGAGGCTGCGGCGCCAAGCCCGCTCCTCAGCCAAATGCCTCGCCTAGCACGCCACCAACCGCGACCAGCCCTGGACCCGTAGCCAACCCCAACAACCGGCTAAAGGTTATCGCTTTTTACGACCAGTCTATGGGGACGGTGACCCCCGATCCGTTTGCGCTTGCCAAAGCCCACCCAGGTTTAATTTCCTATCTGGCCCCATTTTGGTATGAGGTCTCCTCGACCGGATCCATTATTTCCAAACCCGAGGGAAATGCGGCCACGTTAGCTTCGCAAGATCATCTGCGTCTTATTCCTCTCTTCAATAATGCCGGCGGTGGCGGTGCCTTTTTAACTTCCGCGTCAACCCGCATGACCGCCGTGAATAACATCGTCACGTTAGTGAAGTCCAAAGGATACGCTGGTGCCAGCATTGATTTCCAGTTGCTTAAATCCACCGATCGCGCCGACCTTACATTATTTATGCAGTCCCTTCAGCGGGCCATGCCCAAGGGAGACACCATCTCCATGTCCGTGGTTCCCCTCACTTCCGGAAATGGGCAAAGTTCCGCCTACGATTTCCGCGCTCTCGACAAAGTTGTTAATTCAATGGTGCTCATGGCTTACGACCTACATGGAAACGGTACGCCTCCAGGCCCCGTGGCTCCCTTCGCTTGGGTCAAGCGCTCCATCCAGACTGCCCTGAATGCGGGAATACAGCGGCAAAAACTCTATTTGGGGATCGCCAATTACGGATACTTATGGAAAGGCGGGTCCACCAAGGCCGCCACCATCCCCTTAAAGACCATGCATCAACACAAGTACGGCACCTATCGTTGGCAATCCACCTATCAGGAAGCCTATGACAAGTACACCCACAATGGCGAAACGCATATTATTTGGTTCGAAAACGATCGGGCCGCCGTCCAACGTATTGCCTTAGCCAAACAGTATCATTTGGGCGGGGTGGCGTTTTGGCGGATTGGCTATGAAGACGCCCGCTGGTGGAATGCGGTGGCCAATGCCATTGGCTCCAACAGCCCCACCGGCAACATGGCCCCCCCATCGAACCGGCCCAGCCTGTCTCCGCAACAGGGGCGGCGCATGATGCGAAGACCATTCCGTCACCGGCGCCGGCCCATTCCAACGCCCGCCCGCAAAAACAAAACGGCGCCATCCCCAAACTCTCCGGTGGCGCCAAGTAAATAAGCAGGATGAAAAAGCAGCCCCAGGGCTGCTTTTTTATACCATCGGCAGTGCCGCTTCCCGGGTTCGGCTGACCATATTGGGAAGCGCGGGACCCGCCAGCTCCCCTGTCAAATAGAAGGTTTTGGCTCCAGTTATCTTGACCGGGACAAACTTATCCAGCAAGTTGACGGACGGATCGCGGGCAACGAGCACCACTTTGTTGGTATGGGTGCGGCAAGCCCACACCCGGTCATTCTTTTTGCTAAGGTCCTCCACCACCACCAGCATGGTTTGTCCCACCAGCGCCTGATTCGCTTCCCAGCTAATTTGATACTGTAATTCCATCAACCGATTCAGCCGGTCTTTTTTTATCTGGTTCGGGACCGGGTCGCGATTTTCCCAACGCGCGGCCGGAGTTTTCTCCCGTGGCGAGTAGGTAAAGGTGAACGCCGCATCATAACGCACACGGCGAACCAAATCTAAAGTCTGCTCAAAGTCTTCTTCCGTTTCCCCGGGGAAGCCCACAATAATGTCGGTCGTCAAAGAGGCGTCGGGAATTTTCTCCTTCACCCGATCAATAAGGTCCAAGTATGAGTCGCGGGT
Organism: Bacillota bacterium; assembly: GCA_021792935.1. GTDB lineage: Bacteria > Bacillota > Sulfobacillia > Sulfobacillales > Sulfobacillaceae > Sulfobacillus_B. The sequence goes on along the minus strand of JAJYTS010000019.1, from coordinate 24,039 downwards.
ATATTTGCGATTCATCCGCTTCAAGATGGGGTCGGATCCCGCCTGTACAGGCAGGTGGACATGATGAGTGATCTTTTGCGACGCGGCAATGGTGTCAATCAGCTTTTGCGAAAAGTCGCGCGGATGCGAGGTGGTGTAGCGCAGCCAGCGAATCCCGTCGATCTGTTCTAATTCAACCAACAAATCGGCCAAATCATGTTGCGGATCCAAATCGTGGCCGTAGGAATTAACATTTTGACCCAGCACGGTGACATCTTGGTATCCTTCTTGGGCCAGGGCCCGCACCTCTTGAATAACCGGTTCCATTTCCCGGGAGCGCTCGCGCCCGCGGGTGAAGGGAACGATGCAATAGGTGCAAAACTTGTCACACCCGTAAATAATGTTGACGAACGCCTTGAGGCCGTCCTTGCGGCGGGACGGTAGATGCTCCACCACTTCGCCGGCGGCCTTCCATACGTCCACCACCATTTCATCCGATTGCGCCACCCGATCCAGCAAGTCCGGGAGTTTATGCAAATTATGGGTGCCGAACACCAGATCCACTTGCGGGGCATGCCGCGTCAGCCAGGCAATAGTACCGGGCTCCTGCGCCATGCATCCAGCCACGGCCAACGTCATTTCCGGCCTCTCTTGTTTCAGTTGCCGCAATTGGCCAATATACCCCAAGGCATGCTCCTCCGCGCTTCCACGCACGGCGCAGGTGTTAATGACGATAAGGTCCGCATCGCGATCAATGGAACTCGCCACGTATCCCATCTGCTCCAACTGACCTGCCATGATTTCGGAATCCCGTTCGTTCATTTGGCAGCCGTACGTTTTAATGAAATAGCGGGGCTCAGACATGTGGCCCCCTCCTCCCGGCACATTATTCTTTGATGTCACATTATTGTACCATCTCACCTTTTAAGCGCGTAGCCAGAGGTCCCTAACGCTTGATGCAGCAAATGGAAAGCACGCCCAGATCCTCGCAACACCAACTCGGCACCGTCCTTAAAATCCCGGCGCGAAACAATCGCCATTTCCCGATAAACGACCCGCCAAGCCCCGGCTTGATCCCACGCCACTGTGAGAGTTTCAGTAGAGGCGGACTCCGCCAGGCGAACGCCCAGACTCTGCCGCAAATTCTCCATTCCCTGCCCATAAAGAGCCGACACCTTAACACTCCCCGACTGTGGATAGAAAGTCTGGTCGGCCACCCGATCCCATTGATTGTAAACCAACAACCGCGGGATGCGGGACACGTCCAGGTCGGCCAAGGTTTGGTCGATGACGCGCCGCTGTTCCGCGATAGGGATGGGAAAGGAGGGGTCCGCACTCACCACTTCAAGGAGCAGATCGGCATCACGCACTTCCGCTAAAGTCGAACGAAAGGCGGCCACCAGTGGATGGGGAAGCCGATCAACAAAACCGACGGTGTCGACCATCAGAGCCCATCCAAATTGGGGAACTAAAATCCGCCGGACTTTGGTATCCAGCGTCACAAAAAGGCTGTCATGAGCCACTTGCCCATACCCGGTAAGCGCTCCATAAAGAGTGGACTTGCCAACATTGGTGTATCCTACTAACGCCACCAAGGGAAGTTCGGTCGCGAGACGCCGCTGGCGGCGTCCGGCACGCTGCCGTTCAATGGCCTTCAATTCCTCGGCCAATTCCCCTATTCGCCGCCGTACATGGCGGCGTTCAACCTCCAGCCCGGTCTCCCCGGGTCCGCGGGTGCCAATTCCTCCTCCTTGCCGTGACCATCGGCCGCGACCCTTGAGCCGTGGTTCTAGATAGCGGTATTGGGCCAGTTCCACCTGCACCCGCGCTTCCCGCGTTCGCGCCCGCAACGCGAAAATATCAAGAATAATTTGGGTTCGGTCCACCACCCGGATGCCCTCGCCCAAACCCTGTTCCATTCTGGAAAGAATACCGGGCGACAATTCTTGGTCCACCACTGCAAGCGTTGCATTCTCGTCCCGCAACCTCTGGCACAGCTGCTCTAAAGCGCCTTTGCCCATACCAGTCTCAGGTTTTTCCCGTGCTTGACCGCTCCAGCCCGCCACCTCGCCCCCGGCAGCCGCCACCAATCCCGCCAATTCTTCCGCCCGCGCCTGCACCTCCCCAGCGGACTTTCCTTTATGATGCGGGATGACTAGTATTGCTCGTTCCATCAACGTTCCTTTCAGCCCTGGATAGATTTCGCTTCAACTGCCACACGGCTCCGCTCCCCGGGTCTAATTGCAAAGCACGGCCCAAACTAATCTCCGCACCGTGCTGATCCCCTAAGGCCATGCTGGCGCGCGCGGCGTCATAATAGCTTTGCCACCAATTTGGCTCAACCGCTTGCGCTTTGGCGTAATATTGCAAGGCACCGGAGGGATCTCCCTGTCCATAGAGAACTCTCCCCATCAAATCTTCGGTCGGCCCTTGGACGCCCCCGGCCTCCAGAGCGGTCTCGCCATCTTTCCAGGCGTCCGCGTAATGGGAACGGGATACGGCCAAAAACCCTGTGCCATCCCATGCCATCCAGTTGCCCGGGTTTAACCGCAACGCTTGTTGATAGGCGGATTGAGCCGCCGCTAGGGAGCCGTAACGAGCCTCCGCCTGTCCCAGCGTCACCCAATCGCTCCCGTTTTTCGGGGCCAACCGGCACGCGATGCGGAGAGCGGATAGCGCCGAGTGAGGCTGACCCCCTTCAATGAACAGGCTGGCAAGACGCATATAGCCGCCCGCATATCCGGGATCGGTCGCCACCACCGTTTCCTCATTACGAATGGCCACATTAAGTTCCGCCGTAATATCGCGGGATTGTCGTTCCACTGCCTGCTGATACCCTGCCATTCCGTTGGGCAAACGCTTCGCCGCCGATGGCAGCAAATAATTGTTGCTGCCACACCCGACCAGGGCGAGAACCAACCAGGCTACGACAGCCCCGCCGTATAGATGCCTCACGACTCGAGCCATCCCAACAGCCCTAAAACGTCCCGGTTTTGCAGACATTGACTCATTCCTTGAGACAGTTCCAATCGCTGCCACTCTTCCCGACCCACCCAGGCCAGCGCGTCGAGGTCGGATGCGGGCACTCCGTCCCAACTTGCGGCGGTTACCCAGTAATCAAGCACGACATAATGGACATCCATAGCGTCGTTTAAAATTTCCGCCACATAGGCGAGCTTTTGTACGCGCACATCTAGCCCGGTTTCCTCAAAAAACTCACGGATTAGAGCCTGTTCAAGAGATTCCTGGAACTCCACCTTGCCACCCGGAAATGCCCATTGATGAAAGCCGGGTTGTCCGGCACGCCTTCCCAGCAGCACGCGGCCATCGGGCCGCATGAGAATGCCCGCGACGCCGACCTTAGGAATCTTTGGGCTGCTCATGGGCATCATAGACGGTAAGCTCGCAATCATTCTCGAATTGTCGCAGGCCAAAAATAAGCCCGCGATCTTTCAACGATTGATTTAGAAAGGTAACGACCTGATAAGGAGTAAAACCTTGAAACCGACGTTGTGCAATTGTCACCAGTTTGTCGTGTTGCGCTGACAATTTCAATTAAAGCACCCACTTCGGTTGTGATGCTTCTATTATAGCAAGTGGACGCAAAAGTTGCTGACCTGGTGGTACGAGACATTGCCGGCCCTCATCCATCCGCCGCAGAGAATAGTTAAATACTTGAGGCGCTTCTTTAACCTCCTAACATGCCGGCCCACTTCGCCCGCCATACTAGTGCCGAAAATCAAAGAGGAGGTGAAACAGTATGGCGCGAAAGCTGGAAAAAGGCTCTTTACTCCCCGACCGGGTGCGCAATCAATTTAAATATGAGATTGCCGACGAACTGGGGATCCTGGACGACATTGAGGAAAAAGGCTGGGCCGATATGCCGTCCCGTCAATTAGGACGGATCGGGGGCAAAATTGGGGGAAACATGGTGAAAGTAATGATCCGCCATGCTGAAAACGCCCTGGGCAACACCGACCCGGATTAAGCCCCACTCAAAGACTATCCTTAGCTTGTCGCCGCGGCGGCAAGCTAAGTTCATGATTAAGAGAATAACCGAAACCGTTATGCTTTATCCCTCGGGGCCAAGAATTTGAATCACTCGCGCCCGCCCCGATTCGACATCAAAAATGGCTCCCGCCAAAGTCGCAGAAGGACTAATCCAGGCGCTGGTCCGTAGTTTTTGCAAATCCGCTTGAAGATCCGACTCCAAGTCGCTAATGCCAAGGACATTTAAAGGGGGGACAGTATCGCCCGCGTGTGGCTTAAGGGCGCTCTCTGACAATCCCAGCATTCCGCACCGGGTATGCGGCATGACAATGACCAAATTGGTTCCCAACAACTGTTGCGAAACCGCCAAGGACCGCACAACATCCTCTGTAACCCGTGCGCCGGCATTGCGCAGGACATGCGCTTGGCCAAGCGCGAGACCAAAAATACGTAAAGGATCGATTCGTACGTCCATGCAAGTGAGAATAGCCACCTGCTGTTGCGGCGCCGACCCGGGAGGAAGCTGAGGATTGTCCAACGCATATTGCGTATTATTTTCCCTAAGTTTTTCCATGGTTGTCATGATGCACCTCCGCTCCCCATTATCACTGAACCGCTCCGCCGCCTGAAGCGCATGGAGGGACATCGCTGAAACTCACGCAGCCATTCCATCCACCTCAGGCACACCTCCTAGCTTATCCTATGGCGCCCTCCTCACGAGATATAAAAAAGGCGCTAAGAGCCCACGCCTTCCTCTTTGGGGGTAAACACCGCTTTAATTACCCCGCTTTTACCCATCACGGCACGCACCGCGTTTAAGTACTGGGACAAAAGAAATTTGTGGGTAACCAATTCCTCCAACGGTTGCGGCATGCTGCTAAAGAGTGACAGTACTTCCTGAAACGTATCGGTCGCTGACTGGCCATAGCCGTAGGACCCCTGCACCCGCACTTGCTGGGCCCAAACCGGGGTCCAATCAACCTGGGCCATTCCCGTCCCGCCCAAGAGCAATAACTGGCCTCCCGGGGCCACCCAGGCAATCCCCGAACTCAGAGCCGAACGGCTTCCCGCTGTGACCACCACCAGATCAAATCCCCGCGAATAGTGAGGCGGATAGCCGAGCATCGTTTTCCATGGTTCTCCCACAATGGAGCGAAATTCCTCATCCGCACCCGGATCGGCCACTACCCGCACAGGGCCCATCCGTTGCGCCATTTGCTGCTGCAGAGGATACCGGGCCAGGGCATACACGTCAGCCCCGGGGTGCAGATGGGAAATGAGCGACAACGATAACAGGCCGAGAGTTCCCGTGCCTATCACCAACACGCGGCGGACACCATTCCAATCCAACCGCCTCAGCCCTGCCAGCACAATGGATGCCGGTTCCGCCAACACCGCCCGTTCATCGGGCATAGCGGGCGGGACGGATATGAGTTGCTCCTCTGGAGCCCACATGCGCCGTGACCAGCCTCCCGGCAGCCGAGTGCTGTATCCCAGCAGCAATCCCGCTCCCAACGTCCCCTCCACCCGATTTAGACACGCATCCGCTTGACCGTGCTGGCACATGGCACAGAGAGGGAGCCGCCGAGCCTGGCACGATAAGGAGGGATTCACCACCACGCGTTCTCCCGAATCGACCCGTTCCGCCACGATTTCATGGCCCAAAACGGCGGGAAACGAGGTTAAGGGCGCTAAAAAAGGAGAGGATTCTCCGTGCAAGAGCGCGATATCAGAGCCGCAAATGCCACTCATGCGAGGCTTCAACTCCACCCAGCCCTCGGGTAAATGAGGCTTTTCTACCGATGCCAATTTCAACGAGTGAGCGGCCCACCGCCCGCTTTGCCGGGGCCACAGACGCTGCACCGCGACACGCGCAAGACTTAAATGGAAATATACCCCTTGCCGACCGTCCATGCCTGTCCCCTTTCATCTCCCCTATTCGCCACCAACAAACCGCATTCCTACTGGAGAGTCATTCTTTTCCCCCGCGCAAAACACGCATCAGGAAATACCGTTGCAGGGGTCTAGAAAACCCAAATGACCCGCCGCCGATTCTCGCCAATCCAAAACCAGGCGGTCGCGGTCGTCTTCACGGTGGCGCCTTTGGTCTGGCCCCCCAAACCAGGGTGCCTGCCGTCCCATCTCCATGCAAGGAGTGCCCGCTTATAGAAGCGGGCCCCTAACGGAAGTCCAGTCGGTTCTGGCAACGGCACGCCCTGCTCAGAGTTTTAAATAGGGCTGTCCGATAGGCGCACGATCCTTGGTAATGGGATGGCCCAGAGCGATGGGCTGCATCGGTGCAAACGCCATACGCCGCCCCCCTCACATGCTGGGCTGCCACGCCGCTTTACACCCCATTTGCTCTTTCCCTAACGCTGCCGACCAACCGCTTTGGATTGGCCGCCAACCGCCATCTGCGCCCCGGAACCGCCCCGCACCGAAGAACCCAAGGCTGCCAGGGCCAGCATGGCAATCGAAAGATAGAGAGCGACATGCAGTCCTGACACAAAAAGGGCGATGCTTTTTTGCGTGAGGTGGGTCGTGCCGACAAAGATGGCGAAAGCCAATCCCCGCGGTATGCGGCTGGAGGCCATTACGATAGCGGCCGCGAACGACATGACCATGCCGACGTTGGCAAACGTTCGCAGCATACCCGAGGCAATGCCATACTGCCCCTTGGGCGCGCCCTTCATTACCGCCGCGTTATTGGACGGGAAAAATCCGGCGGCACCAATGCCGTTTACCATGCTGGCCACGATAATCCATATCAACGAGGCATGCGCGCCTAATTGCGCGTAAATTACCACGGCCAACGCCTGCAAGCATAAACCCACCGTGGCGGGAAGCACCGAACCGAGCCGGTCCGAGAGGCGCCCGGCGAAGGGACCGGCGATGCCGCCAATAAGATATCCCGGGACCATCAACAATGCGGCGTGAAAAGGCGTTAGCGCCCGTGCCCCTTGCAGGTACATCATAATCAGAAACAGCACGCAAAATCCGCCTAGCCCCTGAAACAATGAGGCCAGCAACGAAAAGGTCACCACCCGGACGCGAAACAGGTTGAGATGCAACAGCGGCTCTGTCTGCCTTTGTTCCACCCACACAAACGAAATGAGGAAAAGGATACCCAAGACCCCAAGAATAGCGTCTGACGGATCCCATCCCCGCGCCGACAGCCGGGTCATGACCAGTAATATAGACCCCAACCCCATCCCCAGTGTGGCTAATCCGGGCAAATCCAGGCGGTGTCTTTGCGGCACCAAGTGTTCCCGTAAGGAATAGGCCGCCAATCCTAAAGCGATAGCGCCAATGGGGACGTTGATGAAGAAAATCCACCGCCAGGAAAAGTAGGTGGTGATAAAACCTCCCAATAAGATGCCCAATATGGCCCCGAGGTTAAATCCAATCGAATTATAGCCGTAGGCTCGGCCCCGCACCTCGGCAGGAAACACGTCCGCGATCACGGCGCCGCTGTTGGCCGTCACCAAAGCGCCCCCGATGCCTTGAACAACGCGGGCCGCCACCAATTCGATCCATCCCGAGGAAAATCCGCACCAGGCTGAGCCCAAAACAAAAATAATAAAACCCAACTCATACATGCGCACGCGGCCAAACATATCGCCTAGCCGGCCCACCTGCGTGGCCAGCAGGGTTATCACCAGCAAATAAGACATGATAATCCACACAACGGTAGTAAGCGCCGCGTGCAAAGCGCGCATCATAGTCGGAAGAGCCAGCACCACGATGGTGCTATCCACTGCCGTTATGAGAACACCGATAACAATCACGGCCAGCGCGAGATTGGGACGTGTGGCGGGTCCCAAGGTGGTGCTCATGGCTGCATCCTCTCTTTCCTCATTGGCCTTGGCATTGCATGGCGCCTATATTGTAGCGCGCTCAGGACACTTCCGCGATAATGATTTTGTGGAATAATATTAATTGACACATGCACGTTATTGAGGTTACAATAAACTTATTAAGGAGGGAGATAATGGCTGCATACATTAGTTCCTGCCCCAGCTGCCGACACGCGCTGGAGGTGACTGAACTCACCTGCCCGCATTGCCGCATTCAAATTCGCGGTCGCTTCCAAGGCCATCCCGGCTTAAATTTGTCCGACGATCAACTCGTCTTTCTCACTCTGTTCGTACAGAGTCGCGGCAACTTGCGGGAAATTGAGCGGCTACTGGGCATTTCCTATCCCACCGTTCGCAGCAAGTTAGATGACTTAGTGGAAGTCTTCGCTAAAGGAGAAACGTCCTCGGACCCCCCACCCCTAAACACTCCCGCTCGCGAGCGGCGCGATATTCTAGAAGATGTCGCGCAAGGCCGGGTCACGCTTCAGGAAGGTTTGACGCAGCTGAACCATGTTGCCCATGCCAACGAGCCGCCAAGGAGGCAGCCTGACAATGATTAATGTGGAGATTCATCTAAAGCGCGGCACCCTCACCATAAAGCCCAGCCCGGACGAGCAACTGCACGTCGAATCGCAGCCGCCGCTGGTTGCGGAATTAATAGGCGGCACTGCCGTGATTGACGGCAAGTCGATTCCCGGGCAGGTTGATGCCACCGTCCTGGTGCCGGCGACGAGTGGCAGTCTTCACGCCAGCATTGGCGTGGGACCTTGCACCATCTCCTCTGTCGCGGTGAAAGACGCCCGCCTTAATCTCGGTCTAGGGCCTTTAATCGTGGAGGATAGCCAAGGCAAATGGGATGCCAATTTGGGGAAGGGCGACGCTACCTTCACACGGGTTGATGGACCGCTCAATATCAACATGGGTATGGGGCGGCTTCGACTGCGGCAAATTCGCGGTCCGGCCGATATCAATAACGGCTTGGGATCCATTGAGATTCACGAATCCGACGGCGACTATAAAATCAAGGCTGGCAAGGGCGATGTGCTGTGGCAATCGACCCAGGGATCCGGCACCATCCACGCGGGGATGGGCACGGTAGAGGTTGTTGACAGTCGCGGCGCGCGGCTGGAAATAAAATCGGGTCTCGGAAAGACCTCCGTGGTTAACAGCAATTGGGAGGCGGTCCAGGTCGACACCGGCGTCGGCGATATTCGCATTGAAGGGAGCGTCGCCAGCCTTTTTGCATCAGCCAAACAGCGTGGGCACATTCATGTATCACTGGCTGACCCTCTTGATACCCGCATCGAGGCCAGCACCGAGCGAGGGCGCATTATCTCGTCGTTTAATTTAATGCCGGTGGGCCATGCCGGGCCGCAAAGGGGCGAACGCGTGGTGGGAATCGTGGGAGACGGCCAGAGAGAAATAAGGCTATATACCCGGCGGGGGAACATTACCCTGGATGCCGCGTCCGATCCCAAAACCAGCGTGCCTGACGAAACTGACGAGCGCCTAGCAATATTACGAGAATTGAAAAACGGCACGATCACTGTCGACGAGGCGGAGGATCTATTAAGCGCACTGGAAACTAACTTTCCCGGCTCTACGTCTCATCGCGAAGAGGAGCCCCCAACCATTGTTCAAGGCTAGATCGTTGACGTAAAGACGGTTCCTCTATTTCCACAAACTGATATTGATCCGGGCGCGGCGGCTCGGCTTGAATCTCCAAGCGTTCCAAACTGCCTTGATGAGTGACATGAAGAACCGCCGTTTCCCCGGGCTGCAACCAGGATAATGCCTGCGTCCACTGATTGACGGTGGCGAGGCGACGACCATTAACAGCCAGCAGTTCGTCATCGGGCGATGCCCCCGCCCGTTCGCCCGGCCCCCCGCGTTCGACTGCACGCGCATATAGAGCCCCATCCCGCTCGACCGGGATCACTCCCAACCAGACCGGCCGCTCGCCTTCCGGGAGGCGAAATCCTCGCTGCAAGCGAAGGCCTACCGTCTCCAACACCGTCTCATCGAACGGGGCGATTCCGTGCACGTACGCTTGCAAAATCTGACGCAGGGGCTCGCCGCCCAGCTCGATCAGCAAGTCTTCAAAGCTGTTTTCCGGATACCCCCGATCTCCATAGCGGTCCCACAAGAGTTTGAGAACGTCGGCAAGACAGGCCCGGCCTTGGGTGTGGCGCCGTAATTCCAGGTCTAAAAACAGCCCTGCCAGATTTCCTTTTAAGTAGTACGAAATCGTAACATTGGCCGTGTTGGCATCAGGACGGTACTGTCGAATCCAGGCTTCCTGCGACGATTCCGCCAAAGAGGTGAGAAAGCGCCCGGGGATCTGCTCCAGTTGACTCATCGCTTGCGCCCACTGTTCCAAAACGGTGCGGGGAGAAACAACACCACTTTGAGCCAAGAGCCATAAAGCGAAATAGTCGGTCAGCCCCTCTAGCGCCCACAGCAACGACGTGTAAACTTCCGTCTGGTAGTTGAACGGTCCCAGCATAGAGGGCCGCAACCGCTTGACGTTCCATAGATGAAAATACTCATGGGCAAAAAGGCCCAGCAGCTTGGGGTAATCCTCTCCCCCGCGCCACTGCTGCGGCTTAATCATGATATTGGCGGAATTAAGATGCTCTAGACCACCCCCGCCAGTTTCCGTGACACTCACTAAAAAGTGGTAATGAGTATAGGGAATTCCCCCAAACATTTGAGCGGCCCGGGCAATAATGGCGGACAGATCGGCCAAAAATTGCGGACGCGGCAAGCGCGCCGATCCCGGTCCCGTTACCACCAGTTCATGCGGTACATTGTCCACACCAAAGGGATAGCGCCGCAATTCCCCAAAAAGAATGGGACAATCGGCCAATACATCATAGCTGCCCGCATGAAAACAGCCCGGCTGAGTTGCCGCCTCAAGTCCTGAGGCGCCGTCCCAGCCCCGGGGAAGCTCTACCTGCACGGTGCACGGATACTCTTTCCAAGGCTCGTGATAGAGGAAAAGACTGGTCGGCGAGGCCACGCCTCCATGCGCGTCCAGATAGCTGGTGCGTACCGTTAATTCATAGGCATAAACATCGTAATCCACAATGAGTTCTTTCGCACCAGAAGGAATGGCCATCGCCCACCCCGCCTTGTCGGTGCGTTCAACCGGCAAATCATGGCCAGCGCTTTTGGCGGCGAGGCCAACCACATGACGCGCATATTCGCGGATGAGATAGGATCCCGGGGTCCACACGGGCAAAAACACCTGAAATAAGTTCGGCAGTGGTCCCTGAAACCGAACCCGCACATGAAAGTAATGCGTTCTGGGGTCGGGAACGCTTAGCGTGTAGTGTATCTGTGGTATTTCTTCCCGCAATGTATTCCGCCTTTCCCATAAAGCCATCGCGCACAATTCCGCGTCTTCCGGCGACACCAATTGCAGCTCACCGCGACACGTCGCCGGAGCGGGAGCCATTAATCCTGCAAATAGAGAACCAGCATGTGGCGCCGAAACACCCTCATCCCAATAGCTGCTAAAGCCAGGGCGATTACCCCTAAAACAAGAGCCGCTTTGCTAATCCACCCCAAGGTTAAAGACATGTGCAGCCATCCTAGTATAAAGGGTACCAGCAAAAGCCCTACCGCCACCACGCTAAGCAAATAGGCCGACCGCTGTTCTCCCACCCGCAGGGCGACAAATGTGCCCACCACCGACACATAAAGACTTAACGCCGCCGTTACCCCGAACGCCGCCACCTGACCCGCTCCCAACCCTAAGAAGAGCCAATGGAATCTCATGCCGCCAATAAGGCCGACCGCCGCTAGTTGCACCAACAACACTAACAGTGCGGCCAGGTACCCAATGGCAGCGGACAGCAATATTTTGGCCGCAAAAATCGCTGGCGCAGACAGACGGGTGGTCAAAAGATAGTCGAGGGTGTGTCCCACCCGCTCATGCAAAACTAAGTCCGACGCCGTTTGTCCGACGACAACCACAATCCCCAGCAGCACATAGATCAACCCGAAAAAGATCAGGGAATTGGCGGCCTGTATTGTCTGTCGGTGGTACATGATCAGTGCGGGGAAAATCCCCATAATCACCACCACAATAGCGAAGATGATCGCCACCCGGCGGTGGCCAATTAATTCAACAGCCTCTTTCCATAACATGGCGGTCAGGTCACTCATCGGCGTTCCCTCCTACCAGGCGCATATATTCTTCTTCCAACGACACTTGCTCCGGTATCACCGCCCGCACCCCCACGCCCCCAGCCACCAGCGCCGCGACTAGCGCCTCGATGTCTTGGGGGTCTCCCAAAGTTGCCCGCCACTCTTGCGCACTAAGCCGAGCCATCTGCGCGCCCTGTGGCAAATTTAAGGCGGTGGAGGAATCGCCGTCATAGCCAGACAAGGTGAGGCGGACGCTCGGCAGTTGAGCCTCCCCCAACTTATTAGGCTCTCCCATGGCCAATAGTCGGCCGCCGCGGATAATGGCCACCTGGTCGCAAATGCGCTGAGCTTCCGCCAACAGGTGAGTGCACAAAAATACTGAGCGGCCCGCGTCTTCCGCCAAAGAGAGCAGCAATTCCCGCACCATGACAATGTTGGCGGGATCGAGCCCGGCCGTGGGCTCATCCAAAATTAGCATTTCCGGATCGGCGATGAGCGCCCGGGCTAAGCCCAACTTCTGGCGCATGCCTTTGCTAAATCCGGAAACCCGATCCTCACGCCGATCCCATAAGCCCACCCGCTGAAGAGACGCGTCTACGCGCTGGCGACCTTCGGACTTGTTAAGCCGGGCGATGCGGGCGGCAAATTCCAGATTGCGCCGCGCCGACAAACGGTCATACAATCCCACGCCGTCCAGCATGACCCCACAACGCGTCCGCACCCACTCTCCTTCCGCGACCGGGTCGTGACCCAATACGCGAAGGGACCCTGAGGAAGGTTGTAGCATCCCCACCATTAGGCGCACCGTGGTAGTCTTTCCTGCGCCATTGGGTCCTAAAAACCCAAAAACAATCCCGCTCGGCACGCTGAATTCCAAGTCGGAGACGGCCATGCGAGCACCAAACTGACGCGACAACCCATGGCATTCAATGGCGTCATTCCCCATTCCTCCACCTCTTTTACCTATGATATCAACATGATATCACATGCCAGCGCCGTCTCCACAAAAGAGGCAAGAATACCGTGTAAAATTAGAACGCGGCCACACGCATTGCCGTGTTCCCGACGCAACCTATGGCCACACCGGGCTCTCACTTAAAATGGGATATCGAAAGCACGTCGTAACATGATCCATAACCAGCCCGATCGCCTGTAAATAGCTGTAGCAAATGGTGGGCCCCACAAACTTGAATCCCCGCCGCCCAAGGTCGCGGCTTAACCGCTGAGACAGAGCATCGTGGGCCGGCACTTCCGCCAAATCGCCATAATGATGAATGACGCGGCCTCCCACCATTTCTTGCAAATACCTGTCAAATCCCAGAAACTCGGCTTCCACAGCTAAAAAGGCACGGGCATTGCTCATGGCCGCCGCCAGTTTGGCGCGATTGCGGATAAGGCCGGCGTCCTGCAAGAGCCCGTCTATGGCATTGGCTGGCCAAGCGGCCACCACCTCCGGATTAAATCCCTTAAACGCGGACCGATAGGCGGAGCGGCGCTTCAACACCGACAGCCAAGACAACCCCGCCTGCATTCCTTCCAAGATGAGAAATTCAAAGAGACGCTCCCGCTCCCGCGTAGCCACTCCCCACTCGTCATCATGATAAGCGGTTAACAAAGGGTGAGACTCTGCCCAGCCGCATCGATTCATTAGGATTCCCTCCAGTCCCTTCCCTTTTCGCGGCGCCGCCAATCACGAGCGGTATAGCGGCACCAGCCTATTGACGGAATCATGAATAGAAGGCTTATACTAATATGGCAAATATTCCCATACCATACGGTTCGGTCATAATCCGCGCCACAGGTTCATTCTTAGGGAAGCACGCATATATTGCAATGAATTTAAAAGCGAGTGTGATCGGCATGTTCTATATTGGTCCCATCCCCAAACTGGCCCCTTCCCCAGCTCTCGTCCAGACCAGATTTCAAATAGCCGAAATCAATCTGGCCTCGGCTCCACGGTGGCCCAGACTATCTCTGGGAATGAAAGGCGCGGCCGTGGCCAACCTGCAAATGGCGCTGGCCCAACTGGGCTATCTTCCCATTGCCTATGGGAGAAAAATTTCGCCTCTCACCCCTAGTGGAGTTCGCCAAGCTCCCGCTGCCTCATGGCATTGGCATTGGCAATATCAAACGACCCCCGCCACCTTAAAGGCGTTGTGGAGTCGCAATCAATATTCCGTCGTCACAGAAGGCGCCGTCATGCAGTTTCAGTATCAGAACGGCTTAACCATGACAGGCATGGCCACTCCGAAGCTATTTGACAGAATTTCCTATGATATGACCCACAACCTAAGAAATCGGCAGGGATACAGCTACGTGCTGGTTCAAAAACACATTCCGGAAACTTTGACGCTATGGTTCGACGGATCTACGGTAACATCCCTCACCAACACCGGTATTCCTCAGTCTCCCACTCCCGACGGCACCACTCCAGTGTACCTCCGCTATTTAAGCCAAGACATGTCGGGTGTCAATCCCTGGGGAGTCCCCTATAACGACCCAGGTGTTCCTTACGTGAGCTATTTCAATGGCGGCGACGCCATCCACGGTTTTGTTCGGGCCGCCTACGGGTTCCCACAAAGTCTCGGCTGCGTGGAACTTCCCGTTCAGGCCGCCCGTATCGCCTGGAATTACATTCATTATGGAACGTTGGTGACAGTCATTAATTAAGCGGGGTGTCGAGGCCTGCGTCCTCCACGTCCCTTGAGGGCGGAACCCAAGGCAGCGACCAGAGACCCTAGAGCCAATAGCCAGACAATCCAGGACTGGCCGTGCCATAAATGGTGCGCTGTCCAGGCGGCAAAAGCTAAAAATCCCGCCCATAAGAGCCGCAGCCGCGCTTGGCTGATGGCCGCCAAGCGGTCAATTTGCCGCGTCATGGCGGTCAGTTCCGGCGCGGTGGCCAACTCTCCCGATTCCATCAAGCTCAATACCCGATGCAACTGCCCAGGAATACGGGCTGCATCCCCCAGCCGGTTCCATCCCATGTCTAGCACCGTCTGCAGCGATCCCCCCACTTCTGTCCCCAAAAGAGATCCGGCCCAACTGCCCACGGCCGCTATCCAGGGCGGGGCATTCCCCTGCTGCCGTCCTTGAAACAGAGGGAGCGCCTCTTTTCGCAAAAACGTCATCCACTCAAAGTCGGGCTGCAACTGGGAAATAAGACCAAACAGCATGCCGATGGCTCGGCCTAAAAACATATAGCGCGCAGGAAACTCAAGTGGTTCCTGATACAAAAAGTCTTGGAAATCTTCTACGGCACGATCCATTTGCACCCCGGGCTCCAACGCCACCCCGGACAGCCGGTCCAGCAAAAAGCCCACGGCCCGCCGCAACAGCCGTCTCGACGCGGTCGGCCGGACAAACCCTAAGTTTTCCATGGCCACCAACACCACGTCTACGTTTTTGCTGAGCAATCCCTGAATGAGAGTAATAATCCCGTCCAAATCTTGGGTCGGCAATTGCGCGACCATGCCGAAATCAAGAAGGATGAGCCGACCCTGAGAGTCGGCGAAGAAGTTTCCCGCGTGGGGGTCGATTTGCACCAACCCATCTACCGCGATTTGCTTGACGTAGGTTCGGACCAAAACACCCGCCAAGTGAGCCGGACTCAGACCCAGGCGGTTCAACTCGTCAAGATCCGTCAGCTTGACGCCCGGAGTGTACTCCATGACAAAAACGCGCTCACGGGTCAGCTCAGGCACCACATCCGGCACAACCACCTGGGGATCCTCTTGAAAGTTGCTTCGAAACCGGACAAGATGGTCGACTTCCTGATGATAGTCCAATTCGCGCTTGACCAATCCCCGGAATTCCTCAAACAAACGGGCGGCGTTAATGCGACGGCCCACCCGGGTTGCCCGTTGCACCACCCGCATGACGACACCTAGGGCCCGCAAATCAATGGCCGCCAACTCCTGAATGCCGGGTCGCTGCACTTTTATCGCCACTTCGCGGCCATTCTGGAGCCGAGCGTAATGCACTTGTCCCAATGACGCCGCCGCTAGGGTGTGCTCCTCGATATGGGAGAACTCGGTAGAAAGCAAGTCCCCCCACTCCGCCGCCATGAGGCTTCGCACCTCAGCCCAGGGGGCCTCAGGCACCTGATCCTGCAGCTGCGCCAATTCGCGGGTGAATGCCAAGGGGAGAATGTCAGAGCGGGCGCTGAGAAACTGGCCCACTTTGATGATGAGGCCGCCCAGGCGGAGGGCGGTCTTGCGAAAGCGCACACCGCCCTCCATCAAAATTTGGTTTTCTCTGCGGACCGCCTCCGACTCTCCTAGACGAGCTCGCGCCGCCGTGATGCGACGACTATCCCGCCAATAGCTGAGCGCCAAGGAAAAAATGGCGGCGCTGCGACGCCATGCCGACCTCATCAACTGGGAGTCGAGCCGTCCTCGCTTGCCCCGGCCGTGGCGTCTTGCACGCCCTCTTCAGCCGGTTCCTGCCACACAGAGAAAGCCTCTTTCATTTTTTCCCGAAAGCGCCTGCGCTTGCCCCGCCATTCCGGGTCGCCGCGCATGGCCTTGCGCGCCAACAGCGAGCGAAACCCAATCATTGCCAAAATCCAGACCCATAGCGGAATTGGCCGACGTCTTCCCCACCACATCGCCATCACTCTCCTTGTGTCCACTGTTTGATATAGCTGGTCTCATCCTCAACACCAAATCCCGATAGATAATGCTGACGATACAACTCCTCCGCGTGCTTGGCCAGCGCCGAGGGAAACTTTTGCTGAGCTGCCAGATCCAAGGCCAGCTTTAAATCCTTGTAGCGATTTTCCACCGAAAACCCGGGTGCAAATTGGTGCTGGGAAAACCGCTCTATCATCTTGCCAACCTCAAACGATTGGGCACTTCCTTTTTGCATCACCAGCGCCAAGTCGTCCAGCGAGAGTCCTAGCGCCAATCCCATCGCGACCCCTTCACCCGCCGCCATCAAATTGATGGCTGACACCAAATTGGCAACCACCTTTAAGGTCTGGCCTTGCCCAACCTCCCCCACGTGAATCACATTCCGGCCCAAGAGGCGCAAATAGGGCTGAGCCCGCTCGAATGCTTCTACAGGCCCTCCCGCCATAATGGTAAGCGTCGCCTCGCGGGCGCCAATGTCACCTCCGGTGACGGGCGCGTCAAGCCATTCACCGCCCTTCTCCCCGACTTCGCCGGCAAGACGACGGGTCAAACGGGGCGATACCGTAGAGTGGTCCACAATCAGGCTTCCCGGGTGAAGTCCCGCCAACACCCCTTCAGAGCCTTCCACCACTTCACTCAACGCTTCGTCATTCTTGACCATGAGAAAGATGATGGAACAATTTTCCGCCACCTCCCGTGGCGTTGCCGCCACCGCCGCCCCTCTCTCCAATAATGGCTGCGTGCGCGATCTGGTGCGGTTATACACCATAAGAGGATGATCGCCGACAAGATGGCCTGCCATGGGCTGGCCCATAACCCCGAGTCCGATAAAACCAATCGTTTGCATTTGTCCTGCCTTTCTCCACACTGACCGTCAGTAGGCCCGCGAGCGGCGCTCCCCGGTTCCCTACCGCCCTAGTCCGTCACCGACTCGCCCAGCTGGCGCCATTGTCCCCCCGATTCCATGAGCCGGGATTGACCTTGCGGGCCTTCTCCTCCCGCCGCATAGGACTCGGGACTACCCTGTGACCAGGAAGTTAAAATCGGATCGACAATACGCCAGGCCTCCTCCACCTCGTCGTATCGGGGAAAAGGGCTGCGATCCCCTTGCACCACCGCTAACAGCAATTGCTCATACGCGCTATACTCTCGTTCTTGCTCTCGCCGGTATGGGGTGCTTAGCACGCGCTGACGAGTGCTTAACGCCAGTCCCGGCTCTTTAGACCATACCACCATATCGATGGCCTCATCCGGTTTCATACGAAATATTAGCCAGTTTTTATGCCCCTCACCAAAGAGCCCCCGCGGCACCTCTTTTAGCTCAATGGCTACTTCCGCCCAATCCATCCCGAGGCGCTTTCCCGAACGTAGATAGAAGGGAACGCCGTGCCAACGCCAATTGTCCACTTTCAGTTTGAGTGCCGCGAAGGTTTCCGTGCGCGACTGAGATGGAATGTGCTCCTCCTGAAGATACCCGCAAACGGTGCGGCCCGCTATGATGCCGGCTGCATACTGACCCCGGGCGGCGTTTTCCTCGGGATTGGTGATGGGACGGACAGCCCTAAGCACCTCGGTCCGATGGTTGTGCAAGGACTCCGCCGCCCAGGTAGCGGGCGGATCCATGGCCACCAAAGTAAACAGCTGCATCAAATGATTCTGCAGCATATCGCGAAGGGCCCCGGCCTGGTCGTAATAGCGCCAACGACCTTCCAGCCCTATCGTTTCGGCATAGGTAATCTGCACCGAGCGAATATGTTCGGCATCCCAAATGGATTCCAAGAAACGGTTCGTGAGGCGAAACACCAGCAAATTCTGCGCGGTCTCTTTCCCTAAAAAATGATCCATGCGATAAATCTGTTCTTCCCGCCACCCCTCATGCAATTGACGGCGCAAAGCCTCTGCCGACGCAAGATCCCGACCAATAGGTTTTTCCACCACTAAGCGCCGATATCCTCCCGAGAGGGCGGATAGTCCCGCCTGCGCGAGAGCTTGGGCAGCCGTCCCAAACAAAGCCGGGGGCAAAGCTAAATAAAAGACTGCCCCGGCCGAACCAATTTGCCTGGCAAGCCGAGAAAAATCGTTCATCGTCAGCTCTCCCCGGCAAAATGTCAGCAGGGTTTCAAATTCATTCCAGGCATCGTCGCCAAAGTCTCCGGCAAATTCCTCTAAGCCTTGGCGCACATGGCCGCGAAACTTGGCATCATCCCAGTCATCCGGTGCGTACCCCACCACTAGGCTCGTCCATTGCTTCAACTGCCATAGACGAAAAATGGCCGGCATAAGAAGCCGGTACGTTAGGTCTCCGCTGGCCCCAATAATGACAAACATTGTTGTTTCCCCTTGTGCCAACTCCATCCTCCCGTCTCGCGCCATCCCCCAACCCATCTGCCTCCACTGCCAGTATAATCCCGGATCCATCGCGCTTACAGTCTGTACCCCGTTTCAAAAGACCCCTATTTCTCTTGCGGTCTTCCCATCCTATCAAAGGCCGCCGGCTCGGAGCAGACACCCCATGACGCCCCGGAGCACCCAAAGCCTTCCCGTCACTTTCCGAGAAGGTTGGTCCCGGGAGGTCGCGGCAATCGCCCATCCCACGGTGGCCGCGTACGCCCCCTCCCCGCAATGACATTGCGGAACTTTGCGTCCACAGATACAACCGTTCCGACAACTCGGAGGGCGACAGGGGGCCATGACCTCAAAACTTTTCATCTCGCGCCATCGAGGCGGCTGGCCTTTAAGGATCTCCGGTCATTTCCCATCGTTAGACAACCTTTTCGGCCGGTGCAACCAGCATCTCTGCCACGCTGGTCAGTTCACGCACAATGGCGGCGGTTTTTTCCGTGGCTAGTTCAACGGTTTTGGCTAAGGCCTCAACCTGTTGCTCCGCTATCGCCAATTGCTGCAATTGCTCCATCACCAAATGAGACTGGTTGGCGATTGCCCCGAAGGCCTCCTGAACCGCCATGGCCCCGGCTTCATTTTCCTTGGCCGTGGTCTGCGCGGCGGATACCGCCCCCAACAAACCTTGAATGCGTTGGGCGATATCACTCAGCGTCACCTTGATGCGGCCAGCCGACTCATGAGATTCTCCCGACAACTTCTTCACTTCATCGGCTACGACACCGAACCCGCGCCCGGCATCGCCAGCTCGAGCGGCCTCGATAGCAGCATTCAACGCCAGCAAATTTGTTTGCCGCGCAATGTCCCGGATTACCGAGACCGCCCGATCAATGTCCCCGGTACCAGCCTCCAAATCCAATCCCGCCGTATATACCAGATCCATCGCGTCGCCTATGCGACGTTGCACCCCCGCCATAGTTGTTTGACCTGACGCGGTGGCGGTTGTCGCCGCATCCAAGGCGGTTTCAACATGGTTTCTCTGTGCGGTCATGTCAGCGGCCGCCTGTTTCATGGAAGACATCCCTTGCGTTGTCTCATCCGTGACTTCCACCAGGCTCTGCGCCAGCTGAACCACGCGTCGCTGCGCGCTGCGCATAACCGCCTCCCCCTGCTTGGCGGCTTCACTAACGCGGTCTAGTTCATCAAAGTAAAATCCCAGAGTCTGAACCATATCGGCTATCAGCCTGCGGGTTAACGACCGCCATTGGGTCTGCTGAGCTGATAAATCCAGTGTATCCCGTTCCTGCAGCACCTCATAAGTGACCTGCCAAATAACGCGATAGGCGATGAGATACCAATCGGGAGTTAATCCAATTTCAGCATGCCGCAATCCGATTCGATTTAACGCGACCTCATATGCTTCACCCCGGGGAGGTTGTCCCAAGTTTTCAATATAGTGCGCAAGCGCCGCCTGCCATCGTTCATAGCGGCTGTTGGCACGCATAATGCGGTCTAATTCCGGAATCTGCTGAATCATTTGCGCCAAACTGGGCGCGACCCGCAAGGCAACCCGGTCCCAGGGGAAGTCTCTGACTAAAGCGGCATCACTATCCTGCCAGCCTATGAACCGTAAATGCTGTGGCCAGTTCTTCATATTCAACCTCCAAAATATGGCATTTTAACACCCTGAAACAAGGCCTACCTACCATGTGTTTTGATACACACTACCGTGTTAATAGCGGGAGATCAATAACTTTCGGCACACTTTCCGGGCTCGCCAACGGGCGACTCTCCGCCAGTATTATCCACTATGATTTTGGATGGTGACACGATAAGACTAAGCGCCTGGTATAGGCCATTGAGGAGGAGCGCGTTGTATCTCGTCCCAATACATGGAATGGCGTGTGCGCCATGAAGATCTTAGGCCGGATTCGCGCGATGAGTATCGTACTTGAGTTGAAGGTCAGCCAAGTCAGTGGCTGGCGCGTAATAAAAACCTTGGGCTACATCGCACCCAAGCCGCAGCAAATGCTCAGCTTGCTCGCGGCTCTCCACGCCTTCGGCCACAATGTCCAGACGCAGACTCTTGGCGAGAGCGACCAAAGCCCGGGGAATAACATCATTCGCGGGCAAATCGGCGATAAAAGCGCGGTCAATCTTAAGGCGGGTGGCTGCCGAGTCACGAAGATAGCTTAAAGATGTCGAACCCAACCCAAAGTCATCGATCACCACCCCGAATCCGCTCTGGCGCAAATGCGCCAAGGGGCCTTTGGCCACCTCATGCGACATGGCTGATTCCACGATTTCAAACTCAATCCGCTCCGGGGCCACAGCATGCGCCTGTATGGTTTGCAGCAAATAAGGGATAAAGTCTGGGGACTGCAGACTGGCGGAGGAAAGGTGAAAGGCCAGGGTGAGCGTCTGCTGCCGCCACCAAGGCAGAACCGCCACCTCTTGCAATGCCCGGGTCATCACCCATCGGTCTATCTCCTCAATGAGTCCCAGGTTTTGCGCTTCGGGTAAAAACGCGTCGGGATAGGTGAGGCTGCGATCATCCGTCCGCCAGCGAATCGACACCTCCATGCCCACGACTCGGCCGGTGAGAATATCCACCTGCGGCTGATATTGCAGATAAAACTGGGAGGCTTCAATCGCGTTTCGCAAGGCGGACTCAAAATGAAAAGTTTGGGTGGGACGGGCATCCAACCCGCCTGTAAATACCCCAATACGATTGCGGCCCGATTCCTTAGCTTGGTATAACGCCGAGTCGGCATGGCGCAACAATTCCTCCGGATCGGTACCGTCTTTAGGGCAAAACGCCAATCCAAAACTCGCGGTGGTACGGACCGTCAGGCCCTCTATCATTAGCTCTTCATCCAGCAACCGGCGGATTTCCTCGAAACGGCCACGGGCCTCCTCTTCATTGAAAACGGAGTTCAAAATGAGAATAAATTCATCACCGCCCTGGCGACCTAACACATCGCTGGCGTGCAAAGCTCGACTAATGGTGGCCGCAACCGCTTTAAGCACGCGATCTCCCAGGGCGTGTCCTCCGCGGTCATTCACCGCCTTAAAGTGATCTAAATCGATAAAGCCGACCGCGAGACACCCTCCCCAGGCCTCAACCCGCTCTACGCTTTCTTCCAGCCTGCGGGTTAAAAGCCGGCGATTGGGGAGCCCCGTCAGCGCATCATGAAATGCCAAATATTCTACCTGAATGAGGGTCTGGGACAGTTCCCCGCTGGTGGAGGAAAGATCCCGGCGTTCGCGTTCAAATTGTTTGTGGCGCTGCGCCAGCATCCCAAAGGATAGCGCCATGACCAGCACTTCGCCTGACGCGGCGAGCCTTGAAGTCAGGGCAAGATGGCGGCTCCACACCTCACTCACGAATATTAACGCCATCATGGTGGGAGAGAGCCAGGTTTGAACGGTAAACGATAGGAGAAAAAGAGCCATGACCGCCAGCACCAGTGACACCGGGAAGGAAACATCCAGAGCCCCAATCCCCACCAGGGCAATCGCCGCAATCCCCACCATCAACCGGTAATGGGGACTCATCCGCCACGTGACCAGTGCCAAAACCACTAAAATAAAAAGGACGGCCAAAATTATGGACTGGCGGGTTAACGTCTCCCCCATGCCGAAGCTGATGACCAATAGAGCCAAAAACTGACTAGCCAGCCACAACCGTCTTAACCGCCGCCGTTGGCCCCCCACCGCCATGACCCTTCCCCTTCCCGCGTCATCATCTTTCATTGTAACGAGAGACCGAGAGGGTACCACGTCTTAAGGGCCAATTAGCCTATCCCCCCGGCAATGGTCAAGATTTCGTCCGTATATGGGATACTGGAGAGGATCCATCAAGAAAGGAGCAAGGCTCATGCGATTCGAACGAATCCCGAGAGAAACCCGGCTTCTCGACCCGCGCAATGACTACGCCCCCATCACCATTCCCAGCGAAATCCGGCTGGATCCGCTGACAGGGTTTAGCGGACGAATTGCGCATTTTGCCGGGGGACAACGTCCCGTCCTGGATTTGGACGCCCTAAACGCGGCATCTCTCGCCCATGGCTGCCCATTCTGTCCTGAGGCAATTTTGCGGGTGACGCCAAAATTTCCTGCGGATATTTGCCCAGAGGGGCGGTTTTCCCGCGGCGAGGCCTTGGTATTTCCCAACCTCTCCCCCTATGATGCGCATAGTGCGGTGACGGTGGTGACACAAGCTCATTTGGTGCGCCCAGAAAATTTTAGCGCACAGCAATGGGAAGATGCATTAAATGTATCCATCGAATATTTCTCACAGGTGCGCCGCGTCGAACGCCACATCGCCTATGGCCTTATCGCCGCCAACTATATGCCCATGGCTGGCGCCAGTCTGGTTCACCCGCATCTTCAAATCTATTCCACGGAGCGGCCGGGAAATTGGCTGCAAGGACAGATTGAGGCCGCCCGTCAATATTATCAAAATACCGGCCGCATCTTTTGGGAGGATCTGCTGAAAGAGGAAAAAGCGCAGGGCGAACGGTATCTGGGCCGCACCGAATCGGTGGAATGGGTGGTCCCATTTGTGCCGCTCAGCTTCATTGGCGACATTGAGGCTTTGTTCCCCCACCGCTTCAGCATCTTGGAACTGACCACCGAGGATATCCACGACTTTTGCCAAGGGCTGATTCGCATTCTCAGCTACATGGGAGACACCCATCTCTATTCCTTCAACATCGGTTTTTTCCCCGGCCAATCAATGGATGATCGCACCTGGGTTCACGCCCGCGTTTCTTTTCGGGGAACCGTCAACCCCACTCTTCATTCCCCGGATGTATCATCGATCCGCCAGTTGTATGACGATCCCTTTACCACTCTTTACCCGGAAGAATTAGCGGCGGAATTGCGACCCTATTTTCAGTCGCGGGACTCATCCTAAGTCCCTCACCCAAACGTGAAAAGGCGGGGCTGCTGTTGGGCAGCCCCCTTGTAAACAGGAGCGGGCGCGATAAGTCCGAAAGAAATACCCTAGGCAGGGAATTGGCTCGGGTTGGGTCGTTACCAATATCACCGCTCTGACCAAATTTGCGCCAAGGTTTCAA
>JAJYTS010000018.1 GCA_021792935.1 Bacillota bacterium | reverse complement strand
CAATGTGCGCACGGGAATCAATCGTCCCTCGCGTTCCCATTTCCGGAGCCCTTCGATACTCATCCCGAGCATCTTCGCGGCTTTGCCAATACTGACAAACTGTTCGTCCATGGGTCTATCACCTACACGCATGATACCATACTATTAGACATAATTGTAGATTTATCGCAAGCAGTTACAACTTCCTTATCGAATGTGCCCTTTTACATTGGCTCACTGCCGTGCGTCCTGCCTACGGGTTACCCTGAGAATCTCCCCGGGCGACATCCGGATGATCTTTGTCCTACCCCCCAATCATCCGCGAAACACCGGAGCAGGAAAGCCCCTCCTCGATCGGTTAGCAAGACGATGAACTGACCACGACCCGTCTGCCGTTGTTCCTAAGGAAGGAATCCCGTCACCACCAATGCGACAATAGGACACGAATCCCCTTATAGCCACCTCTTCGCGATCGAATACTCTTGTTGGCTGAGCAATCCCTGATAAGTCCAACCGTGGCCGCCGCTCCTCCCACTGCCCGGGCCGCCATCAGTGATTGGGGCACCGCGCCGTCACGCACACGGCCGCACGCCTCGGGCAAGTGGCCCGGTTACCTGCGCAGCGCAGTGGTCCGGGCCGTCGTGCGCGATCAGCACACACCTCTGATGCAAGTGGCAACTTCACCTAAATCAGTCGTGTGACACCCTCGGTGCGTCAGTGGCACCGAGGACAAGTCGCTCGCCTCCCTGCCCTTATAGAGGTCAATTTCAGAGGGAGCTGGTAATCCAACAGATAGGCGTACGGCGTCATCGGGCTTCGGCCGAGGCCTATCGACTCCAATCACAACAATGCACATTTGAGCGAATGCTCTGCTGAGTCACCAGCCCGTATGTGCATTAACGACCTGCGAGTGGCACCAATATTCCAACCAGGTTTTGCACAAAACGGGCTGAGTCCCTGGTGACGGGGTAGGTGACCATTCAACCATAGATTGCAAATAGCCTAATGTTGAAGGAGCGTTTAGTTATCGTAAGCAACGCCTCGATTTGAGGACTGTCCGCCCCGGGGGGACGGAAAGTCCATAGCCATAATCTGCTCGCCGTGATTGTGTTAGTTGCCGCAGTCAGGGCTTCTGCCAGATAAGCCATAGGGTGACCCATATTCCCAGCTCGTTAACAGGCGATGGATGGACCAACACTCATACGCCGAGCATGGTTGCCGAAATGCCATCTCATCTCCTTGGCTAAGATGTATCACAGCGTGCGCCCTCCCACTCCGGCAGGAAACTTATCGCCAGGCTTGTTTTAGAGGGTTGTGTAAAACGATTAGTTGCCAAGTGAAATTTAGGTTGATGGTTGCCATACAAAGCGTTATGGTATATCTACCGACCGGACGGTCGGTAGCCTGTCGATCGTTAAGGTGGCCCTAGTGACATGACCCATTATTGCCGGGGGAGGTCTTCTAGTGGAAATTTTGACCCGAGTCTTGCCGGACAATGTCAGAGAGTTCGGGGAGTACCCCTATCTTTATGATGGCCATCGCGTCTATACCAACCGGGAGGTTTTAAACGAGTCGGAACAGCTGGCCCGCATCCTCACAGCACGGGGGCTGAAAACCGGGGACCGGGTGTTGGTGTCGATGCCCAACCGGCCAGAAGTGCTCTTCATCTACCAAGCCGTGATGCTGGCTGGCGCCATTGTGGTGCCGGTCCTTTTTATGCTGGGTGTGGAAGAGATGACCCATATTATTGAGGACGCGGAGCCCCGCGCCATCTTTACCGACATCGTGACCGCGGAGAAAATCGCTGAGGCGGTGAAGAAGAGCGGACGCGCCCCCGACTTGTGGTCGGTGGATGACGGGCCGCCCGGGTTTCTTCGGGCCAATGATTTTAGACTCCCCTCTGCCACCCATGAATTGGGTGCGGTGAGCGAGGGAGACATTGCCGTGATTCTTTATACCTCGGGAACGACGGGAACTCCCAAAGGGGTTATGCTCACACATAAAAACCTCTATGCCAATGCCCGGCAAGTACGGGAGAGTTCCGACCTTGGCGACCGCTCCGTGACGTTGGGAGTCTTGCCTTTAGCCCACATTTTCGGCTTTACCGTCAGCACCATCACCGCCATGGTGGGGGGCTCCGTGGTGGTTTTTCGCAAATTCGAGGTCCAAGAGGTATTTGCCGCCATTGAACGCCATCGGGTGCGAACCTTTTCCGCGGTACCAGCCATGCTATATGCCATGGTCACCAGTCCGCTCGCTTCTCAGTATGATCTCTCCAGTCTCGAGACAGTTTCCTCAGGTTCGGCGCCTTGTCCCGTTACCCTGATTGAGGCATTTCAGGAGCGTTTCCACGCGGATGTTTTAGAAGGCTACGGACTCTCGGAGGCGGCTCCCGTAGTCAGCGGGCATCGCCGGGGAATGCCGATAAAGCCGGGGACGGTGGGTGTGCTGGTATCCGGGGTGGAAGCGCGCATTCTCGACAGGGGTGGAAATGCCATGCCGTCTGGAGAGGTGGGGGAGTTGTGGGTGCGGGGCGATAATATCACGCCGGGATATTACCGCAACTCCAAGGCCACGGAGGAGGTGCTGGATGAGGGGTGGCTTGCCACCGGCGACCTGGCCCGGATGGACGCCGACGGGTATCTCAGTATTGTCGACCGCAAGAAAGATCTCATTATTCGCGGCGGCTACAACATCTATCCCCGCGATGTCGAGGAGGTTTTGCTGCGACACCCCGCCATCGCGGAAGCGGCCGTCATTGGGGTGCCTTCAGAACGCTTGGGGGAGGAGCCGCTGGCGTTTGTTGTCCCCCGCTCGGGCCGACCCATTGACGAGGAGGAGGTTATTGCCTTCGCTAGAACAACTCTGGCCCACTACAAGGTTCCTCGCCATATTATGGTGGTCGACTCTCTTCCCCGCAACGGGGTCGGCAAAGTGCTGAAGAAAACCTTGCGGGAGTGGGCCAGCGATTCCGAATAGAAGAAGGTGAGGCATGCTTCAATATGACCGCGGGCGAATCGGGGAGCGTTCCGCGCCCGTAATCAACCATGTTGACAACAGTGAAGTGAGGAAATTCTCGGAGACACTAGGAGAATCGGCGGACATTTATCGGGATGAGGATAGTGCCAGGAGGGCGGGATATGGGGGCTTAGTGGCGCTGCCCACTTTTTCCGTCTGCCTTCAGCGCAATCCGCCTCCTGGTCTGGTGATGCCCAAAGCCGGGGTTATTCATGGCGAGCAGGAATTCTGGTATGGCGCGCCCATATGCGCGGGCGACCGCATTGCCGTGACCACTTGGCTGGATGATGTGCGGGTTCGCGAGGGCAGCCGGGGTGTTATGACCATCCTCACCATAGGGGCTGAAGGGCAGCATGCTAATGGTGATCTGGCCTTTCGTTCCCGTTCTGTATTTTTTGTGGGCGAGGGGGTGACGTGATGTGGAAGGCAGGGGAGACGCTGGGGCCATTTGCCTTGCCCATTACCCGGGAGCTGTTGGTGCGCTACGCCGGTGCTTCCGGTGATTACAACCCCATCCATTATGACGATGACTATGCCCGCTCTTTAGGTCTTCCCGGAGTGATTGCCCATGGCATGCTCATCATGGGTCTGGCCGTTGGCGCCATTCGGCAAACGGCCCCGCTGGGATCCCGTTTGGAGCAGTATGGGGTTCGGTTTCGCGCGGTGGTGGAACCGAATCAGACCCTGCAGGTGTGGGGCTCGATCGCTTCCGTAGAGCCTTACGACGGCGACTGGCGGGCCGTGATTGACGTCCGCGTTCTGGGCAGCGGCGAAGCACCCGCCGTGACTGGCCGGGCCGTGCTGGCATGGACCTTTGGGGAGGGCCAGAACGATCGTGTCGTCCAATAAAAACGCGGGTGAAGGGAGACTTATGCGGCAACTCATGGAAAATGTTTGGCTTGGCAACGCGGGAGAATGGTCCGCTATGGTTTCCGCTGGCGTCACGCGGCTGATGGACCTGCGGGCGGAATCGGCACCACCTCCCTATCCCGTGCCTTGCGATTATTTTCCCCTGCAAGACTTGGAATTTGGGCAGCACGCCATGCTCAGCGCCGCCGCCCGCCAAGTTAAGCGGCGGGTGGAACAAGGTGAGATAGTGGGGATCTATTGTCAGGCGGGGCTTTCGCGCACCGCCGCCGTGGCGTGCGCCTATTTGCTGGAAGAGGACTGGTCTCTCAATGACGCCATCCGCTATGTGAGCGAGCGCCATCCACAAGCCGCGCCCGCCCTTGGCCTAATGCGCACGCTGGAGGACCTGGCCCGGATGAAACAGTCTCTGGGATTGCGGCATGAGGCGATAAAAGTGGGGAAGACGGCCATCCATGCCGTGCATGTGCCGGGTCCGGGAGAGACTATGGTTTTGCTGCATGGCGCTTATGGCAGTTGGAGCCACTGGTGGAATAATCTTGGAGGGTTGCGCCAGGAGTCGGATGTTTGGCTCTTGGATTTACCGGGATTTGGGGAGTCAAGCGACTGGGACACGGAAGCCTTCTCCTGGCCCGACTATTTACGGGTCCTGAAGGCCGCCATTGAGCAGATTGCGCCGCGATGCGCCATGCTAGGCGGCTATTCCTTTGGCGCTTATCTGGCCGTGTATTTGCTGGCTGAGCATCCCTTCCTGGCTAAAGCGGCCCTTTTAGTCTCCCTCGTAGGCCGCACCGGCGACCCCGCCCGTCATCAGCCCATTCATGAGGAGCGGTTTTTGCCCCACTTTGGTTTCGCTGACCGGGTGGCGGTGGTGCGCCGCAACCTAGCGCGATTTCATCTGTGCGATCCCGAGTCTGTCGATGCGCAAACGGTCTATCTCATCTATCACAATATTTTCCGCACCCGCCTGAGTCCGGGAACCATCCGGGCAAGCCGTCCGCGCGTACTGCCCTTGGACTTAGTGAGCAGGCTCTCTATCCCCACTTTGATGCTCTGGGGAAAAAACGACCCATTTTGCCAGCCGTCGGCCGATTCCTGGGCTGAGGCCTTGCAGACGACAAACCCCGGGCTTTATTGCCGGGTGCTGCCAGGGCTCTCCCATTGGTGCCAGTATGAGGATCCTGACCGGTTCCTCACCGAAGTGCGCCGTTTTTCCGCCTTGGTGACGAACGCTTAATACTAAAGGGAAAGGGGATTAGGTATGGAGTTTGATTACACAAAAGAGCAATATCTGATGCAAGGGAGTGTGTCGCGCTTTTTCCAGGAGGTGGCTGGTCCCGCCGCGGCCCGCGGCTGTTATGCGGAGGGTGCCCAATTCGCTCACTCCATCGCCCCCAGACTGGCGGCCCAGGGCGTATTAGGGGCGGCGGCCACGCCCGAGTTGGGGGGGAGTCAGCTCACGTTCCTGGATTTCGCCCTGATATTTGAAGCAGCCGGGCAAATGCTGCTGCCATATCCCTTGATGGAAAACTACGTCGCCACCGATCTGTTAATGCGCTTTGGCAGCGAAGAGCAAAAGGCTTGGTATCTTCCCCGTTTAGCTGGTGGAGAAATATTGGCCAGCGTCGCCTGGGGAAGCCCCGCCCGGCCCTGGAGCGGAGAAGGGGTACAAGCGCTTTTGAGTGAGGGAAGTTTGCGCCTTCATGGACGCCGGACCTTTATTCCCTTTGCCACGGTCGCGGATGTGCTGGTGGTTCCCATTCAGTCAAAAAGCATCGCCGGCACCTTAGTAGGGTTGGTTGACGCGCACCAGCCGGGTGTTGAGGTGATGCCGCTCAAGAGCCTTGATGGTTCCTATCCTTTGGACCTGGTGGAGCTTCGCGATGTGGAGCTTAAGCCCGAAGCGCAAATCTGGCCCGGTGAGCCGGTCTGGGACTGGGCCTGCCAGGTAGGGCGCACCGCGCTGGCTCTCGAAGCCTTAGGGGCGGCCGAGCGGATATTTGCCCAAACGCTGGATTATGTAAAGGTGCGCGAGCAATTTGGTTATCCGGTGGGACGGTTTCAAGCGGTAAAGCATGCCGCCGCCGACGACTATCTTTTGTTGGAGAGTGCTCGGGTGGCGAGCCGTTATGCCGCCTGGTGCGTGAGTGAGGATCGGCCCGAGGCTGGTTTATACAGCGCCTTGGCGAAAGCTTATGCCTCCGACATGGCGCGGCGGGTGACGGGTGACGCCATCCAGCTTCACGGCGGCACCGGCTTTACCTGGGACGGCGATGCCCATTTGTACTTTAAGCGGGCCTGGCGGATTGCCTCGCAACTGGGCACAGCTCCGGAAATGCGGGAATTGATGGCGCAGTTGGTTATTGATGGGCGCACGGCTTAGGGGGGAGCGGCTATGGACATTGCATTCGGGAAAGAACAGGAAGATTTTCGCGATCGCACCCGTCAGTTTCTGCAAGCGGTGCTGCCGCCCGGTTGGGGTACGTCGCGGCATCCCTATCCCCAAACCGCCAAAGAGGAAGAGGAGTTGGGGATGTGGTGGGAGCGCACGCTGTGGGAACACGGGTATGCCGGATTGTCCTGGCCGCAGAATTATGGCGGGCAGGGGCTGACCTGGCTGGAGCAGGTGATATTCTCGGAAGAATGCGCGCGGGTTAATGCCCCCGTCGGTGTTAACGGATTGGGCAAAGGGCTGTTGGGACCCACGCTGCTGGTGGAAGGAACGGAAGCTCAAAAGCGCCGCTTTATCCCGCCTCTATTGGCGGGTGAGGAAATTTGGTGTCAAGGCTATTCGGAGCCCAACGCGGGATCGGATTTGGCTTCTCTGACCACCCGGGCAGAGCGGGTCGGGGAGGAGTGGGTGGTTACCGGACAAAAAATTTGGACGTCGTATGCCCATCTCGCCGACTGGTGCTTTGTTCTGGCCCGCACCGATGCCAGCGCTCCCAAACATCGGGGGATCACTTTTTTGCTGGTGCCTATGCATCAGGCTGGGGTCAAGGTGGAGCCACTCCGCCAATTGACGGGAGAAGCGCATTTCAACAGCGTGACTTTTGATGGGGCCCGCACCGCTCTCGAAAATGTGGTGGGCCAGGTTAATGACGGCTGGCGTGTGGCCAATACTATTTTGTCCTTTGAGCGCGGGACTTGGATTGTGGGGCGCCACGCCCAGTACATGCGGGAAATGGACGCCTTGCTGCAGGCGGCTCGGGATCTGCCTGGAACCGGGGGCAGCGCCGCTCAAGACAGCTATTTCCGGCAGCGGCTCATGGCGTTGTGGTCGGAAATTGAAGTACTGCGGTTTCACGGCTATCAAGTGATTACGCAGTTGCAGACAAAAAGCCAGCTTGGCCCGGAGGCTTCCATGCTTAAGCTCTATTACAGCGAGATGCATAAGCGTTTTGGCGAACTGGCCATGGAGGTTCTGGGCTCTCACATGCCGTTTAGCGAGGGATTGGAGAGTGTGGGGGCGGGACTGCTGCACCGCGCCTTTTTAGGATCGCGGGCTGAGACCATTTTTGCGGGAACTTCCGAGATTCAACGCAATGTGATTGCCGAGCGGGTGCTGGGTCTGCCAAAGGATGATCGGCATTAAAACGGCAGCCTTACAGGGGGGAGCGGGTGCTTGGCCCGCTCCTGCCATCGGGCAAAGAGTCGCTAGGCGTGTCGAGTTAGTTTTAACTGGATGCTTGTAATGGGCGAAGGCGCGTAGGGAGTGGGAGATACGGGAGGATCACGGCAGAACCCGTTCGCGGCACCTAGTACTGGGCCGAGTTTTGTGACGCGCCGTATTTGGACCTAGGGTGGTTAAAGTCGCGCACTGCACTCTGGGGAAAATGATGGGCCCGATATGTTTGCCATTGCCCAACCAGGGCCTTACGGCTCTTTTCCCCCTAAGTTTTCCGCCAGGATAAGCGATTGAATCTGGCGTCCCCATTCGGCCAGTTGTTCCGGAGGCGTGACCTCTGACATGGCGACGGTGGATATGCAGGCTTTGACGTTCTCACTGTCCGTTCGGAATATGGGAACGGCGACTCCACATACCCCGACCACATGCTCTTGCCAGCTAATGCCCATGCCTATCGCACGTACCTTCTCCAGCTCCCGTAAGAGGGCATCGGAATCGCGGATGGTGTAGGAGGTGGAGGCAGGATAGCCATGCTCGGCCAGCAGTTTGTCGCGCTCCTCTGAAGACATGTAGGCTAAAAATACTTTGCCGTGAGACCCGGCTGTCACGGGCAAAACTTGGCCCACCGTGGCCCCTAAATGGAGGGTGCCGTCGGGCTCGGCCTTTAAGGTGTACGCCATCTTATCCGTGCCCACCCGCTGCACCAGCAGTGTTGTGTTGCGGGTTATCTCGGCGGCGCGGTTAATCACGGTCTCGGCTTGCTTAAAGAAGTTGTTCAACACGACCGCCCGTGCTCCCAACACGGCCAGTTCGGGACCGAGGCGATATACTCGTCCTTGTAAATCATGCTCCACAATATCGAGCGTTTCAAAGGTGGCCAAAACCCGGTATGTTGTACTGCGGTTTAAATTCAATGCCGTACTAATTTGAGCCAGGGTGGCTTCGCTATGGCGTTTGTCACTGAGATAACGCAGGACATCAAAGGCGGAAACCAGCGATGGTATGGCGTATCGGCGAAGTTTGACGGCCCTCTCTCGTTCGGATGAAATGACTAACTTCGCCATGGCCTCAGGTCCCTTCGCTGTCGATTAATGTCAAAAACAGGTCCCAATCCATTTAATTTGACATTTTAGAGGCTGGCTGTCCACTCCCCGTAAATGCACGCCATTTTGACTGCCGTTTCTCCGATTATGGGAGTGGTGCCCGTTGGAGACTTGTTGTTGACGCGCCTTTGACGCGATTGTTCGCGAGGCGCGATGTCGGTGAGGTTAAATCAGCGGCTCCTTGCCGCTTGCGCGGCCGGGATTGGCCAGTTGTGAAATTGTCAGCAGAATAAAGTGGGCGAAGAACCTTCTTCGCCCGTCTTGTCATGTTACGGCAAATGCGGTGGTGAGGGATTGCGCACGGAATAGGGATTGGGCAGCGTTATAACCTTCGACAGTGTTTCCATGGTCCATTTGCCGTGTTTCTCCACGTACCGATCCAGATTGAGGCCGTCGAAGCCCCAGTGGTTGCTGGCGCTATAGTTGACGGGGCCCAGCACTAAGGTGTTGCGGTAGTTATGAATGCTTTGCATGGCCTTGTTGAGGCTTTGGCGCGTTAAGTGGCGGCCAGCCAGCTGCAGGGCGTGGACAAAGATTTGTCCATCGACCCAACCGTCTTCCGCAAACGTGTAATCTTGCAGCTTGGGGTAGTATTTTTGGACCTCGGTTCGAAATAGCTTAGCGGCGGGGGTGTTTTCCCAGTAGTCTTGCAGCCATCCGCTGGTGTACACGCCATTCCAGGCCGGGCCCGCCAGCGCCTCCATCACCGAGTCGTTGTCCACATAGGTAGACAAAACGGTGGGGTGGTATCCGAGCTTGTACTGAGCGGCCAAATAGGCGGCTTCCGTTCCCGGCACCCCGTAGGTTATCACCAGGTCCGGGTGGACCGAGTTCATGGTTTGCGCGTTGGGGGTGAAGTTGGTTTGCGTCACTTCGTAGGGCACGGTGATGGCTGGTTTCATTCCCGCCTTGGCGAGTCCCTTTTCCAAGCCATACAGCAACTCTTGGCCGAACTCGTCATCTTGATACCACACGGCGATCTTTTTAGCATGGAAGCGCTTGATGGCCATTTGCGCGTCCCATTCTCCTTCCACCGTATAGTTGGGCTCGACCGCGAACCAGTTGGGTTGGCGCGGCACGACCACGCCATAGCCGCCCGTTTCGGGAAGAATATCGCCAATGCCGTTTTGCTGTAAAAAGGGCTTTTCCGCGTAGGTGGTTGGCGTTCCCAAAGTTCCCAGCATGGTAAATATGCCCGTTTGCAGCACCAACTGCCGGGCATCGGCCACCGATTGCGCCGGGTTGTAATTGTCGTTAAGCATGATGTAGTGAATCTTGCGGCCGTGGACTCCCCCGTGAGCGTTAATATAGTCGAAATAGGCCATGGTGCCTTCGTTAATTTGCGAATAGGCGGCCGCCGGCCCCGCGAACGGGGTGGTGGCGCCGACGGTAATTTCAGTCGACGTGACCCCGGGGGTGGCGCCGGTCGCGGCATTAGCCTGTGGCTGGCCGAACGAGCCGATGCTGGCGATTAACGCGGCTCCCGCCGCAGCGGCCATCAACGCGATGGGACGATGTTTCATTTCCGGATCCTCCTTTTTAATGGGGTGATAAGTGGGCGGGTTGATACGCTTAAGGCGGGCCTCGTCCGCTCGCGGCGCTCGCGGGTTTAGATTTTGTCATCCCAGATATGACGCCTCCACCTCCTTGTTGTGGCGAAGTTCTTCCGCCGTTCCCTGCAGGCGGATTTGGCCGGTTTGCAGCACGTAGGCATAATCGGCGACAGATAGGGCGATGGCGGAATTCTGCTCCACTAACAGAACGGCAGTGCCGTGACTTCGTATCTGGCCTATCACTTGCGCGATTAAATGGGCAATGCGGGGGGAGACTCCTAGACTGGGCTCATCCAATAGGAGAACTTGTGGGGCGCCCATCAAGGCGCGGCCAATGGCCAGCATTTGCTGTTCTCCGCCGCTGAGATTTCCCGCCCGTTGTCTAAGGCGCGCCGCTAGGGCGGGAAACAGGCCTAAAATCCAATCGCGGTCGCGCCTCAGGGAGGCCTTGTCGCGCCGTGCGTAGCCGCCAATGATAAGGTTTTCGTCTACGGTAAGATCGGTGAACACGTGCCGGCCTTCCGGGCAATGGATAATGCCAAGCGCGGCAATGCGCGGAGGGCGAAGGCGGGTTAAACGCTCCTCTTTGTACCAAATATTCCCCTCGCGTGGTTTGACCAAGCCTGAAACAGCCCGCAGCACCGTGCTTTTGCCGGCGCCGTTGGCCCCTAGCAGCGCCACTACGGAATGGTCGGGCACCGTCAATGAGATGCCCCTTACCGCTTGGATGTGCCCATAGGCGACGAAAACATTCTCAAGCTTCAGCACGAGGTTCGGTGTCCTCCCTTCCCAAGTAGGCCTCTATCACTTCGGGGTGATTGCGAACATATTCCGGATCCCCCTCGGCAAGCTTTTTTCCAAAATTCATCACGACAATGTGGTCGGAGATTCGCATCACCACCGACATGTCGTGTTCCACCAACAAAATGGTTAGATGAAGGCTGTCGCGTATGCGAACAATGATGTCGGCCAAAGCCAGACTTTCCTCCGCGTTCATTCCCGCTACCGGCTCGTCCAACATAATCATGGTTGGATCCATCACCAGGCACCGCGCCAGTTCCACCGTTTTGAGGGTGCCGAAAGGAAGCTGGCCGATGGACGAGCGCGCTATCTTTTCCAGCCCTAAAAAAGCTAGTGTTTCGTCGACGCGCGCGCGGGCCTGTCGTTCCGCCCGCCCAACCCCGGGCGAGCGCACCAGTTCTTGATACCAGGGGGCAGGGTGGTGGCCGCGGGCGGCTAGGAGCAGATTGTCCATCACCGTGAGGCTGTGAAACAGCTCGATATTTTGGAAGGTGCGGGCAATCCCTTGTTGGGCGATGCGGTGTGGGGGGACTTTCATGAGGTTACTGCCCTGAAAAAAGATCGTCCCGGACGCGGGATAAAAACGCGATATGGCATTGAAGACGGTGGTCTTGCCGGCACCATTAGGCCCAATGAGGGCGAAAATCTGTCCAGCAGCCACGTCAAAGGAGAGGTGGTCCACGGCCACCACGCCGCCAAATGTCACGGTCAAATCATTAACGTTCAGCATGTAGGCGTCCTTCTCCCCACAACCGCGTCAGCCGGGCTGTCCGGCGTCCCAATGACCAAAGTCCGTCCGGTAAAAACTTCATGACCACAATCATGACGGCGCCGATGATTACCTGCTGCAGCGCTTGCAGATTGGCCGTCAGCGGCTGCAGAACGGTAAAAAGCGCCGCCCCAATGAGTGCCCCCCAAACCGAGTTCATTCCGCCAACAATCACCATGGCCAGAAAGGTGAAGGACTCGGTTACGGAAAAATTGTCAGGAGTGACGTATTGGTTGAGGAAGGCGAGCAGGACGCCGGCTGCCGCCGCGTAAAAAGCGCTGATTCCCAGTGCGAGAGCCTTTACTTGGGCGACGGAAATGCCCAACGCCTGCGCCGCCAAAGGGCTTTCCCTGGCCGCGACCAAGGAACGGCCCACATTGCCGGATATCCAATTGTGGGCCACCCATAAGAGAATGACTAAAATGGCGAGGGCAACATAATAAAAGGAGGCGTTGGTCCGCAGCGGGATGCCGAAAAAGGTGGGGTAGGTCGGGGTTAAGCCAGCGTAGCCGTTAGTCACGGACGTGAGTTGAATGAGTGCTTCGGGAAGGGCCGCGGCTAAGCCGAGAGTTAACACGGAAAAATAGACCGTTTCCAGACGCGAGGCCGGGATCCCGATAACGTATCCAAACAGACCGGCGCCAATCGCGGCCACAGGCAGGGCGAGCCAAAAGGACCAATGGTCATTGATTGTCAAAATGGTCGCCAGGTAAGCGCCCAGCCCCATAAAGGCTGATTGGCCAATCGATACCTGGCCCGCGTAGCCGACGGCGATCATGAGGCCCACCGCCAAAAGTCCGTAGATTAAAATGAGGTCCAGAGTGTATTGGCTATAGCTGGTCCCAAACTTTAAAGGGAATGCGATTGCCAGGATAATCGCGAGAATAATGACGCCACGAGGGTAAATCCATCTTTTCATGACGGGTCCCTTTCCTCATACTTTTTTTATGTCATGGCGGCCCAACAATCCCTGGGGGCGCAGATACAGCACGACAATAATCAGGGCAAACACCACGGTGTTTTGCAGTTGATTGGACACATAGACCCCCACCAGGCTTTCCAGCACTCCCACGATGAGTCCGCCCAGCAAGGTTCCGGGAAGATTGGAAAACCCACCGAGCACGGCGGCTGAAAACGCCAACAGCAAGGCCGTGTCCATCATCGTGGGCTGTAAATAGGTAATGGGCAGCAAAAAGAGCGCGGAAACCGCCCCTAAGGCTGAGCCTAATGCCCAAGTGGAGGAGGAGATTTTTGCTAACGAGATGCCCATTAATTGAGCGGTGGAGGCATCTTGGGCCATGGCCCGCATCGCCAGGCCTATGCGGGTCCAGCGTAACAGGGCGAATAGGCCCACAACTAATATGAGGGTCACCGCAAATGTCGCGGCGTCATTGGTGGAGACCACCAGGTGGCCGCGGTGCCAAAAGATGCCGTTTAGCGTCCAGGGGAAAGCGGTAGGGTTGGCCCCCCAAATGATGGTAGCCACTCCTTCTAGAACGGAGTACAAGCCCAAGGTGATGATTAGTGACGCGATAGGTGCCGAAGGCCGGCTGGAATGGTCGATAAACACCCGTTCCACCAAAGCTCCCAAGGCTAAGGAACTGGCCATCGCGGCTATTAGCGCCGCCCACACGGGCCAATGCAGCGAGGTCAAAAATGCGAAGGCAATGTATGTTGACATCATGGCCATGGCGCCCTGGGCAAAGTTGACGACATTAGTGGTGCGGAAAATGAGCACCATGCCTAAAGCCATTAAGCTATATAAGCTGCCCATGGCAATTCCGGTTTCCAGAACTTGTCCCATCGTCAACCGCCTCCCCAACGACGCTGCTGGATAACATTGGTGAGTGATATTACTCAGCTTAGTGACCCAATCAATTATTGTCAATATAAATAGAAATTTCATATATAAAACAAATTTAAGCTAGAGACAGAAATATGGGGAGCGAGAAAACGCGATACACCATAGTGGAAGCTGCGGGGACGCGGGATATTGCCCCGGCAAAGGGTGGGCATGGGCCGCCCGTCAGAAGCTAAGATTAGCCATGTGGACCCTGGGAAGGGCTCCGCGTCATGGCCGGATACCGACGCATAGGTAGTAGTCTGATGACTGGTTCGGCCGCGTTGAAACCGCTGCGGTCGCCATCGCGCCAGATTATGGCGTCGTAAGCCGTCGGAAGCCTAGTCATCCAGTGACAGCTGTAGCGGCGCACCGTAGAGGTCATCGTTCCCGCAGTGTCCGCCGCCTCGCCAATGCCTATCGCGTAACGGTCACCAAACCTTTAAGAAAACGCCCATGTCGACAGAGGGCAAGCGTCACATTAAATGGTTAATGTTTCGGGACGCTTGGTAAATAATTGGTGGCAGTCGCGGGAATCACGCATGGATGCGATGACCTCTTGCAAAGGTTTTGAAAAGACGTTGGGATAGTCAACCTCGCCCATCTCTTCTCGAATAGGGTAGGCCAGTTTCTCGGGAGTCATACTGAATTGCGAGTCGACGCCCGGCTTATTTCCCCTGGGGTCGAGGCGGAACCAAACTTTGCGGCTGGGCAGATACACCGCATTGAGGCCATGCAGCGCATACCCGGATTCGGGCGATCCTTTGCGTGTAACCCGTTGATAACAAAAGCCGGTGGGGATCCCCATTCCTCGGAGAAGGGCGGCCAGTAGATGGGACTTGGCGAAGCATATTCCTTCTTTGTGGGTTAAAGCCTCTGACGCGGAAATGGTGATAATGTCGCTATCCAAGTCAAAGGAGTGATGTATCTCATCGCGAACATATTCAAAGGCTATCTTGGCCTGTTCTTCATCGCTGGCGGCGCGTGATTGGATCTCCGCGATTTTTTCCTTAACCGGGGAGGAATGGAAATCGACTGTGGCCAACTCTTCTAAAAATGCGTCTAAATCGTCGGTCTCGAATACCAGCTTCATTGCGACTCCCTCTTTCATTGATAGTCCTTGTTGGCATCGACAAAAGGCTCTTAGCGCTTAAGGCGATACCGTATACAGTATAGATCGCGCCATCGGTTCGTCAATGCGGCCGCCGTGGCGCGCGGGAGACTGTGTCGGAAGATAAATAAGACGGCTAATGGGGCAGCCCATGAAAAAGAAGCCGCCCGCATTGGGGCGGCTATGTGTGTAACGGTCGAGCTAATCGCTAATGGAATCGCTGGCGCTGGTTACCGAGATAGCGGTGTTGGTGGTATCGCTCACAGCAATCGTGCCGGTGCCGCCGGTGGGCAGAGTGGCGGGGGCGGTGTAGGTGAAGCTGGCGATGCCGCCCGACAACGTTGCCGTGATTGATACGGAGGCGCTAGTGTCGGCAGCGCTTGGTGATGCGCCGGACAAACTGAGCGAGCCGCCGTCGGCGATAGCGCCGGGAGTCAGGGTGACGGCAACTTGGTCGCTAGCATCGCTTCCGCCCGTAACGGCATTGCCGTACTGGTCCTCGAGCGTCAGGGTATAATCCACGGTTGCCGAAGCGGTGGAGAGAGATTGTGCCGCCGTTGGGCTCAAGGCGATTTGGCTGGGGGCGGCTGCCACGACCGTCAGCGCAGCAGTGGCGCCAGTCGCGCCGTTGGATGTGGCCGTGACTGTGCCCGTATCTCCCGCATGGGTGTCGGTGTAGCTGACGGTTACTTGTCCACTGCTGTCGGTGGTGGCCGATGACGCGCTTAAGTCAGACGCGTTTAGAGAGCCGGTGACGCCAAAGGTCACTGTGGCCCCAGACAATGGGCTTCCGGTGGAATCAGTGACGGTAAAGGTGATGGCTTGCGCCGCGCCGGCCGCTTCCGTCGTTGCCGCTGTCACGTTTGAGGTGATGCCGGAAGTCCCCGTTGATGTGGTGCTGGTTTGGACATCAGGGTAAAAGACCGTCTTGCTTTGATTTAGCGCCGAATCGTTAACGGTGATGCTGACCGGCCCCGACCCCTGTTGGGCGTTGAATACGGCAAATTGAGCCTTGCCGCGCACGAACGACACGGAGAAGCTGGACGATTGCCCCACGGTGGTGGCGTTATACGGGGCGGTATCGCCGCTGAAGGGGTTGGGGGAGTGGTCTCCGCGCTGAAATGCAAGATAATAGAGATCCGCCGGCGTAGATAGGGTGCCGTCATTATCTTGAATCGACAAGGACCCTGTGCCGGACCAATGGGCGTGTGGGCCTACCAGGCGCACCGTATAGATGGTGTAGGGCGCTCCTTGACTAAATACGCTGGAGGCGGTTCCTTGCGGCAATGTTATGTTCGATAGCTGGGCCGCCTGCGGCGCCGTCACATGCCCTCTGCTCTGGATTACCTTTAGCCGGTCTTGGTGCTCATTCTCTTTATGCCGATTGTTTCTGGAGTCGTGGTTTGAATGCCGCTCATGGTGCGAGCCATGGTCGTCATGGTGGCCGGCCGCCAGCGCCGGCACTGAGAGAACCCCCGCCATGGCTATTGTGGCTCCCAATTCTAGTGCAATCCATCGTAATCGGATAATGATCACATCCCTTTCGCGAGAAAAATTCTGGTTGAAGGGCGCGAAAACGCGCTCATTTTCATCCCAGCTCCATCTATCCGTCGCCTTGTAACAGATATTCGACAGGGGTTCTAACAATCCTTGATTGGATTTCAAGTTTTTGTCGTGCTGGATTATGGGAAAACGCGTCCGAGGCAGGCGGATGAGTCAGGTGAGATTAGTGAGGACTGGCCATGGGCATGTCAAACATCGAAAACGCCGCCAATGGGGAAGGCGGCGCAGTGGGCGCGGCCTTCCCCAGCGGCTTAGCGGCTAGAGTCGTTCTTGTAGTTCTTGTCTTAGGGTCTCGAGTATCTCCACATTTTCCACACCACTCACGTCCCCGAGTTCGGTGCGCCCGACGAGCAACTCCTTTAATAGGCGGCGGACAATTTTTCCGGAACGCGTCTTTGGCAGATTGTCCACCGCCACCACCGCGTGAGGTCGGGCAATTGGCCCGATTTGCTCGGTGATGGCTTTGGCCACCGCTCCTTCTAGAACTTCGGGCGGCACGACCGTGCGGGTGGTGACGATGGCGACAGGGACTTCGCCCTTGATAGGGTCGGGGATTCCCACGACGGCTGCCTCCGCTATTTCCGGCACTTCCAGCACGGCGCTTTCCATTTCCATCGTCGAGAGACGGTGTGCCGCCACGTTAATCACGTCGTCGACGCGTCCCAGCACCCAAACGTGTCCGTCTTCATCTAAAACGGCGGCATCATGGGTTGCGTACCAGTGCGGATGGCCCGGGACAGTAAAATAGACGTTGCGGTATCGTTCAGGGTCGTGCCAGATAGTTCGGGCCAGGGTGGGAAACGGGGTGGTGATGGCCAACTGGCCCACTTCTCCGGGGGACAGCGCCTGCCCCTCGTCATCGACGACGCAGCAGCCATGCCCGGGCAAGGGCATTCCGCATGAACCGGGCTTAGCCGGTGTGGCTCCAACGATGCTGGAGGTCCAGGCGCTTCCGGTTTCGCTCTGGCCGTAGGTATTATTAATCTCCATGCGCGATTTACCCAGTTTGTCATAGACCCATTGCCAGGTGTGGGCGTCCAAGGGTTCGCCCACGAGGGCGAGGCGCTCGAGCCGGGAAATATCGTAACGGTCCAACAACGCGTCCCCATGGCGTGCGAGAGAGCGCAGCACGGTAGGGGCGGTAAATACTTTGTTGACGCGATAGCGGCTAATAATGTCATAGAATCGCCCGGCGTCAGGGTAGTCGAGCGCTCCATCATAGAGAACATAAGTGGCGCCGAACGCCAATCCTCCCACCAGTTCAAAGATGGGGAAGGTGAGCCACCCAACGTCGGCCGTGCACCAATAAATGTCGTCGGGGGCCAAGTCCAAGGAGTATTGGACGTTATGCACGGTCCCCACCAGAAACCCCATGCCGCTATGCACAAGCCCCTTGGGCTTGGCGGTGGTTCCCGAGGTGTAAATAATAAAGGCGGGCTCATTGGCTTCAATCGGCTCTGGGTCCGCCAGATCGGGCGCTCCCGCCAAAAACGCTTCCCAGCTTATATCGCGGCCAGATTGCATGGGTATGCTCCCGCCTGTGCGACGCACCACCACCACGTGCTCAACGCTGGGAACTTGATCAATAATGTCGTCCAACTTTGCTTTAAGCGGCAGTGCGCGGCCACGGCGAACCGATTCATCGGCGGTGATAACGAGTTTAGCCTCGGTATCTTGTAGCCGGTCTAAGAGCGCTTTGGACGAAAATCCTGAAAAGATAACATTATAAATGGCGCCAATACGGAAACAGGCGTGCACGGCCGCTACCGTTTCCAATAGGTTGGGAAGAAAAATGGCGACTACGTCACCTTTTTTGATCCCCATTTGCCGCATGGCGCTGGCCGCCCGGGCGGTGGCGTCCAGCAATTGCCCCCAAGTCCAGCGGTGCTCGCCTCCTTCTTCGGTGAGGGCGATAAGGGCAGTGGCGTTCGGCTTAACTTTGGCGTGGCGGTCAATACAATTGACGCTCACATTGCTGGTTCCTCCTTTAAACCAGTCAACCTCCGGCAAGGTTCCTGCCATCGC
This sequence comes from Bacillota bacterium, assembly GCA_021792935.1. Classification (GTDB taxonomy): domain Bacteria; phylum Bacillota; class Sulfobacillia; order Sulfobacillales; family Sulfobacillaceae; genus Sulfobacillus_B. Next base: position 8,753 of record JAJYTS010000018.1, on the reverse strand, counting down.
GGATGTCCATGGGGAAAACCATTCTAGTTGGCTCGCGACTTCAGTCCAATATTGGGATAATTCCGCGAGGGATTGCGAATAGACACGGCGGTATTCAGAGAGACTGGAAATGGGTAGGCGATTCGAGACGGGGATGGGAGAACTGACAAGCCTGCTATCGCGAATCATGGCTAATTGCTCATCGTAAGACATGGCCATTCCTCCAGAGTTTCAGACTACAGCGTTATGTTTGCTGAAGAATCAGATATATTTGTAGCCAATAATATATCGCTTTGTGGGGATGAAAGCGAGGGCCGGAACTAGACAGGTCACTATTCCGGAACAAGCCGCCCCTTTATCAAGACGGGATTATGCTTGGTGGGAACCTTGGGTATCAGGGCCGAGACTAGTCGAGGCATGAGCAACAACCCTAACGTCGAATGCTGGTTGGCTGTAATGTGCCCGCGGCAACTTTCGCCGTAAGGTTTGGCATGAATTTTGGCGTTTTTTCGCATGAGGAAGTGCCGAGATGCCGCCAGCATGGTATGGGCGGGGATTTTCCCGCGTCATGGAAGATGTGCTGGTTTTATCACGTTGACAGGCGGCTGCTGTGGCGTGTTAGCCAGTGCCTCTTATGACCTTTTGGCGGAAAAGGCAGGTTCGGCCCGATATGCTGTGGGCGCGGATTCGCTGCCGCGGCCAAGGCGGCATTCCCGGGCGCGAAAGGGTGGCATGCCTCGTTTTATTATAATAGGCATGATTCCGGTGCCCGCAGCAGCTTTTCCAAATGTTTGACAGTTGGGGTGACCAAGGCGACGAAATAGGCCTCGCGAAGCCGCCGCGACGCCGCGCTTTGGCGTAGATAGGCCGCGCCGCCAATATGCAGCATTGCCGCTTGGGCGGCGTCCAAGGCTAAGTACGCGCTGTCTAGTCGGATAGCCATTATTTCCCGGACGCTTGAGCCGTCGGCATTATTGAATTCCGCCGCTCGATATGCCTGGATTCGAATTGTTTGCAGTCTCTCGCGAAGAGGCTCCGCTTGCTGGGGGAGGTAGTGATTGCTGTGCCCGGTCTTTTTTGACAATCGCTCTATTCCTTTAATAATGGATTCCGACAACCCCAGCCCCATTCCTACCTGCGTGAGAATGAAGCCTGGTTGAACCCGCTTTACTAAGGCGTCAGCGTCATGATTGATGACGTAGTGGTCTGGAACGAAGGCCTGAACAAATCGACAATGATAGGTGGCGGTGCCGTTCAATCCCATAAAGCCCTGCCGTTCCGACAAGGTCAAACCAGGGAGATCGCAAGGAATAAACGCGGCCACTCGTTGCTGCTTATCCACTTCCGCCACGCAGCCAAACCAATGGTCGTTAGCTAGGTTAGAGATGTAGGGGAGGATGCCGCTGAATTGGTATCCTCCCGCAACCCGTTGGGCATGCAGCTTGAGCGACTCCAATCCCGCGTAAAACTTCATGGCGTTGGAGAGGCCGGTGCCACAGAGTACTTGCCCGCTTTCCAGCTTGTTGAGAAGAGTTTCCTTTAAATAGTTGCTTTCACCCTCTTGGACGTAGGTTAGTCCGGTAAGGTGGCACCACAGGGCGAATGCGGTGGAGTTGCAGGCGCCAGCCACCTCTTCGATGAGCCAGAGGTTGCGGTGCGCTCGGTTTGCCGGTCCTGTTTCCCGGCTGGAATAGTGCCCGGCTAAACCTAGTTCCCGGAGAAAATCCCGGGGATAGCGCCCATTGAGATCGACGTCCGATACCAATGGGTGAAGTTTCTCCACGATGAGGGCGCGCAGGGGTTGCTCGACGATGTTATTCAATGCCGATTGCCGCTCCTTTCGCCAGCGGTGGCAACATGGCTTTCCACTGTCGCAGGGCTGTTAATGGCGTGAAGGCCTTCTTCTTCAAGGGGACCCCAGGGATATTCCGGATACTTCTTATGAAATAGTTTCACGCTGGCAACCAAGACGAATACTCCAAGAATAAAAAGACTCCATGGTCCTAGGGCCCATACGGCAAATCCCATGTTCGTGACCTCCCTATCGCGCGGCTAAATGTGAACTCTCTCGGGTTTGGCGATTTTAACGAATTTTCGGTAGTGCGCCACCACTTGCCGGGGATCGGAAATGAAGTGGAGGGTGGCTCCCACCAACACCGTGCCGCCGACGAAATTGCCCATGAGCGTAAAAAGCTGGTTGTGAGCCCAGCCATAGTGCCCAAACCCCCAGTGGAGGCGGGCTGTGGCGCCCGCCAGGGTAAGTGCGGTGTGAGTGACGCGGGTAAAGACGCCTTGCTCGAATAGAGGAAGGGCAAGAAAGCCAATGTTGGCAATGCAGTGTTCCGTCATCCCCGCCACAAAGGCGAGGGGCCCATAGTAGGCGATGCCCATTTGGCCGATGTCGGTGCGGGCCTTATAGTAGAGAACCACGCCGGTCTGCAGCAGCCAGGTGCAGAAGCACCCCATGGCGAATACCTGCATATCGCTCATTCCCGTTTTCAACACGGCAATTTGATGGGCGCGCAAGAGCCAGGGCGCGCTGAGATAGTTGCTGCCGCCGATGTAGACAAGCGCACAGACCGCTAAACATCCTAAGGCGTTGCCCACGTAGCCTATAGCGACAAAGCGCACATACTGCGGCCAGGTGATGCGCCGATGAAATACGCCAATGATGCCGATGACCATGTCGGCGGTAATGAGGCTGTTGCCTGACACCAGAATTATGACCAAACTAAAGCCGAACACCAGACCCATCAATAAGTTGGCGATGCCCGGCCAGGGGACTCCGGCGCTTACAGATAGGGCTAAAACAGCCCCGAACCCGACCATGGCCCCTCCTAGAAGGCTTTGCAAGAGGAAGGCGGCCGGTCTTTGTTGCAGCCGGTCATACTTTTCGCGGCATAATCCGGCGAGCAAGGCGACAAGCTCTTCATTCGTGCGCGCACCTAAATCCATCGGCTAGTACCTCACTTTGGGGTTGGAATACGAAAAGTCTCTGTAATGGCGTCAACTGGGGCGGATACCGCGTTGCGTGCTTCGTACACGGTCTCTTCATCGGGGCTGTCGTAAAAGCAGACGCACTTGGTAAGGTCCTCGCATACATAGGTGCGTTGGAAAGTGATGGCGGGAACCTCGGCGTAATGAACGGAATTGGCTTTCTTGCGAGCTAAGTATTGTTCCATGGTGAGCCCTTCGGGAAGATTCCACTCCACTAGGTAGCGCACTTTTGCTACATTGTTGCGAACTTGTTCGGAGTCCGCGCCCACTAGTCGAACCGCTTTAACTAAGGTGACGGGTATTTCCGCCCGGCTCAGTATTTCCCGTATTAGTGCTTGGGTGGAGCTCTCTAATACAAAAAAGGCGCGCGTCAAATCGTTCGATATCTGTGCTTCAACGAGAGAGCTCTGCACCGATAAGGCGGCTTCGGCCAGGGCCGCCACCTTTTGTTCCAGAGTAGCTCGCTCTCTTAAGTTTTGGGGAAGGACAGATTCCGCTAAAAATAGTGCCATGGGTTGTTTTCCTCCTATAGTCTAGTAATCCTATTTGAGTGATAGGGTAACTTATATCATATCGATTTTCAACATAATTGTGATCAAGATCACAATTGGCGAATTCTCTCGGCGGTTGAGGGCATGGGTAGGAACTGCGCGAGATAATTGCCCCGGCAGGATTGCCGCATTTGAACTGACGACTGGGCTGGACCAACGCGGTACGGTATGCAACGCTGTTTATCGTATCGCCGCGATTTACGGACAATTCGAACGGCGTCGAGTTTAGGAGCCGTCCGTTAAGAGGATAATCGTAGTGCGCGGGTAAAGGGGGTTTAGTGTTGAGCCCTGATGACTTGCCCTATTCAATCTTGTCGGGGGTTCTTGACATTCCCGGTGTGGGAGTGGGGTGTGTGACTGATACGTATAAGGCGACGGGAGTCACGGTGATTTTTCTTCCGGACGGATGTCAGGGCGGGGTCGATGTGGCCGGGGGGGCTCCTGCCACACGTGAAACCGCTTTGCTGGATCCCGTCAATACGGTTGCGGGCCCTGATGCCGTGGTTTTAACGGGAGGAAGTGCCTTGGGTCTGGGAACCGCCGACGGAGCGGCCGAGGCATTGCAGCGGATGGGGCGGGGAGTTTCATTAGCTTCCGTGCGCATCCCTATCGTTCCCGCTGCCGCTATTTTTGATTTGGCCGTGGGCCTGCCCGAACCGCCTACGCGCACGGATGGTATTGATGCGTTAACGCTGGCGTCCCGCCTGTCTTCCCGGGTGGATGAAGGGAGCTATGGTGCCGGGACAGGCGCTACGGTGGGGAAAAGTTCAGGAATCGGCGCCAGTATGAAGGGTGGTCAAGGCGCGGTCACCTTAAAAACTCGTGATGGATTGTTGGTGGGTGCGTTAGTGATAGTGAACGCGGTTGGCAGTGTGGTGGACGAAAGTGGCACGGTGATAGCAGGGCCATTGGTCGCCGGTGTACCAGTTCATACCACGGAGCTATGGGCGCAAGCGCCTGGAGATTTTCGCGCCGGAGAAGCAACCACTATCGGGGTTGTCGTCACCAACGCCGATCTGTCAAAGGCCAGCCTCTGCCGGGTGGCCCGCATGGGCCATGACGGATTGGCCCGTTCTTTGGATCCGGTGCATACCGCATGGGACGGGGACACTCTGTTTGCTGTTTCGACGAGGGCTAAAAGTGATGATTTGGGGCGAGTTGGCGCATTAGCCGCCCGCGCCGTGGCTATGGCCGTGCGTCGCGCTGTCCGGGCAGCCAACCAATGAGCGGCTGCAGCCTTAAAGACGGGTGATGGGTGCCTGCGATTTTCGCAGTCCGGTATCGTGAAAAGGCGTTGCGGCCATGCTTGGGAGAACCATTGCCCCGCTTTGCCTAGTGCGACCCCCGGATTTGCGGCGGTGGGGGTTGCCATGCCGCCCGTCAGCGTTGCAACTGCCGCCACGCGACCCATGGGTCACCTCTTCATTTCAGAAGAACGGCATACCGTACGCGTATTATGGCGGCATAACACCGCGTAACGGTCGCCGTAACACCTAACGTATCATTATCGGCATTGTGGCGTGTATAATAAAGTTAGAACGGGCACAATACAGAAAGGACGTGTTAAAGGTGGCTCAACAAACGATGCAGAAGCCAAGCTTTACCAAGGATCAACTGATTACTTCGACCGTTGCCTCTAAGAACTTCGGGGCAATCCGCAAAAGGGCTCGGAAAGAGCCTCAATTCATTTTGGACAACGGCCAGCTAGATACGGTCATTTTGGACTACGCCCAATACGAAAAACTCTTCCTACGCCTGCAAGAGCTCGAGGAGATCCAAGACGCGAAAGTCTTGGAAGCTCGCATTGAGCGTCTCGAAAGAAGCCCAGAAGTAGCAATCCCTTGGCGCAAAGTAAAGCGCACTGCCCCTAATGAGTGAGTCACGCTTTGAGGTTCGCTTCGATCCAGATGCAAAAGATGAGTACGATTCCCTCGATAACTCGGTTATTGATATCGTTGATAATTTCATCGAAAAACTAGAAATCCGCGCCGACGAGATCGGGATACCGCTCCAGAACAAGTACGCAACGCGTTTATACGACTGTAAGGAGTTTAAACTAAGGAAAGCTGGCATTCGAATTGTATTTCGTGTCACGGAAGAAATTGTAGATGTCCTACAGATTGTATATATTCTCACCATCCAGAGGCGCGATGCCGCGCGTGTTTTCCGTATTGCTCACAAACGATTAGCCTGGTATAAGGGACTAGCCGACCGCCAAGTATATCTTGGCAATACAGAGCGTTGGAAAGAGCGGCGCCACGCCAGTACTAAAAGGCACGGCAATAAGAAGGGGCTAAAGCCCTAAAACGACCCCACCCTTCTCATTCGCGAAGTGACGGAAAAACTGGATATCAGGCACCGAAATCACTCCGGTTACCTCCGCTGCATGAAGTTGGCTGGCTGGCCAAATTTCATGGTACCGGATGGGATGATGGCGGTCCCCTTTGACTCGGCCATTGACAACCGTCCCTTCTAGTTCATGGATCATCAATTGGGTGGTCTAAAGCTCTACGGTAGCTTACAGGCGATAGTGGCGAAGTCGCTAGTTGAAAAATGTAGGCGGAGGCGTGAAGCATTGGCTATTAACCGTGGGGGCCGTTCAAGGTTTGCACTTACGATCAAGAAGGGTGGTCCCGGCGACGCATTGCCCGGGAGTTTCATTTTTCTCGGAGGACCGTCACGAAATATCGTCAACAAACCGAAATGACCGAGACGCCGCAGTATGTCCGTGGGAACCCGGCACCGGCCCCCCAAATGGATCCCTATCGGGCTGTGATCGAGAGCTGTCTGGGCCACCAGTCCGAGATGCCCCGAAAACAACGGCTACCAGTCGTCGTATTTGGTAACGATTGCGCGATGAATACGGGGCCACAGCGGCGGAGTCCACGGTGCGCCACGATGTGGCGCGGATGCGGCGTGAACTGCTACCAGCGGCCCATCCCGTCTTTTTAGACCTGGGTTCGATCCGGCTGAAGCTGCCTAAGTCGATTGGGGCGCAGTGCAGGCGGGTCATCCTGGATTGCCAATCCGTGGCCGCCCAGATGTTTTGTAGGCGATTGGCCTATAGCGGCACGTGCTTGGACTGAACGACGCGTTGAACGTGCGCCAGGCACAGTAGGGGGGGATCCTTTCCCTTTTTCATATGGCGCGATGTGTCCTGTAAGTAATGTCGCGTAAGGAGAAATATTTATGAACTCAAGTTTCTCAGGCCGAAATCGGCAGTTTTCGGCGTAACGACGCGGGTATTCGGTCCAAAAATACCGTCAACAGGCGATTAATTTCGGTATCAGATAGGTGTAACTCTTCCGATAGAGTAGCCCGGAGGGCCGCCATGAGTAGATGCCAGGCTTCCACGAAGCGTAGGTCGGCCATTTCATCGCACATCGCCCAGAATAAGGTCCCGATGGTGCGATCATCGGCTTCGTCGCGTGCCGCGACGGCTAACAGTTGGTAACGGAGACATACGATTGTGGTGTGGGCCACTAAGTGGTCGTAGGACCGGCCGTGAAACTCGTGGACCAAATTCAGGACCGATTTGGCGGATTTGAAAAAGACTTCGATATCCCACCGCTTCCCATACAGGCGGATGACCTCGTCAGCCGACAACGTGGTGTCCGTGGTGATCAGGGCGAGCCACTTCTTGGAACCGCGACGGCGGTCGCGGACGAACACGAGTTGCACTGATTGACTCCCGTCTTGGGTCTCCAACTGGACCGCGGCGACCGCGAGGATGCGGGCTTTGCCTGGCCGCTTCTTGACGTGCGCGTAGAGTTCCTTCAGCGTATAGCGTTTGCCTTCATACGTATACCGAATCGTCTTCATGGCCTTGACCATCGCGACGACGTGTAGGTTCTGGTCCTGGACGATTTGTCGGAGCAAGCGCGGAAAAGCAAACCAGCTATCGAACAACACGTAGCGGGCCTTGAGGCCCGCCGCTTGGGCCTCGCCGAGCAGTTGCAACACCACATCCGGCGACTTTTGCCAGCTTTCCCGGCGCCGTCGGTAACCGACCGTGCGTTTGTCGATACGCGGGTCAGCGGGTTGGAGGCGGTTGGTCGCCTGTTCCGAGCTGAGGAGGGAGAATGCCGCCGGGAGAAAGGTAGTCCCGTCCGACCAGCCTAACATGAGCAACCGGAATCCCTTGCGATACACGTGCTCCACATGGTCATACACTCGGGCCAACAACTCCACTTTCTTGCTACGGGAGCGGTCAAACAACGAATCGTCGACAATAAAGACTGCGTCCCGATCGGGGCTGACCAGGGTTCCCAACCACTGCGCGATGGCCACGGAGGTCATGAGGAGCAGGCGCCGCCAATTGTACCGGGGCGATGCCAAAAAGCGATACACGGTGTCCTTTTTGGGGGTGTCCGGATCGTCGCGGAGCAGGGTGCGGTAGAAATTACGCTGCGTAAAGACGAGTGCGAGGAGAAACTGCAACAAGCGGCTCGGATTCTCCCCGCCTTGTTTGGTGATTCCCGCTTGCTTCAGCAAGCGGCCGACGTGAAACCGGCGAAAAAAGTGGCCCAGGGTTTCGGAAATCGGTGCATCTTCTGGTATCATCAGTTCAAAGACACCCCTTTGACGATATGTGGTTGTGTGCTACTTCCAGCATATCAGTGCAGGGGGTGTTTTACCGTCATTTAAGGCCGCATAAAACTCGGAAATTCTAGGCGGAGCAAGGCTTTCGGGGATCGGTCAAACTGCGAAACTTGAGTTATTATCTACCACCTGTTATGACCTCGCTTTCGTGAAACGAATTAAGGTAATACGTCAATCCCGTAAATCGACCCCCGCTAACCCGTAAGATTGGCTGGCCATCCCGCTGGACTTCCTGCAATTGCTGCACAATCCTGGACACAGCCTCGCGGCGAACGCCCATGGCGACGGCCAATTCTTCCTGGCTCATGACCACGCGGCCCTCCCGATCCGCATGGGTCACCAAGAGGGTTAAGAGCCGCCACGCCGAACTTGGAATGTCGCGGATAAAGTGCGGGTCGGCCATCAGCGTCACTAGCCAATCCCAGACCTCAGGAGGCACCCCCAGCGCCTCGTTCTCGTCTTGATACACGTCACTCACTCCCTTCCTCATCAGAAAAAATGGATGCACGCCCCGCAACGACAAAAGCCCTCCAAAAAGCGGAGGGCTTGTCCCGAAAAGTTCTGGTTGTTCCTACCAAATCTCATAACCCGCATACCTGCGTAAAAAATCCTTAGTCGATCACG
>JAJYTS010000017.1 GCA_021792935.1 Bacillota bacterium | reverse complement strand
TAAAAAGTTACCAATACCTGAACATGCCCCTGAGAGGGGGCGTCCGCACGAAACCCGCCCAAGATTCCGTCAAGGCAGGTGGTATTGTTGAGGAGGCCACTCTTGTTGCGGTTTTCCGTTCGGATGCTTCATAAACTCCTTTTCCAGTCCTTAATAAAACCCGATCTCATAAAAGTTCCTAATGCTTGTAAGTTATTTTGATATTGGGTACTCTATTTAAAGTATTTTATAGTAGGTGATGATTATGCCTATGGGCAGACGTTCAAATCCGCTGGCATTGGCGGTTTTAGTGGCTCTATTCGAGGAGCCACTTCATCCATATGAGGTCGCCAATCGGTTGAAGGCGCGAAAAAAGCATGAAAGCGTACGCCTTAACTATGGGTCCCTTTATGCGGTTGTGGAGTCGCTTCAGCGCCGCGGGTATATTGCCGCCCGTTCCACTGAAAGAGAAGGGCGGCTGCCCCCCAGGACCGTTTACGAGATAACGGATGCGGGTAGGCAGGAGATCCAAGACTGGATGTCTGATTTGGTCTCCACTCCGGTTCATGAATACCCTAGTTTTGAGGTGGCATTATCATTTCTTCCCGCCTTGCCTCCGGACCAAGCGCTGCAGCTATTGCAAGGCCGCATTCAGTCGCTTGAGGTGGAGCAGGCGCGGGATCTAGGCCAGCGGGAATTAATGGCGCGGCATTCCTTTCCTCGTCTGTTTTGGGTGGAATCGGAGTTTCGCACCGCATTGCGGCAGGCGGAATTGGATTATGTTCATCAACTGGTGCTAGACATGAGGTCGGGTGAGTTGGACGGGTTGGACTGGTGGCGTCAGGTGTATGCCGAAGGGGACGTGCCAGTATATCCTCCGGGCATCGAGAGGGGAAATTCATATGGCGGGGGCGATCATGAGCAATCTTGAGACGGGTCAAGAGAACCACGGGCAAGGGGTCAGAACGGCGGCAATTGTCACCCGCGATCTAGCCAAAACATTCCAGGCTCGCCGGGGAGCGGTGGAAGCGGTGCGTTCCATCTCCTTGGATGTTGAGCGTGGAAGTATCGTAGGACTTCTGGGGCCGAATGGAGCGGGGAAAACAACCACCCTGCGAATGTTGACCACGCTGCTTCCCATCGGGCGGGGGAGCGCCCAAGTGGCGGGTTTTGACGTGGGCCGGGAACCGCATCAGGTGCGAACTCATATTGGTTATGTGAGTCAACTGGGTGGGTCTGACGAAGTGCTCACCGCCCGTGAAAATTTGCACTTGCAGGCGCGCCTGTATGGCATCGCGCCCATGCAAGCCGCGTCGCGCGCCCAGTCGCTGATTAATCAACTGGAGTTGTCCACTTATGCTGATCGGGCCGTAAAAACATACTCGGGTGGGCAGCGCCGGCGTCTCGACATTGCCCTCGGCATTATCCACCAACCTGAGGTGCTATTTTTGGATGAACCCAGCACCGGCTTAGACCCTCAGAGCCGGGCCAATCTTTGGGAACATATCCGCTCATTAGGCGCAGGGGGTATGACGATTGTGGTGACGACCCACTATCTGGATGAGGCCGATGCCCTCTGTGACGACGTGTACATTATTGACCAGGGGAAGATTGTCGCTCATGGGGCTCCGGCGGTACTGAAACAGCAAATTGGCGGCACCGCCATCGTACTGGAATGGGATACTCCGCCACAAGCGTCGCAAGCCTGTGAGCTATTGCGGTCAGCGCCCTTTGTTCGTGAGGCGGTGCTCAATGAAACCCTATTGCGACTATATGTGGATAACGGTTCGGAGGCGCTGTCCGCCCTCCTGCACCGGCTCGAGCAGGCTGCCTTAGCCGCCCATTCCTTGCGGCTGTCCCAGCCCAGCCTTGATGACGTATTTTTGCGAACAACCGGCCGATCATTGCGGGAAGAAACCGTGGAGGTGCATTAAGGTGAGGACTTTTGAGGAAATTGGACTGCTCTTTGGACGCTACGCCCGCCAAGTGCTTCGCAATCCGATATGGCTGTTCGCTTCGTTGATAACGCCTATTTTGTATTTAGCTTTATTCACCCCCCTGTTGCGGCACCTGGGGGGACAGACGCTGTCGGCGGGGGCCGCTTTAGACCTCTTTTTGCCCGGTATTTTGGCCTTGGTGGCTTTTGGCAGCGGGGTAGGACCTGGTTTCAGCCTTATTTTCGATGTCAAAGCGGGGGTTGTTGAGCGGCTGCGGGTCACGCCGGCCAATCGCTTCGCCATTCTGATCGGACCCATTTTGGTGACCATGGTGATGATGATGATATTCGACGGTATTTTATTGGTGGTGGGGGCCTTGTTCGGATTTCACATTCACCCCGCCGGGCTAGGACTGTTGGGGGTTCTTTTGGCTTTGCTGGAAGTGACCACGGCCGCCTTCTTTAGTGCTACTTCCCTTCGAGCCAAAGGGGACATTAATGGGTTCGCCGCCATCGCCAACGGACTAAACTTGCCGGTTTTATTGCTGGGAGGGGTCTTGCTTCCTTTGTCGTTGGGTCCCGTGTGGCTTCAAGACCTGGGCCATGCGGATCCGTTGTATTACGTGGCGTCGGCGGCGCGGGTGCTAGCTTCGGGCAACTTGTCCTCCAATCTTGTTTGGCAAGCGTTTTTGGTGCTGGTGCCCTTATGTGCGGTGGTATTAGTGTGGGCCACCCGGGTGCTTTGGCAAATCATTATGTAGCGGTTAACACGCATTTACCAATTCAACGGGGGATATACAGGCGCCACCCCGCGCGCACGGTAGAATGCTGTAGCTATTTATATTTGCCGGTTTCCGGTATCATTGACTCAAATCCGGGAAAGGGCGGTACTAATAGCGTATGGATGTTTCACAACTTTGGGAAGACATTAAAAGTCGGCAGCTGTTAATGGTGGATGTGCGCTCTTTAAAGGTATACAGCGCGGCCCACGTCCCGGGAGCGGTTAACGTTCCCTACGGAGGATTGCAAGGATGGGCGCAGGAACTGGCTCAATGGCTGGGCCAGGTGGACATGCCATTTTGTTTATTCGCGGATGATGCCGAATTAGGGTCGGCGGCGTTGCTTGCGTTGGAGACACATGGGAAATCACCGGCGGCAGTTTGGGATCAGGGGACTGGGGCATGGGAAGCGGAAGGCGGCCCTATTGTGTCGGTGGTGGATATTGGGGTGGACGACTTAAAGGAAAACTTGGATCGTTACGTGGTAGTGGACGTGCGCGAGCCAATTGAATGGCGCACCGGTACAATCCCGGGGGCGATAAAAATTCCCTTGGGGCAGCTGCCGGAAAAGTGGGAGTCTTTAGATGCAGGGCGCGAATATGCCGTGGTGTGTGCGCATGGCAATCGCAGTTTACGAGGTGCCTCGTTTTTGGCCGATCAGGGATTTGAGGCCGGGTCGGTTGTTGGCGGGATGGCGTCATGGTCGGACGCCGGCCACCCCGTGGAGCACGATTGATAGGCCGCGTTTACTATTCAAGGTCCAAGACACGATGACGAGTCTCATGCGAAAAGAGTCAATTTAGCCAATCCGCCGCGTAGAATAGAGAAACAGGTTAGGGAAAGCGGCGAGGATATGTCTACTCCGAGCCAAGAAGATTATCTCGAAGCTATTTGGGTATTGACCGATGAAAAGGGCTATGCCCGTGTGGCTGATCTGGCCGAGCGTCTTCAAATCAGTCCCGCTTCCGCCAGTAAGATGGTGCGCCGTCTTCATGACGCGGGTCTCTTAACCTATGAGCGGTACAGGGGCTTCAGCTTTACCCCTCAAGGCCGCCGCACCGGGCGTCTTCTCTATGCGCGCCATCAAATACTGGAGCGTCTCCTAACGCAGTTGGCATTAGGGTCTCGAGAAGACATTTATCGGATCGTCGAAGGGATTGAGCATCATTTTGATGTGACCCGGCTTGAACAGATCGGGCGATTGGTGAGTTATATTGATGAGCACCCGGATTGGTGGGCTAAGTATCTGGATGCGGGGCCCGATTCACTCCATTGAGCAAAAAACTACATTACGTTACCAGCGACGCTGGCTGCCGCCGCAATGCGTTATAGGCTGTTAGCGGCGTTTTCGCTGCGCCTTGGCACCTCATTCCACGCGGCACCCTACCCCTGCCTTAGCATGCCGTTAGGGGTTGGACTCTTCCGCGCGCATGCCGTTGGCGGCTCGTTCTACGGCGTTGACGATATATTGATATCCGGTGCAGCGACAGAGGTTGCCGGAAAGGGCGACGCGGATCTCCTCGCGGCTGGGATTGGGGTTTTGTTGGAGAAAATGTGCGGCGGTGATGAGAAAGCCTGGGGTGCAAAATCCGCACTGCAACGCATGGTCGGTTCGGAAGGCTTCTTGAATGGGACTTAACTGTTCGTCAATGGCCAAACCTTCTACGGTGACAATGTCGCTGCCATCCACGGTAACGGCGAAGGTTAGACAAGAACGTGCCGGTCTGCCGTCCAGCAAAACGGTACAGGCTCCACATACGCCTTGCTCGCAGCCGAGATGAGTTCCTGTCAATCCTAATTGCTCGCGCAGCACGTCGGCTAAAAGCCATCGTGGCTCTACTTCTATTTGATGCCGGGTGCCATTAACCGTTAATGTGATGGGTACCATATTTATTGCCCTCCCGCGATGCTGCTGCTGTTGTGCGTTACCGCACTTTCTAATGCCTCAACTATCAGCGTTTCAGCCAGGTGGCGCCGTTGCTCGCCGCTGGCGTGAACATCCTCGGGTGGATCAAGGGCGAAGGCGACTTGGTGGGCGATGTCCCGCCATAGCGCTTTTGCTGCTGGTTGGCCAATCCATTGCTGTTCCATAGACACATCGCGCCAGGGCACCTCGGAGACGCCTCCAACGCTAACCGCGATACTGTTTAATTCGCCATTTAGAGCAGTGTTGACCAGTACGGCAGCGCTGGCCAACGCGAAATCCCCATGCCGTATGGAATATTCGGCGATGGAGCCATCCTCGCGTTGGCGGGGAATGCGAATCGCGGTGAGGAGTTCATCCGGCGCCAGGGCTGTTAAAAAGTAGGTTAGAAAAAAGTCGCGGGCAGGAATTATCCGGGTTCCCTGCGATGATTGAGCAATCATTTCCCAATCTTGCAGGACGGCCAGCAAGGGTAGTTCGGCGGCGGGGTCGGCATGGCAAAGGCTGCCGCCTATGGTGCCACGGCTGCGAATAGCCTCATGACCAATATACTTTTCCGCTTGAGAGACTAAAGGCGCCCCTTCGCGGATGATGGAGCTTTGCTCAAGCTGGTAGTGGCGCACCAGCGCCCCTGCTTTTATGTAGGTCCCTTCCTCGCGAATGTCCCGTAACTCCTCGACCCCATTAATGTCAATCAGCGCCTGAGGTCGCGCCAGACGCATGTTCATCAGCGGGACAAGGCTCTGGCCTCCAGCCAGTATTTTGGCGTCGGGGACAGTGTTCAGAAGAGTCAGGGATTCGGCGATGGTTTTGGGCCGAAAGTACTGAAAGGCTGGCGGTTTCATAAACAGTCCCTCTTTCCTCGGAACGTGCTATGGTAAATCATACCGCACTTTTTGTTTTTGCTCTTAGATTATCAAATCTAAACGCAAGCGGTCGACGACAGCCATCGCGCATTACGGACAGTGATGCTCCCCATTTCCCCTTCGTAGTCCGCCTGGACTTCTTTTTGACTTTGGGGTGGGCTAAAAGTTTCCGGTATCATTGGGGGAGGTACGGGTTTTTCAGGACGGTGCAGCAAGCGGCACGGTATAATCGTCAAAGGTATTAGCGACTCATTCATCTGGGGGGAATCATGGCACATCGATATACATCGGGCGAATCTCGACCCAAGTTTCGAGTGCGCTGGCGCCGGATCATCTGGTTGTGTGTTCTTGTGGGCTTGGTTGTGCCTGTCTTGGGATTGGGTTGGGCTTCCTACAGCGCCATGTCCGATGCTAAGACGCTTAAGGCGGACTATCATTCTCATAATTTTGCGGACCTGGCGTCAACGTTGCAAAGGCTCGGTCGAACTCTTGGCGTTATGCATGGGGAAGCTCTGCTGCTCGGGTGGATGGATATTATTCCGGGCATTCGGGGCTACTACTTAAACGGGTTGAACCTTTTAACGGCAGGCCATGATGAGTTGTATGTTTTTGGGCAGGTCGTTCCCCCAGTGCTGGCAGCCGCGCATACATCTGGAAGCAATGCTGCCAGGGCGCAAGCAGTAACTGCGGCAGTGACCAAAGCCGGCGCAATGATGACCCAGTTGGCGCCTGATCTTAAGGCGGCCAATCAGGCGGTGCAAGCGATGAATCCTGCCCGTATGCCGGCCGTTCTGGTTAATAAGGGGTTAAAGGTATCGTCGCTGCGATCGCTCAGCAGCACCATAATTAAGATGCTGCCGGCCATGACGGGTCGCCATCCGGTGTTGGCCGATCTTTTGGGGCTGCCTAACTCGGCACGTTATTTGTTAATCTTTCAAAACAGCGGTGAGCTACGGGCGACCGGCGGATTTATGACCGCCTACGCCTTTGTTCCTTTTACAGACGGGAAATTAGGAACTATTCATTCGCAAAACATTCAGGCGCTTGACACGAGTGTTACCTACCAGCCGCCCGCGCCTCTACCCGTTTCTCCCTACCTTCCCGTTACTTATTGGCACTTGCGCGATGCCAATACCGGCATGCCCGGAACGGGATCGGGGGTTCCAGACGTCCCGGAAGCGGTCAGCAACATCATGCAGTTTTACAACTCCATTTCGGGCGCCCCCTATCTTGACGGCATCGTGTTCGTAAATACCTGGTTTGTTGATAATCTTATCGCCGATGTGGGAGGACTGACCGTACCCACGGTGCGGGGCAAAACGGTGCATATTACGGCCGCGAACGCCAATTACGAGATGGAAATGATGGCGGAGGGAGAGGCGCTTCCTCCCAGCAAGCGCAAGCTTTTTATCGGCACTATGATGAAAGAGCTCATGCATCAGGTCTTCCACGGGCACTTTTCCGAACTTTTGAAAGTGGCGGGGACATTGACTCAGGGACTGAGTCAGGAGCAAGTCCAGCTGTTTTTCCACAATAGTCATGCTCAGCAGTTGGTCGCCCAGCACAACTGGGGTGGGATTATTCCCGCCCAGGTGAATGGAAATTTTGTGGAAGTGATTGATCAGAACTTGCTGGGCCACAAGGACAACTATTGGATGCATGAGTCATACAACGTCAATATCCAGACTATCGACGGCCGGAATCTGGAAACGGTTACCGTCAACTGGGTTGAACCGGCCATCGTGGTCATGGCCCCTCCTTATTTGGTTGTGCCCTATCAATCATGGGTGACCGTATTTGCGCCCGTGGGCTCGCAGTTGGATTCTATGACAGGGACCGCGGCTGGAGGGGACGGCCTTGGAGGTGGCATTAACAGCGATGTTCAGGAGACGGTGGACACCACTCTGAATAAGGTGGAATTTGGGGCGCATCTGACCATGCCCGGCCGCCTATCCTCTTCTCAACCACCCGCGACAGGGACGGTCGTGACTAAGTTCTGGCTTCCGTCCAACGTCAATATTAATCATTTGATGCTGCAAAAGCAGCCGGGGTTGCGGAACGAACCCGTCACCGTCACCGTGAATGGAGTCGTGCAACGGGTCACCCTGCAGTCCCGTCAGTGGATGACTTTTTAAGAGCCGCTAAGCCAGGCTGTAGTGTCTAGCGCTGCTTGGCGGCGTGGGTCGGGCCTCGACAATGTACCTTCCCCATGATATCATGCGCCTTCGCGGTCAGGCGTCCGGTGTCATGGGCGGGTTGCGCGTGCCGAGGACGCTCAATTTTTAACGGCTATATGCAATCGGAGGTTGGAATTCCCGTTTGTTAGTCTAAACATCCGCCTCCGCAATCTCCACCAAGGTCGGAACGTGCCGTTTCCCGCTGGGTGGAATTTTTTAAGACGGAACGAACAGTCGCACTCCACTGCCTGCCTTACGCCCATGTTTGGTTCATTTTGGCCGTGATGATCAATCGCTCACCATCGATTGATCGGAGGCAAGCACTACGGTACTAACCCTGGAATATCCCTGATTCGCACTATGAAGTAAATCGTACAGAGAAATGGTCCGGGAAGGAAAGTTTCTAGGCACGAGGTGGAAAGTGATGAAGTATCAATACATGGCGCCTGAATTGGCCAATACGACGCCCAGCTGCTCCTTGACGCTGTTCCAGTCATCCGAGGTGAGCCGTCCGAGCTCTCGCAAAATCCGCGATTCGTGTAGGGGGACCAGCTTGCCAGTTCGGAGCCATGATGGCTTGAGCAACCCAGCCTCCGACTAATGACGCAACGCCATGTCCCCGGGTCCGTCATGTACTTGACTCGTGACCGCCGCCAGCACGATGTCGTGCGTGGCCTCCTGCTAGGACCGGCGGCTCACGACCACGGCCGGCCGTTTCTCAGAGGCGTCGAGGGAGGTAAAGGGAAATGATATCAGCAGCACAGAACCGGAATCATAGACGGTCATAGTCGGCATCGCTTTCGTTATCCCAGAAGCTAAAAGCCTCCTCGGCCAGCTTCAGCCGGGCCCAATCCTCGGGCTCCATCCGAAGAACCTCACGCAACCGCGCGAGAAGCCGTGCCCTGTCGCTCGCGGACAACGCGACGATTTCTTCGATAATGCGTTCGAGGCTGGCGGACATCCTCTCACACCTTTGCTGATTACCCTGACCACTAGTATGGCTCACAGCAACCTTGGCGACAGCCGTCACTGTGACCCGGGGCGATCGCATCTTCCCAGCGATTGGGCGCCTTCTCCCGGGGAGAGCGCATCAAAATGAACGGTCGAGCAAAGGGCCAACGAACCTTTCCGGTAGATGCGTTACTGCACGCAGTAGCGGCGATAGGCTTGATGCCATGTCCCGCGGCTTAACACGGCATAGAGCGGGGTTGTCTCAGGCTTCTCATGGCCTAATCCAACCCTAGATTGCAAATAGCCTTTTTAACTCTTCTTTTAAAATTTTGGTTCCTTACTTCTTTGCCAGAAGTCTCCCCAATTGGTTGGAAACTCGGAGAGCTTCGGACTGGCCATGAGCGTCCGCTTTCCCTTGGCCGGCAATGTCAAAGGCGGTACCATGGTCGACAGAGGTGCGAACCGTGGGAAGGCCCAGGGTGACGCTTACCGTTCCGTTAAAGTCGAGCGTTTTGGTGGCAATGTGTCCCTGATCGTGATAGAGCGAGAGTACGCCGGTGAAACGCCCCATTCGCGCTTGATAGAAGACGGCGTCGGCGGGAATCGGTCCCACGACAGGTAGTCCTAGCGACTGCGCCTTTTCCACCGCGGGGATAAGAACATCTTTTTCTTCCGACCCAATCAGCCCGTTTTCTCCCGCGTGCGGATTTAGAGCCGCCACCGCCAAGGTGGGGTCGGGAAACCCAAGGTTCTTGAGTTGTTTTACGGATTGTTCAATCCCTTCGAGAACCCGGTCGATGGTCAGGAGGCTAATGGCGGTTTTTAAAGGGTGATGGCGGGTCAGGAAAAATACTCGCAAGTCGCCAACAACAAACATGGTGAGTACTTTTTCAACATTAAACAGTTGAGCCAGCATTTCCGTATGTCCCGGATAGGGGTGTCCGGCCAGACGGACCGCTTCCTTGTTGATTGGGGCGGTATTAATGACCGTGATCTCTCCCTGCTTGGCCGCCTCCACCACACCTTTTATCGCTTTGACAGCGGCGTCGCCGGCGTGTGGATTGACTTTTCCAAACGGGGGAAGATCAGTTTCGTTTGAAGTGGCGACCACTTCCAGTACTCCGTGTTGCCCGCGCGCATGGGCGGCCGTCGACACCACCTGGACATCCCACTGGCCGCCTACGACATCCGTGCTTCGACGGATGACAGCGGGGTTTCCAAAAATGACAGGAATCATATGCTGGTAGGCGTTCGGGTCACTCAGGGCTTTAACAATAATCTCCGGGCCGACCCCAGCCGGATCTCCCATGGTAATGCCAATACGAATACGGTTTTCTGGGCTCATACAACTTCCTGCCTTTCTTTTAGGGACGGATGACTTGCCAACTCGTAGAGTAATGTATGGTTGCCGACCATTCCGCCTTTGGTCATGATTTCTATTCCTGAGTACTGACCGCCATCGATCCAACCGTGGCCGACAAGGGGTGCCGCAAGTCCTACCATCTCTGTGCCTGTCGCTTGAACCTGGTCCAAAAAGGACTGTGCCATCTCCCCCCCGGTCAGTATGACGCGTTGTGGCACCCACTGATGGTGTGAGAGCTCCTCTAATCGCATGACGGCATGCTGAGCCAATTGGGTGCTGAGATCCTGGCGCTGCCGCGCGTCGATGGGTGTTAATCCCGAGTGCAGGATAATAATTGGTAAAGAAGACACAATAGTGGTCGTTAAAGGCTGATCCAAAGGCCAGGTAAGCACCTGGTGGTGCCCTTGCAAGTACCCAACCTGCTGTAAATTAGTCGTCGTGGGGCTTCCCACGATGATTAAAGTTCGTGCAGGGGGTACAGCGGGATAGAAGCGGAGGAGCGCGCCGCTGCTGATAGTTACGATGGGTCCGGGGTAGAGTTGGCGAATTACACGGATAAGGGCGGCAACCTGCGCCAAATGATGATGAGAAGATGCGTCAAAGATAACTGGTTCAGAAGAGGTCAAAAGTTCGGATGCCAAGGCCGACTCGGTATAACGGTCTGGGTTGACGTATCGGCAGCCGCCTTGGCCAAACAAATATTTGCCAACGTCATCACTGGCAATATTGATGACATTTCCTACGGGTTCGTCCCCAACCCACTGGCGCCCGCCACGGGTTGAGCGTGCGGCATCCGGGTAAGCGGCGACCACACCAACCCAGGGCTTTTCCGGTAAAGCGTGGCAGAGGTTCGCCAACTCTTCAGGTGCCGGACCGCGTAAAGTGGTGTCAATCCGTTTGTCAAAACAGCGGTGGCCACTATGCCATAAGTCGCGCGCCCATTGGGTTATGAGACCGGACCGGGACGGATCTTCACGACTTTTGGTGTTGAGAACCATGATGTCATGAGGAGTTGTATCGAGGACGTCCATTACAGGAACCCTCCGTCCTAGGCTTTGCGCTAATGCCGCGGCTGACGCGTTAGCGCCGGTCGCATCGTCCGCAAACACTACCAATCGCTGTTCCATATTATCCCTCCGATCAGGCCAAAATGGAGTTTATCCGCAAAATATGTGAAAGGATTACGTCGGTCCATAGGCCGGAGATGTTGGGGGAATCCCCGTCGTTGCGTCGTGGGCCTGGGGGTGAACCTTGTGACTTGCCCCGGCTTATGCTGCCAGCAACTCTGCTTAGGCGCTCGATAGGTGCAGGAACTGGATTTTGTTAAAATAATTTAGCAATGTCGTGGCACCCGGCACCAGCTCAAACGACTTGGGTTTTACCAACGGATGCTAACACGTGCGGTCAGGTCGCTTTTAGCCACTTGTCGCGCGCCCCGAAATCGCCCTTATGTCTACCCGGAGCCACTTTGATTGGGAAATTAAAAACCCGCAATCCCTTGAGGGGAACGGGTTTGAAATGGTGGGCACGACTGGTATCGAACCAGTGACCTCTTGAATGTGAGTCAAGCGCTCTACCACTGAGCTACGCGCCCGTATTTATTGAAATTGCAAATTGCCCCATTCAACGGTTGGTGGGCCCAGCAGGATTCGAACCTACGACCAACCGGTTATGAGCCGGCAGCTCTACCGCTGAGCTATGGGCCCGCGATTAGCGACACGATAATGGCTCCTCGAGCAGGACTCGAACCTGCAACCACCCGGTTAACAGCCGGGTGCTCTACCAATTGAGCTATCGAGGAGTGTCGTCGACAGCGAGTATAATATCATGGTGAAGTAACGTCGTCAAGCGGCTCCGGCTCTAGCCTTGGCAGGCGTCTGAGGGCAGCGACTTTTAGGGGTGAAGCTTTTTTATGGCTCAATATCGAGTCTACACAGATGGAGCGTGTCAGAATAACCAAGCGCCAGGTGGACAACCTGGAGGATGGGCTTGTGTTTTTGTTGATGGACCAAGTTTTTCTGGATTTGTGGCAAAGACCACCAACAATCGGATGGAACTAACTGGCGCTGTTGAAGCGCTAAAGCATACCGAATCAGGATCTCAGGTCTCATTATACTGTGATTCCGCCTACGTGATTAATGCGTTTAAGCAAAAATGGTTTGATGGATGGCAAAGGCGCGGTTGGAAGAATGCGAAAGGTCAGCCTGTCGAAAATCAGGACTTGTGGCGAGAGCTAAAAAAATTGGCGGATGAACGCCAAGTTGAGTGGATAAAGGTTAAAGGACATGCTGGCAATCGATACAATGAAATGGCCGATAAGCTGGCTGTTGACGCGATTCGTGTGGCGATTGGAGACAATCGTTAATAGTGCAAGCATTTTCTTTTTTGTAGTTGCTGTTTACGTGATATAATTTTAGTCCGTTACGCGAGTTGGCCAGACGATCGCGGGCAACTGTCCGAAAGGTGTTGCCTGAGGAAAGTCCGAGCTGCATTGAGCAGGGTGCTGGATAACGTCCAGTGGGAGTAATCCTAAGGAAAGTGCCACAGAAAACAAACCGCCCCTTTTTGGGGTAAGGATGAAACGGTGCGGCAAGAGCGCACCAGAGGCCAGGTGACTGGTCTGCTTGGCAAACCCCACCCGCAGCAAGACCGAATAGGGGAAGGATGAGGTGGCTCGCTGACTTCCCGGGTAGGTCGCTTGAGGTGTCCGGCAACGGCCACCCCAGATAAATGATCGTCCATGACAGAACTCGGCTTATGGCCAACTCGTGATAATGTTTTCGCTAGCTTCTGTCGCAAGACGAGGCCGACAGCAATTTGGCGCAGTTTACCGCCTTGTCTTATCTACCGGAGGCCGACGTGCAGTTTGCGCATGTGACGGAGCGGGCTCCCTATGCTAGGGAACGGTCCTGAATTCCGCGGGTGATTAACTTCATAAAGTTCCGCTGTCCCTTAAATCAAATCAACGGCAGTCCCATACAGTTCCGGCCATCAACCTGGATCACTAACGCTGTTATTCCGGGAAAATAACAGGTAGAGCGACGCCACTATAAAGCCTACCGCGGAGCCGCCAACAATCGCAATGATCCCCCATTCGATAACATGCCCTAAGATGTAACTCGCCAGCACACTCTTCCAATTGCTCCAGAAGTAAGAGGATTGGTCGTTTGAGACCCGTAGAAATGGTTGTGACGACGACCCCAAGGCCCATTGCCCAATATTGGTCAGGTAATACACAATCACTGCGGTGCACCACGTCAGGCTACCGGCGAGCGCCGATGATCGCTTGGAGCGGGTTGCCTTCGCCTGGTATAACGTGATCGGGATTAGGGGCACGAACCACACAGCAAACAGCCAAAACGTGGATCGGGTCGTGACTAAGTAGAAGTTCAATACGCCAAAAAGCACGCCAATTACGATATAAAAGATCCATTGCCTCTTCATACTCCTGCATGGGTCCCGGCTTAGCGTTGGCCTATTCATGGTCAATTGCTGCCTCCTCCGAATTGTCGATATGGCTAATACAAGTCGGCGTTGAGGCGTTCTGCCCCAGGACAGTGCCCCTCGAGCGGAGGCAGCGGTCGTGTCGGGTCCCGCGCCAACCAGGCACCGTACGCGATGGCCGCATGCACATCGTCAGCAGTGAGCGCCGGATACTGGGACAGAATCCAGTCTACCGGGTGCCCTTCACTCAGGGCATCCAGCACCACCGATACCAGAATCCGGGTGCCCTTAATGCAAGCCGCCCCGTGACACACCAACGGGTCCACTTGAATCCGGTCCACATATTCCACAACGCGTCCTCCCTCTCAATCCGGTTCACGCTCAGTATACAAATTGCACGGGTAGAGGTCATCTCAACGCATGCTAAGTCGGTCCGGGCTGGATTATCTTAATGCGGATTTGTCTCCGTTTGCACCGTAAAGTGAGTGGCTAAAGATGTTATGCAATATAGGCGGCCACCACCTCCTCACCGGCACGCGACCGTAACTACGGGTGGGCATTCCGGCCATAACCTGACCAAACGATCCGAGGTCGTTGAGATTATCCGGTTTGTTGCGGATTTTGGTTCCGCGGGGTCCTTGCCCACCGTTGCCAATGGCTGTTGCGCGAAAGGCCATTCAATCTGATGCGGATCCCTATCAATCGTTCCACAATCTTTCTTCAAATCCATAGCATGGGAGTGCGGCGAAATTCGCCACTTTCGTTTCTCTAACTAAACGGTATCTACCATATATATAATTTTTTGCTCAGGTTGGCGGAATATGCAACCTGACGCAAATATTTGTATCCCGTTACACTGGACAAGTCTAATCGTAACTAAAGGTTACGACCGGGGGATCCAATCTCTGGGGGTGAATTCGGATGCCGATAGGGCCACTCGCGCCCGAACCCGTCAGCTAACTCCGGAGGCAAATACCGCGAGGAGGATATACAATGATGCAAATTCGCCGCTGGACGGCGTTAGCCAGCGGGCTGGCTCTCGGTGTCAGCGTGTTGATGACCACGCCGGCATTTGCCGCAGGTGGTTACGCATCGTCAACGACGTTTGAAGCAACAGCTTATGGACCCAGCCTTCAAGACAACTATCCTTATGGACCGGTCGACGCGTTTGGGCAGCCACTAACCCAGGGTGACATTGCCGTCGACCCCAGCGTCATTCCACTCCATAGCTGCCTTCGTGTCACCGGTTACCATTCGCCCAACTTGCCCGCAGGAGGGTTCGTTGGCGAGGCCGACGATACAGGCGGTGCGATCAAGGGCCAGCACATCGACATTTTTCTGAACACCTCCGAATCCCAAGTCAATAATTTTGGGATTCAGCATGTGCAGGTAACGGTGCTTGGCAAGGCGACCAGCACATCGCTGTCCGGTACGGCGGCGTGCGCCGCGTATGCATCGGGGAACAGCGTGTCTGGAACTCAACGTGCATCGGGCAGCGGCAGCTCAAGTGGTGCTGCGGCGGGCGGTAGCGTCAATAATCAAGGATCCTCTAATGGGGGACAGGCCCATAGCCACCCGGGTGGATCAGTGTTTGCTGGTGATATTGTCAAGCAGGCGCGCGCGGAGTTGGGGCATACCTTTAGGTGGGGGGGCGCCTCGTCGGTCGGCTTCGACTGCTCCGGTTTGGTGCAATGGGTATACGCGCGGGAGGGGGTCCAGCTCCCCCGGTTGTCCGCTCAGCAGTATCGGGCAGGGACGTTGGTCAGCCGTGCTAACCTCCGCCCCGGCGATGTGGTTTTCTTCCACACCTATAAATCCGGTCCGTCTTATGACGGCATATACATTGGAGCCGCGGACGGCTATCGACAGGCCTTTATCGCGGCCCAGAACAGGTCCAAAGGGGTAACCACCAGTAATCTGGATAACCCCACCTGGAGTCGGCGCTTTGTGGGCGCCCGGCGCATCACGGCGAATAGCCCTAGCGGGAATACGCCGGCCTCATATAGCGCTAGCGGGAATACGCCGGCCTCATCAACGCAGGTGAGCACGAGCATCTCCCCGCAGCGACAGGCCATTGTTAGCGTGGCCTTGTCGCAGGTTGGGGACCCCTATGTATTTGGTGGAACCACCCCGGCGGGTTTTGATTGCTCCGGGCTGACCCAATGGGTATACGCCAAGAATGGCATCCAAATTCCCCGCCTTGTCAAGGCGCAGATGGCTTTTGGAACGCCGATTAAGCAATCGCAACTGCGTCCCGGCGACTTGGTATTCTTCCACACGTATCTTCCCGGTGCTTCCCATGTTGGTATCTACATTGGCGCACACGGGAACATTGCCCATGCTTTCGTTGCCGCCGACAACCCAAGCGTCGGTGTGCGCATCGACAATCTGGACACCACCAAGTGGCAGGCCATTTATGTCGGTGCCGACAGTTACCTCCCTTAATCAGACCTATCTGGTCAAGGACTGGGAACCTAGCGAGGGGAGAACGCCGGTACTCGCGGGGGTTTGGCTCTTTCGTCGAGGTCAGAAGAGGGGCAGAGTAGTCACCCGTTAATGAAAGGCAAGGAGGCTGGCTTCTCCGCCTCTTTGCCTTTTATTGCGGGATCCTTGGTGAAAGCATCACATTTGGGACCGTTGCGGTCCACTGAGGAGAAATTCAGAATATCGAGGCATTTTTTCGTTGAACGGAATTACTTCAGAAGATAGACTTCATTGACTAGCGAAATGGCCCGTCTGTCTAGCTGCTGCTCCAATATCTTGGCGCTAACATCGCGGCATATGGTCGCTCTGGCGGCCGGTTCCATTCCGGTCCGTGATTTTAGCTTGTCGAAGTTCTAACATTTCTTAAATCGGCATCGCTGTTAGGCCAGTGATATTGTATGGCAAACGCCCGGTTTGGCTTCCATCGCCTTTGACGGGGAGACGCGTCAAACGGCGTCTGCACCCGGTGGATCATGCTACACTAATGGTATGAGGAGGGGTGTCATTGCCCCAGGTGGTAGATGATGCCATTCGCCAAACTATTAGGGAACTACCCCCGGCGTATTGGGATTTTGCGGCGGCCGATACGAAGGAATGGACGCACGGATACCATAGCTACCCCGCCATGATGATTCCGCAGGTGGCGCGGAGTCTCATTGCCATCATTCAACAGCATCAAAGGCGGATTAAGACCCTGTTCGACCCGTTTATGGGCAGCGGAACTAGTCTTGTGGAGGGGATGCTAGCGGGCTTGGCGGTTACTGGATCGGATCTTAACCCTTTGTCCCGCCTATTAGCCCAGGCTAAAACCCGGGCATGGGATCCGGAGTTGCTGCGCATCACGACCGATGGTGTCCTGCGTCACGTCACCCAGGTGTTCATCTCGGAAGCTGATTGGCCCCGGTTTGACAATCTCACGTTTTGGTTCAAACCAACCGTTATCGGAGATCTGGCCCGCCTCAAGAAGACCCTGGAAACGATAGTGGATCCGGAGCTGCGCCCTTTTTTCTGGGTGGCATTCTCCGATACGGTGCGCTGGGTGTCCAATAGCCGAAACGCTGAGTTTAAGCTATATCGTTTGGACGAGGCTCGGCTCGCTGCATGGAACCCCAATGTCTTCGCCACGTTTCAGAAGGTGTTGGCCCGTAATCAGGCGGGGAATTCGCGGCTTTTTAGCCGGCGGACATTGCCGCCCGTTTGTGTGCATGACTACAACGCCATGGATCTGTCCCGCATTCCTGCGGAGAGTTTTGATCTCCTGGTGACATCCCCACCCTATGGCGATAGTCGGACCACGGTGGCTTACGGGCAATTCTCCCGGCTGTCGCTGCAATGGCTCAGTCTGCCGGCTGAAGAGTTGCCATTCGCTCCTAATAAGCTTGATCAAGCGATGCTGGGCGGGTATGCAGCGACGGCACTAGCTTTGGAGCTCCCGTCTCCCGCACTAGGAGCGGCTCTCGAAGCGATTGCCGCCGTGGACCGGAATCGGGCCCAGGAGGTGCTGTCCTTCTATCAAGACTTGGATGTAACGCTTGGGCAAATCGCACGGGTGATGAAGCCGGGGGGCTATCAATGTTGGGTCGTGGGCAACCGCATGGTGAAAAAGGTTCGGTTGCGTACCGACCAAATCATCACGGAGCTGTCTAGACAATATGGGCTTGTGCCTGTGGTGAACTTCACGCGGGGTATTCCCAACAAGCGCATGCCTCGGGAAAATAGCCCCAGCAACCAAGTGGGGGTAAAGGCCGCGACGATGAACGGTGAGCGGATATTCATCCTGCGCAAGGAATAAGAGGCGGACGGTTTGATGTGCGCCCGGGTTCCCGCTGGGTCTGTGGCCCTAGCCGCGCGTGTGTCCATGGCCCGGGGCCCAGGGTCGGGGGCCGATGAGGCGGGGACTGAAGGCCAGACTGGTGGGACTCGGTAAAGGCTGCTCCGTGATGGCGATCCCGGCACCGCACCGTGCCGCCCGTTCCACAAACCCGCTGCACACCGGGTATGAGGGATGGTCCCGCAAGGCGCCCCAATAATGGAGGTCATAAAGAGCGGCGTCTTCCAAAATGGCCCGGTAGCCATAATGCTGGCCCAGGCGTTTCATTCCCCAGTTAATCATGGCTTGTGCCTTATCCGGCGTCATACCGTCGATATGGAATGCCCAGCCGTTCTCCGCGTACTTGTCCAGCGGCGCGGTGCGAACCGGCGCAACCTGTTCGATTAGATGCTGGTCGCCAACATAAGCGGCATGCACGAATGGCCCGCTGCTCCAGGCGATAGCGTCATCGAGGAAACGGCCCCAAAATGGACCGTGCTTGCCGGACATACACAGAATGACCATTCCCGGTTCCAGGGATTCCACGGTATATGCCATTATTGTTCGACCTCTTTTAAAATGTGGTGAGGACTGGTATTAGATATGGTGTTTTGCCCCGTTTGGTGACTGGTGGCGGGAGAGATTTGTCAGGGGCGTGCGCGGACAGAAATGGGGCAACGCGGTATTGCCGGGTGCCTCGCTATAGACCCGGGCACCGCCCTTTATCGGCTGTCGTTAAATGCCTAGTCCATCCCGCACCCATGTTTGTGTGAGGGCGATTTGATCGGGAACCTGTAGGGGATGGCTGGCCATCACGTCGGCGAGTGTGACAGCGGCAATGCTGGTTTCAATGCAGGTTTCTAGGGTTTGCCATATGGTGGGGCTGACGCATTCTCCACACTCCCGGTTGGGACAATCGCAAAAGGTGAGGGGCCCCTGCATCAGCATCATAATTTCCAAAAGGGTAATCTTACCAGGCGGTCGCGACAACTGATAGCCGCCATGAGGTCCCCGCATGCTAACCAACAGACGGGATCGACGCAGGGGCAGCATCAGCTGCTCCAAATATTTTTCTGACTGGTTCAGTTGGGCCGACAGCTCACGCACGGATACGGGATGATCTTCCGCGCGGGCTAGTGCCTCCATAATTTGCAGTCCGATTTTCAAGGATGTTTTTAGATTGCTCATAATGCACTCTCCGCATATAGTGCCGTCGATAGGTATCGTTCGGCGTGATCAGGCATAATCACCACGGCAAGCCCCGATGAACCCCATTGAGGCAACGCTTTTTGCGCTCCCGCGATGGCGGCTCCGCTTGATATGCCAACCGCTAATCCTTCTTGCCGCATCAGCTTTTTGGCGGTTTCAATGGCGTCGCCGTCGTGCACCTGCACCAAGCAGTCATAAATCGTCTGATCCAAAATGACGGGCGCAAATCCAGCTCCGAGTCCTTGAATCCGATGAGGTCCCGGGGCTCCGCCAGCTAATATCGGGGATTCCTCAGGTTCAACGGCCACAATATGCACCTGGGGGCGCTTCTCCCGCAAAAAACGACCCGCGCCGGTTATGGTTCCCCCGGTTCCAATTCCACAAATGAGGGCATCAATGCGTCCTTCGGTATCCTCCCAAATTTCCGGTCCCGTCGTTTCATAATGGGCCTCGACATTAGCGGGATTCTCAAACTGTTGTAGGATGATGGAGCCCGGTATCGCGTCGCGCAGCTGTTCCGCTTTGCGCATGGCTCCCGTCATTCCTTCCGCTCCCGGGGTTAGTATCACTTCCGCCCCAAATCCGCGAATCATGGCGCGCCGCTCAATGCTGGCCGTTTCCGGCATTGTCACGATGGAGCGATAGCCGCGGGCCGCGGCCACCCAAGCCAGACCGATTCCCGTATTTCCAGAGGTGGGTTCAATAATGGCGCCACCGGGATTTAAGGTTCCGTTCTTTTCCGCGGCATGAATCATTGACCAGGCGATTCGGTCTTTGACGCTTCCGCCGGGGTTCTTGGCTTCCCATTTGCCATACACGTCCCAGCCGGTCTCTGCCGATAGACGCTGAAGGCGTATGAGCGGAGTTGAGCCGATTGCCTCCAGCAATGATTCATACCGCATTTCGACACTCCCTTAGCGATCGTTTTCTTAACGGTTCGTTACAAAACTTCCCAAGTCTCGGTGATGGGGATGCCGGCCTTGTCCACCAGACTATGGACGGGACAGCGGTGAGCTACTTGAGCCTGTGCTTCGGCTAAACGTTCTTGAGGCACTCCCGACACACGCACAACGATGTTGATGCGCTGGAAATAGGGCGGAACTTGCGGGTCGCCCACAATCCCCCGCGGGTCAATTTCACCTTCGGCATGATACCTGGCTTGAACGTTCTGCCAGCCATTTTCCTGGGCGACCATCTGAAGCACCACATTCATGCATCCGGTGAATGAGCCTAAAAAGAGTTCCAGCGGATTCGGCTTGTCGGGCTCCCCGCCCATGCGGTGCTCCACCGACCAAAATTCGGCCGCTTCGGTAGTGTGTCGGCCGCTGGCGCCTTCGCTCGCGGTCTTTACTGTAAACGTCATACGAGGCACGGTTGTCTACCCCCAATTTTCATATCGCGTTAATAGGAATTATCCCCGTTCAGCCTCCCCCGTGTCAAGCGCCAATACTGGAGCTTCTTCCGCCAGTTGCTGGTCGGCCCAACGTAGGGGGCGAGTGACCATGGGAATTTGCGGGCAGAGTTTGGCGGTCACTGTGGCGAATTGTGCTGGATCGCCGCTTGTCCAGGCTAGCACCGGGCGCGGCGCCCCGCTGCCTTGGGCGAGATCGAGTTCTAATGGGAGATATTCCACAATTTCTTCGCCCGGGTCGACTATAGACACCTCTTGTCCGACGACGCGATTGAAGACATCGCGCATATGGGGGAAATGGGTGCAGCCGAGAATAATGGTGTCGACTTGGCGCGTCAGCACAGGTTCCACACATTGACGAACCTCGTCCTCAACCGGAGCTCCGTCGGTGTGCCCATTTTCCACCATTTGCACCAAGATGGGGCAGGGCTTGACCGCGACTTCCAGAGTCGGGTTAAGAGATTGCAGCTCGCGTGGATAAAGGCCCGATTTATAGGTGGCCTCGGTGCAAAGGACTCCGACCCTGCCATTGCGTGTGAGTTCAACCGCGCGGGAGACGGCCGCTTCAACCACTCCGAGAATGGGAATGTCGTAGCGGCGCTTAGCGATAGGCAGAGCCGCCGCGGTGGCGGTATTGCAGGCGATAATGACGGCGCGGGCGCCTTTTTGCAAAAAGAAGTCGACGAATGATAGGAACCATTGCCGCACTTCGTCCAAAGATTTTTCCCCGTACGGGAAATGCCCGCTGTCGGCCGCGTATAAAAATTGTTCTTGGGGAAATCGTTCTACTAAATGGCGCAGTACCGTCAATCCGCCTTCACCAGAATCAAATAGCGCAATTGGGCCGGCATTGGGCATAACTATCACCTCATCATGAAAAAGTCATTTTAGCCGTTGATATGCCGCCTGTATGCGCGCCATCGCCTCTTCAAGCCGCTTGGTATCGCAGGTCAAGGAAATTCTTAGCCACCCCTCGCCCCAATCACCGTAGGACGATCCCGGAGCCACGACCACTTTAGCCTCTTGCACAAAATATTGGCTGGCCTGGCTGGACGACATCCCGGTTGGTGTGGGGAACCAAATATAGAAGGTGGATAATGGAGCGGGAATTTTGATCCCGATTTGTTTTAGAGACGTCATCACAATATCTCGACGGGTCTCATACAATCGGTTTTGTTGGGCAAAAAAAGATAGGGGATCACTGTTTAAGGCGGCTACGGCGGAGTCTTGCACGGCCGTAAACACTCCAGAATCCAAATTGCTTTTTAAAGTGCCTAAAGCGTTGACAGCCAGACGGTTGCCCACGGCCGCCGCGATGCGCCACCCGGTCATATTGAAAGGCTTGGACAGGGAATAAAATTCGATAGCGATATCTTTGGCGTGTGGTATCTCTAAGGCACTAGGCGCGTGATATCCCTCAAAGCCGATTTCCGCGTAGGCTATATCGCTGCATAACAGAATGTCATGACGCCGGCAAAGCTTGACGGCATCTTCATAAAAGTCCCGGGGGGCGATAGCTCCGGTGGGGTTATTGGGGTAGTTGACCCATAACATGGTGGCCCGCCGCAAAACCTCGTCGGGGATAGAGCCCAAATTGGGTAAAAAGTTGTTTTCCGGTTTGAGGGGCAGGTGGTACACTTCGGCGCCTGCCAGCAATGCTTGCGTGAAGTATACCGGATAGCAGGGATCGGGGATAATGACCACATCGCCGGGGCCTGCCATGGCCCAAGTTAAATGGGCGATGCCCTCTTTGGAGCCGATTAGCCCCACGGTTTCCGCAAGTGGCTCCAAAGAAACGCCAAACCGGGTGTCATACCAATAGGAGATGGCCTGACGTAGTTCCGGACTCCCTAAATAATTGGGATATCGATGATTGGCGGGGCGGGCCGCGGCTTCCTTGAGGGCATTGACAATGTGTTCAGGGGTAGGCTGATCGGGATCGCCAATCCCCAAGTTAATGACGTCGTGCCCTTTTGCCTGCTGCTGCTCGATAATTCGGTCTAATTCAAGGAAGAGATATGGAGGGAGTTTTTCCATGCGGGCGGAAACCTTCACTGAGCCATCGCTCCTTTACCAATTTACCGTCGTCACGTTATACGCACGGCAATATGGTAAGGGTACACGAAAGATGTGAGGCGGGCAATCATTCAGTTACCCAATCCCGCTATTTTAGTGTTTCAGCCGGCACCCAGGCATTGGCCCACTGATGGAGCGCCTGCATGACTGGGGCTAAATCCCGTCCCTTGCCGGTTAGGGCATATTCCACCCGCACAGGCGTATCTGGATATACGTGACGGTCGACAATGCCTTGCGACTCTAACTCTTTCAGGCGCTCCGCCAGCATGCGGTCGCTAACCTGAGTAATCGCCTGGGCAATCTCTGAGAAGCGTTGGGGTCCTTGCAGCAAAACTTCAATGATAAGTCCCGTCCACCGTTTACCAATCAGACTGACCGCCGCTTCAAAGCGGGGACACAGGTCGAACGACTGCATGGCGCTTCCCCCTTTCCCAACCCTAAATCCTTTGAATAAATAATCATTGCCCCCCATAATATAGTACACTGCACTCCCCTTGACAATTCGCTCAGCCTGTCGCATATTACCAAGTGCTAGTTACTAATAAAATATTAGGTGTAGCGTGTTTCAGACGGGAAACATTATAGCCCGCCTGCCTGCCGATAATGGGCATCTACGGGTTTGGCACGCGATTTCGCCTAGGGAGGAAGCGGCAATTGGCAAACGTCAAGATTGCGGTTATCTATTACAGCGCGACCGGCACCAACTATCAAATGGCTTTAGAGGCGGAGAAGACGGCTCAAGAAGCCGGTGCCGAGACGCGGCTATTGCGCGTGGCGGAATTGGCTCCGCAGGAGGCGATTAACAGCAACGAGGCCTGGAAAAATCATGCGCAAAGTACTCAGGATGTGCCGGTGGCGACTTTGGATGATGTCGAGTGGGCTGACGGCATTATCTTCAGCGTTCCCACCCGGTTTGGCAACATGGCGGCGCAAATGAAGCAGTTTTTGGATACTTGCGGACCGTTGTGGGCCCAAGGAAAGCTGACCAACAAAGTCGTGACCGCCATGAGTTCGGCGGCCAACGCGCACGGAGGCCAAGAATCCACTATTCTCGCGCTTTATAACACCATGTATCACTGGGGCACGATTGTGGTGGCGCCCGGGTACACCAGCGATGTCATCTACGCCGCTGGCGGCAATCCCTATGGAACCTCTACCAAGGCGGGGGAGGTATCTCCCGAAATTGTGGCCGCGGTTCATCATCAAGCGCGTCGGCTGGTGGAGATTGCCCAAAGAATCGTGGGAGTGTAATCGATAAAAAGAGTCCCTGGCGGGGCTCTTTTTTTGTGTCTTAGAAGAACTCCGGCATCCACCATCTCAGGTAGCATATACAGTCATTGACGCAGCGGCCGCAGTCGTGGCACGCATGGGCGGCGCATAGACCGCTTTGGCAATCCGAGCACTGTGCCGTGGCTTCTTCCCCACAGGCGCATACGGCCTTTTCCATGACAACCCCTCCAGGTGGTAGGGTTTGTCGCTGCTGGGATTTTATTCGTGGGGGAGCAGTGTGGATATGGCGGCCGGGTCTAAATTGCCCCCGCTTAACACCGCCGCGATGCGCTCGCCCTGAGGAAGCAGCCGTTGCAGGATAAAGGCGGCGGCCGCGCACCCTGACGGCTCCACCACCAGTTTAAGACGGGTGAAGAGAAGCCAAAAGGTATCGCGGATTTGACGGTCGGTCACGGTCACCACATCATCCACGTAAGACTCAATCACGGGGAAGGTTTTTTCTCCCAACGACAGGGTAATGAGGCCGTCGGCAATGCTGTCGGTATGATCGAGTTCCAGCCGCTGTCCCTTCCTCCGCGATTGCCATGCTTTATTGGCGCCCTGCGGTTCCACTCCAATGACCCGCACGTCCGGACGCACTTCTTTAATGGCGGTGGCGATTCCCGAAATAAGGCCGCCGCCGCCAATGGGAACAACCACGGTATCCACTTCGGGCCACTCATCTAATATTTCCAGCCCAATGGTGCCTTGTCCCGACATGATGGCTGGGTCATCGTAGGGAGGAATGTAGATGTATCCACGTTCTTGGGCAATGGCGCGGGCACGGTCGACGCGCTCGCGACTGCGGGTGCCGCACGCTTCCACGGTGGCGCCAAACGCCTGGGCCGATGCGACTTTAATAGGTGGGGCGGTGGACGGAACCACAATGTGAGCCGGCAGGCCAAAATAACGGGCAGCCCAGGCAACCGCCTGTCCATGATTGCCGGAGGAGGCGGTCACGACACCGTGAGCGCCCAACTGAGCCACTTCCGACAATTTGTTAAAGGCGCCCCGTATCTTAAAAGATCCGGTGACTTGCAGATTTTCTGGCTTAAACCGTAAATCTCGCTGCGCTAATTCGTCCAGAGAACGGCTTTTGACCAACGGCGTGGGGTGGATGATGCCGTGCAGCCGCTCCTGTGCTTGCTTGATCGATAAAAGAGTCGGCCGATCACTCAGGCCGACGGTGCCCTCAGATTTACTCCCCACAAGACTCCCTCATTCCTTGCCGCCCCGCCCGCTTTATGATGTTTAAAGAGAAAATACCCACCAAACCGGGTGATCGTGAGCGGGCTGCTCTTTAATCAATTCATCCACATGCCGGTGCTGTCGAGGCACCTTCTTGGCTAGACCCACGGAAAATGCCCGGGTGTCGTACTCCACTTTCTTGCAGTGATAATACTCGGCCGATTTTTTAATAAAGGCTACGAGATCCGGTCCGGCCTCTTTCCAATCGTCATCGGATAAAAAGTACCAATAGCGGCCCCGCCACATCGCCAGCCGCACCGTAAACTTTTCTAGCCATTCCACTGTCTGTGAGCGTTCGCCAAGGCCGAATTCCACCATGAACTCCGTTAACTTGCGAGCGTCCTTTTGATTAGGGCGCCAGAAAATCAAATCAACCCACAGGCTGGACGTGCCATGGGACAAAGGTGGTTTGTTGTCATGAATATGCTGTTTTGGCGGCTTATTGTCTGTTGTCTCTAGCATGGGTCTCCCTCTTTTGGCGTTTTTACGACACGGGTTCCTGTCGCGTTCTCAACGCTATTGTAGACTTTGTTGTGACTTTCGAAAATGGCGGCACGCCTTCCGTGAGCCACACGTTCCCGCCAATGACGCTATTATGCCCCACAATGGTGTCGCCGCCCAAAATTGTGGCCTCCGAGTAGATAACCACGTCATGCTCAATGGTAGGGTGGCGCTTGGCGCCGCGGATAATGCGGCCTTCCGGGTCATGGGGGAAATTCAGGGCCCCTAGCGTGACGCCTTGATAGAGGGTGACATGGTCTCCGATCTCCGTCGTTTCGCCGATGACTACCCCGGTGCCGTGGTCAATAAAGAAATGGCGGCCAATGGAGGCGCCCGGGTGAATATCGATTCCGGTGTCGCTGTGGGCCAATTCGGTCATCATCCGCGGCAGCAGGGGTACCTTAAAGGCGTGCAGGCGATGCGCCAGCCGATATACCAAGGTGGCATAAAAGCCTGGATAGGTGGAGATAATCTCGGCCCGGTCGCGGGCGGCGGGATCCCCTTCAAAGGCCGCTTCCACATCGGTGAGGGCGTCTTTTTGGATGTCGGGAAGAGCCTCAAAAAAAAGCCGCGCCGTTTCTTTGGCCTGGCCATGCTGCGGGCAATGGTCGGTCTGACAATGATGCGGGGTGGCCTCATGAATGAGTTCGATCAAGTCGGCAAGGGGCCGGGCAATGGCGGCCAGACCATCGTTGTCCGCATCTTGGGTCGCGCATTGGGGAAACAGCAGTCGCTGCAGCGCGCGAATAACGGTGCGAATGGAATCTCGGCCAATGACCCGGTTAATGCCGTTATCTTTGAGTGTCTGATCATGAAAGCAGAGGCGCTCCTGCAGGTTTAGCATTTCGTCCTGGGAAAAGGGTATATCAGACATGATTCTCTCCTAATTGATGCCAGAGTGTGGCTATCGTTTCGGAGCCACGGTGAAAATTGCTCAGATGAAAGTGCTCGTTGGGCGCGTGAAAGTTCTCGTCCGGCAGGGCAAAGCCCAGCAATAGGGTCGGCATGTGCAGCACTTCCTGAAAATCGACCACGACCGGGATGGAGCCTCCCATGCGAATAAAGCAGGCTTCAGTATGATAGATGGATTCGATGGCCGCCTGCGCCGCTTTCACGGCTGGGTGATTAATGGGGGTTATGGAGGCTGGCGCTCCTCCAAATCGCTGCACGGTTAAACGCGCGCCCGACGGCAGCTTGTCACGAAGGTGCGCTTCAATAGCGGTCAAAACCTGATGGGGGTCTTGGTGGGGGACCAGCCGGCAGGTGATCTTGGCATGAGCCACGGCCGGAATAATAGTTTTTTGTCCCTCCCCGGTAAATCCTGACCACATCCCGTTCACTTCCAAAGTGGGGCGCGTCCATAGGCGCTCGTTGACGGAGTAGCCGGGCTCACCAAACAGGGCGGGAACATCCAGGGCCTGGCGAAATTCGTCTTCGTCGAAGGGCAGGCGGGCGATAGCTTGCCGCTCTTCTGGCGACAAAGGCTCGACTTGATCATAAAAGTGAGGAACAGAAACCCATCCGTCGGCGTCATGCAAAGAATCAATTAAATGGGCCAGAGCGTGGGCGGGGTTCATGACCGCTCCCCCATATCCGCCAGAATGCAAATCCTGATAGGGGCCTTTGACGCTAATTTCCATGGCGGCGAGACCTCGCAGCCCGTAGCTCACGGCCGGATAGCCGTCCTTATACATGGGCGTGTCGGAAATAACGGCCAGGTCGGCGCTTAATTCCTCTTGATGCGCTTGAATATACGCGCTTAAATGTGTGCTGCCGATTTCTTCCTCGCCTTCAAAAAGAAATTTAAGATTGACGGGAAGTTCTCCGGTTTTTTGCCAAGCCTCGGCGGCAATCAACTGCATGAATACCTGCCCTTTATCATCGCTGGCTCCACGGGCATAAAGAATATTGTTTTCTATGGTTGGTTC
>JAJYTS010000016.1 GCA_021792935.1 Bacillota bacterium | reverse complement strand
AAGAGATGATACACCAGGGCACTTAGCAACGATTCCGTGAGTTCCATCATGCCCTGGTAGTCTGTATAAGCTTGATAGAGCTCCAGCATGGTAAACTCGGGATTATGCCTGGTGGAGATTCCCTCATTGCGGAATACCCGGCCAATTTCGTAGACCCGGTCGATGCCAGCCACAATTAGCCGTTTCAAATGCAGTTCCAACGCAATCCGCAAATAAAGAGGCATCCCCAGGGCATTGTGATAAGTTTGAAACGGGCGTGCCTCGGTTCCCCCGGCAATCGTCTGCAATACCGGGGTCTCTACCTCCATAAAATCCCGCCCATGCAAAAACTGGCGGATATACGCCGTGGTTTCCGCCCGAATCTCAAATACCCGGCGGACGTCCCGATTAACAATGAGATCTAAATAGCGCTGCCGATACCGCAGATCCACATTGGCCAGTCCATGGCGCTTTTCCGGCAAATCGCGCAAGCTTTTTGCCAACACGGTCACCTGATCCGCCTCGACGGTAACTTCTTGGCGACGAGTCTTCAGTACCCGCCCCGACACGCCAATTAAGTCGCCCAAATCAAGAGTGTCCAGGGTGGCAAAGGCCTCTGGGCCGAGCACATTCTCACGCCAGAGTGTTTGAATGCGCCCGGCTGTGTCCAACAAATCCACAAAAACCGCTCGCCCATGTCGCCGTATCGCGGTGATGCGCCCCGCCACACGAACCTCTTGATTCTCAAACTCCGCATATTTTTGGATGATATCCTGGCTTAACGCCGTCGCCTCATAACGCGTCACCAAAAATGGATCAGTGCCGGACTCCCGCATTTGCCGCAGTTTTCCCAGTCTCACTTCGCGCGGATTGAAATGCCCTTCTTGTTCGCTCACAAAACCCCTCCACACCAATCCGCCTTACGAGATTTTTACAATCTCAAAACGTATCTTGCCAACCGGCGCGCTGACCTCAACCTGATCGCCAACCTTCGCTCCCATGAGCGCCTTGCCAACGGGCGATTCCGTGGAAATGCGATTCTTCATGGGATCGGCCTCGGTGGCACCGACGATGACATAATCCTCGAGTTCGTTTTCCTCCAAGTCTCTCACCGTTACCGCGGAACCAATATGAATCACGTTGGGATCCTGATTTCCCGAATCCACCACGCGAGCCTGCCGCAGCATTTTTTCCAGGTTTTGAATTCGACCCTCTATAAAGGCTTGCTCATTCTTCGCGTCCTCATATTCCGAGTTCTCAGAGATGTCGCCAAACTCCCGGGCCGTTTTTATGCGCTCAGCGACTTCGCGCCGCCGCACAGTCGTTAAGTGCTCCAGTTCAGCTTCTAATTTCTTTAGGCCTTCGGGCGACACCAGCAACTCTTTATCTGCCATCGCTATCCCTCTCTCTGCATTAGGGTCTTTGTGAAAATGACCTTTTTGGTCAACGACGATAGCCATCTCAGGATGCTCCTCGTTTAGGACGGTCCTGAATTTCCCGTTCCACGGGACTGCACTTCCTTAATGATGGATTCTAACACTTCCACGTTCACCGCAACATCCCGATTTAACGGAGTCTCCCCTAAAATCACGGGAATGACGGCATGAACATCCAGCAACGCCGTCAAAAGACGCACACGGGCATTGGAGGCCATTAAAATAACGGCGTCAAACGACCGCACCTGATGGGCCAACTGAAAAATTTCATTGACCAACTCCACGCCCGTGCGAGACTCGGCGTAGGCCCGGCGCTCCTGATCCGTCATGAGCCACACAAAATCGACGCTTAACTTTTGACACAACTCGTAGACGGCCTCTTTATTGGCCACGGGAAAGCCCACCAGAGCGATCGATCGACCCCGCCGAACCTCGCCCAATGTTTCTAGGCGGGAGACAAACGCCCGGTCTAGACCAAATTGCGTCGATACGTCCGCTTGAGAAAGACCCCGCGAACGCGCCTCGAAAATGTCTGCCACCATATTATGGATTTTTTCCAAGCTGATCAACTTTTCCCCGATTCGGACTAAGTCCATGTGAGTTCCTCGTTGCGCGCATGGTCAAACCATTCTTGAACCAAGGCTTGCGCCTCGGACTTTAGTTTTAGCCCCTGCGTCCTTTTGCGATATTCCGCTGAACCCGGCGTCCCTTTAAGATACCAGGCCAATTGTTTGCGCATTTCCGGGACAGCCACCGCCTCACCTTTTATCTCCACCATCCGGTCTAAATGCCAGAGCGCCATATGGGCCCGTTCCTGAGCATCGGGCGGAGATAAATGACGCCCGTTGTTAAGAAAATAGGTGATGCGGCGAAAAATCCAGGGGTCGCCAAAAGAAGCCCGTCCCACCATCACCCCGTCGGCTCCCGTGGTCTCCAACATGCGCTGAGCGTCCTCCGGGGTGTTAACGTCTCCATTGCCGATCAAGGGAATGGCAATCCGTTCCCGGACTTGACGAATAAACTGCCAGTTGGCAGGCTTAGCATATTGATCAGACCGTGTACGCGCGTGCAGCGCAATCGCTTTAGCCCCAACCTGCTCAAATCGTTGGGCAAGTTGGGGCGCGGTAATGGCATCGTGATCCCAACCGGCTCGCATCTTTACCGTGACAGGAATCTTAACAGACTGAACCACCGCCTGCACTACCCGCACCGCGCCTTCCTCATCATTCAACAGGGCCGATCCATCACCGTTTTTTACCACTTTGGGGACCGGGCAACCCATGTTAATGTCAATCAAGTCGGCACCATGCTGTTCCGCTTGGTGCGCCGCTTCAGCCATTAACTCGGGATCGCTGCCCGCAATCTGGATCCCCACCGGGCTTTCGCCGGGGTCCAGCTCCATAAGCCAATAGGATTTCGCGCTGCGATGCGCCAGCGCGTTGGCGCTGACCATTTCCGTGGTGCAAAGACCCGCCCCTTGACTCCGAGAGATGGCCCGAAACGCCCGATTCGAGACCCCGGCCATGGGCGCCAACAAAACCGGCGGATCCACCAGTATCTCACCAATTTTCACCCACGGCACCCCCTCTCTCAAAATTTGCCTAAACATTGTACCACACGCGATATCAATTCATGCGGTTAGAGATCACGATCCTGCACATTAGGCCAGGGAGACAAAAACAACGATGTCGGCATGGTGGGGCCGTGTTGAAACGCCCAATGGCTCCAGTCAGGCGCCGGACCCGCCTGCGAAAGCACTTCGGACACCCGATAGGCCATCACATAATAGCCGGGATGTGATTTCATCCAAGGAATGGTGGCTAACGCGTCATCTTTAGGCACAAACCGACACAACCAATTTAACGCTTCCCTCGGATCTCCAGCCTCAAGCCATAACCAGGCATCCACCACTGCCAGAGACCGACGGCGCTGGCTCCACTGGGACAACAGCCCTACTTGCACTGGAGGCCAGGGGGACCAGAGCCGGGAAACCACTTCCGCCACGGCTTGCAACCCGCCCTCAATATGAGGAGGATGCGTTAGAGCCCAGGTTAAGGGGCTTACGCCGGATTCTTGATGCCAAAGAGCCAGCACGACCGCCAAAGGCAGAGTAGAGTCTGGGCTACCCCCATGAAAGATTGCCGCCTTATCCCCCTCGGGCCGAAACCACCACTGGGAAAGTCCCGGCACGACCACCTCTTGCAGCGAGGGAAACCGCTCCAATTCGTGGGAAGCCATGGCATCGCGGGCTCGTAGCGGACGTCGAATCACAATAGGTTTTTCCTGACTCATGGACGCCCTCAGCGTACGCCAAGTCTCCACAAAAACATGGGCGCTGGTTGCCCAAGGGATAGATTCAGAATCGGTCCACCCATTGTCAGAGACTCGCGAAACATAGTGGCGCACGGCCCGGTCGACTTCTTCCCAGGTACTGGCATCGCCAGCCCCCAAACCAGTTTGGAAGCCACCCCACTCCGATATCTGCCGCAACAATCGAGACGCTTCCGATTGAACGCGGGTTCGCCGCCAAAAGCCGCTGGCGCCCACTCCGCCCACCCGTTCCAGCCAACCGGACAGGGATGCCAAAACCTCAGCCAGTTGATAGCGGTGGCCCAGAGGATCCAACAAGCGCACCAGACTTATCGCGTTGTTGGCATGCCGCAACGGCTCTGCCGCATCCTGATAACTGCCGGAAAACAGCCGGGCGGCCGTCCACCGCGCGAACCGCCCCCAATGCTGAATCTCTTCATCATCAATGTCGACGGTCTCTTGCGCCAAGCGACGCCAATCGCCAGCCTCGCGCTCAAACTCAGTGGGAGACCATTCCGGAAAAAGGTCCAAGCTGGCTTCCGAGCCCGGGCTCCACCACCAGCGCGTTAACGGATGGCGGCGGGAAAGCAGTGCCCAAAAATTATCCGCAAGGCGCCTCTTTATCCCTTTGATATCTTCCGGCACACCCGACCCCTCCTTGGGACTAAGGTATGCAGGATTTTTCACGACATATTAGTCGCCGCGAAATTCCGGGGCACGTTTTTCCAGGAATGCCCTCGTGCCTTCCCGCCCGTCTTTAGATACGACCATGCGCGCAAACGCTTCCGCTTCCGCGTCCAGTCCCGTTCGTACCTCCCAGTCTCGGCTCCCGACCACCATTCGCTTCGATTCAACCAGGGCTAAAGGAGCTTGTTTCGCCAGTATACGGGCTCTTCTCAGGCATTCCTCCATCAGCGAATCGAGGGGAACCACCCCATCGACCAAACCCATGGTAAGGGCGTCGCCAGCCAACACCGGTTCGCCCGAGGCAATCATCCACAGCGCTCTGCCGGATCCCACAAGTCGGGCAAGCCGCTGCGTGCCGCCAAAGCCAGGAATGATTCCCAAATTAATTTCCGGTTGGCCCAGCCGTGCCGACTCTGCCGCGATGCGCATATCGAGTGCCAAGGCCAATTCCATTCCACCCCCTAGAGCATAGCCATTGATGGCGGCAATGGAGAGAACCCGGCTGGTCTGGAATCGGTGAAACAACTTTTGTCCCCGCTCAGCAAAGTGGTGGGCATGTTCTAAATCAGGAGCTTGATTGATAGCGGCAATATCAGCCCCGGCCACAAACGCTTTTTGGCCTTGCCCGGTAACAATGACCACCCGGGCCTCAGGCGAGTCTTCCACGACATTTAAGGAGGCTTCCAATTGATCAAGAACCTCGCTGTTAAGAGCATTCAACGATTTTTCGCGCGTGATAGTTAGAAGGGCAATACCCGGCTCCACCCACTGCAGCTGCACATATTGGTCAGCCATAACATCCTCCCCTATTTCTGCAATTTTTAAATCACCCGAAAGTGTTTCGGGACTCTGGTCAACCGCTCGCACCCCGACTCGGTCACCACCAGCGTATCCTCTAAACGAACTCCTCCGACCCCAGGAAGATAAATGCCGGGTTCCACGGTAATGGTCATCCCGACCTCGAAAACCTGGTCCCCTACCCCGGGAGAGGCATAGGGGTCCTCATGAACCTCCAGCCCCACGCCATGACCGGTACCATGTCCGAAGGCCTCCCCATATCCTGCCGCGCCAATAATGGCACGCGCCGCCGCGTCCACCTCTTGAGGCGAATTACCCGGTTTGACGGCAGCAATCCCCGCCGCTTGCGCCTCGGCTACCACCTTGTAAATATGCGACAACTCCCTCGACACTTGAGCCGTAGCCACTGTGACCGTTTCATCAGAATGGTAGCCGCTGACCCTTGCC
Source organism: Bacillota bacterium (assembly GCA_021792935.1). GTDB lineage: Bacteria > Bacillota > Sulfobacillia > Sulfobacillales > Sulfobacillaceae > Sulfobacillus_B. The sequence continues at coordinate 22,138 of JAJYTS010000016.1, read as the reverse complement.
CCAAAATCCAGGGTCACCAACTCCCCAGGTTGGATAACCCGGGAGGTGGGTTGAGCATGAGGCAAAGAACCCCTGGGACCGGAAGCCACAATGGTGGGGAAAGCTAAAGCCTCAGCACCCCGTCGGCGCATGGCCCATTCCAATTCAAACGCCACGTCTGTCTCGCGCTGACCCACAATATTCGGCAATATTTCCATTAAGGAATCCCCGGCAATCGCGGCCGCCTCACGAATGAGAGCGATTTCTTCAGTGGTCTTGACGAGACGCAACCTTTCCACCATTCGCTCCAAAGGACGCCAGACAACGGGAATGGCCTCATTCCAACGCCGCCATATTTGTACCGGCACCTTATCCTCCTCAAACCCAAGACAATAAATGTCCTGGCTTTTACAGAGATGGATGACGTTGCCAATTCCCTGACCATCGAGGTGAACCACTTCAAAATCAGGCGATTCTATCGCGGCCTGCTCCCAGTAGCGGAAGTCCACCAAAATCCACGCATTTTCCAACCCGATCAAAAGATACGCCGAACTGCCGGAAAATCCGCTCAAGTAACGGGCATTTACGCCCCCCATAGATTCAGGCGCCGCAATCAACGCTCCATCCAAACCACGTTCTCTGAGAGCGCGCTGAAACCTGGCTAGCTGCATGCGCATCGCGATTTTCACCCAACCTGTCTAGAGTATTTAGCGCTACTCAGCGTCATCTGTTTTGAAATAGACCGACATCGTTTGCAGACCTAAACGACCAGGCCCGGTAAAGCGATTAAGCATGAAGGCGGTGGAGGCAAAAAGGCGGGCTGAGACTTTAATGGGCACCGTCGTCATTTTGACCGACGAATCCTTGTAACACCACCGGCTTGGTTCCACGTCCAAATGCTCTTCCCGGTCTAGTTTCACTTCGATTAGATTGCCGTGCCCATGCACCCAGACCACTCCACCTTCAGCACGAGCGCGGAACGTATCCACAAAAAAACTATTGCCCCCAAATAATAAATTAGAGATGCCGCGGACGCGATTAAATCCATACGACAGAGAATCAGTAGCCGCTAAAAACTGATGTTCCCGCACCTCCAATGTTTCCCCTGGTTCCACCTCGACCCCCACGATTTCTCCGGGTGCGCTGCGCCCTAAACCCAGTCGGCCATGTCCACTAGCCTTGGCCAGCACTACCGGCATTTTGCCAATGGCCCGTTTTACCGCCCCACGAGGAACAGCCGCGGTAACTGAGACTTTAGGGTCGCGATACATTAACACAAAATGTTCGAAAAAGAGGGTGTACGAGCCATCCATCTCCCACTCAACCACCGGAGCGATGGTCCCGCGTACGCGAAATCGCGTTTGCCGCTCGGCTTCATGGCCGGGCGTGTCTCGAAATTTCACAAGTCCGCGCCTCCATTCGTCTTCAATAGCTAGGCGGCCAAATCCTATAAAGCCAGCCAATCGCGAAGAATGGCGTTAAATGCATCAGGTTTTTCCATGCTGGGAAGATGGGCCGCGCCCTTGATTATCTCAAGCCGGGCGTTGGGCAGCGCTTGAGCCAAAAAAGAACAACTCTTAACCGTATCCGGCACATCCGCGTCACCAACAACGACTAATACCGGCACATTAATTTCCCCTAACCGGCCCTTCGCCGACCAGTTAAAGTCCTCAGCCTCTACGTTGTCCGCGCCCATGGTGCGGCGCAAGAGAATACGCGCCTCTTGCAAATATGCCCCGTCAACGTCGTCTGCTTGGCGGTCAGGTCCTACCAGCCATAACTTCTCCAGCAAGTCCAGTTCCTGCTCTATGTCCCCGTTGTTAAAGGCGGCATCCACCTGAGCAAACAGTTGCTCCACCTGGGGAGGATTAGAAAATTCATAGCCGGGAATGCCGGAACCGGACAACACCAGTCGACTAATCCGCTCAGGATGTTCGACAGCCACCTTAATGGCCACAGCCCCGCTAAAGGAACAAGCCATCAAGGCAGCGCGCCCCAGCTGAAGATTATCCATCACGGAAATAACGTCTTCGGAATAGCTAAACGGGCCGGATACCTGTGGGGTCTCGCCATATCCCCGCCAATCCCAGCGGATAACCCGCATCGTTTGAGATAACCAGTCCCACTGCCTGTCCCACATGTGGCGGTCAGCCACCCCGGCATGCAGCATCAACAGCGGTTCGCCCTGGCCCTGGTCTTCCACCATCATACGCAGACCGCCTCTTAAGCTCACCTGCTTCATTGCCACGAGCATCTCCTCCTGATATGTAATTCGCTCCCGCCCTTCTCACCTCCTCCCCTACAACTCGGCTTAAACCGCGCTCCATTAATTTTTGTCGCGGAGTCTTGTACGGCCCGGCTACCGTACGCGGCCTGATTTAAACGCTGCCGCTCGCTACCTTATCCCAAGCAATTGACACGAAGAAACGAAAGACCGAAGATCAACACGTCTCGCCGTTTGTTCATTAGAGAACACAACGGATCCATCACAACCCCACTTTTTTAGGGCAGGTGCTGAATGACATCTCTTACGGTTAAACTTTGGCCATCCGTTGCAGAGTTCCGCCAGGCCGTGTCCCCGGCTTTGCGCCAAACCGAAGCGGCCAACAACCTGTTGCTCGGTCTCATGGAAAACCACTCCGATGCTCCTTTTCCGATAATGGCGACCGTCGAGGATGCCATGGGGCTAAGCTTGACCGCCCTTCAAACCGACCCGTTTAGCAATTTGATCCTGTCATTTTCCCAACGCATCGACGCCGCGGTATATCTCGCCGATTATTTAGCGGAGGTGGGCGCCAATCTTCCGGGAGTACTGGGCCCTGTGACCTTAGCACAGCCTTTTGCTGAGCGTTGGAGCGGTCGGACCGGAGCGTCGTGGGCGATAAGTGTGCAAGAACGCATCTTTTCCATTCAAAAAGTTGAGTGTGAGAGCGGGAACCTGGGAGAGCTGCGCTGGGCATCCCAATCCGACCGCGACTGGCTTTGCCAATGGTTGGCGGACTTCATACGCGAGGCTCTGCCGCATGATCATACTGAGAGAATCGCCGAAAACGTGGCCAAAAGACTGGAGGAATTTCCCCGCAGCGGATTTCTTATACTCGAGGAAAACGCCCGGCCTCGTTGTCTGGCGGGATTTGCGGGCCCGACCGGGAGCGGCATTCGCGTGGGCCCCGTCTTTACTCCGCCACATCTACGCAATAAAGGTTACGCGAGCTACACGGTTCGTGCCCTAACCTTCCGACTGCTGCAATGGGGGTATGCCTCCGTTTTTCTCTTCACGGACTTGGCCAACCCCACCTCCAACAGCATCTATCAAAAGATGGGATACCAACCCGTCATTGACGTCACCCAATATCGCTTCCGATAAATCAAACGGAGTTAGCCCATACTGTGGGAGTGGAGCCATTGATCGGCGTAGCGCAACCCTTCCAGAGTTAAGCGGGGCTCGAGCCGCACCGGGAACCCCAAATGCGGTGCCACCCGCTGAGACCAGCCCCCCGTCAATACCACTTCGGCATCTTGCCCAATGTCAGCCCGAGTACGGGCGACAAGTTCCTTAACCATCCCCACAAACCCTTGGCCGACACCCGCCAGGATGGCTTGCTCGGTATTTTTCCCAATGAACCAAGGCTCAATGGCGGGCGTAATATGGGGAAGCCGCGCCGTCCCTTGCGCTAGCGCCTGCGTAAAAAAGTGGGGCCCGGGAGCGATGGCGCCGCCTAAGAACACCCCATCTACCACCGCATCCACCGTGGCCGTAGTACCCACATCCACCACGACCACCGATTTGCGGGTCAGCTGCCACGCGGCCAACGCGTTAACAAATCGATCGGCTCCCAAATTCTCGGGGGGATAATCTACTTGAAGGCCATATCCAGGGGGAACGACTTCCATGGGAAGAGCCAAGCTGACACTTTCCACCACCCGCAAGAAAAACGGGGTCAAGATGGGCACCACCGAGGCCACGATGGCTCGATCCACCGATTCAATATGTGATTCCATCAGTAAACCGCGCACAAACAGACGATATTCGTCGGGAGTGCGCCGCAAATCAGTGGCAAGGCGCCATTCTTCCAGCCATTGCCCACCGTGGGTCAGACCGATTTTTATGTGAGTGTTGCCGATATCGATCGCCAATAATCCGGGCACGGCGGACCTCCGCATGAGAAATTAGCCTAATGCTATCATATTTAGCGATTAGCTTCGCCAAATTTTCCTCACAAATAGCTCCGCCCGCATTCACGCCACCACTGCACCCGTCAGAGTTTGCTACAATATAAGGCATCAACACTTTTTGGAGGCTCTATGCTGCTGTCGGTGGAGGAAGCCCAATCAACTATTCTTAGCGAGATTCGCCCCCTCAATCGCATCGTGGAACGTCCCCTGTCACAATCATACGGAGAGATTCTGGCCCGGGACATTCGCGCCGACAGCGATATCCCGCCTTTTACCAATAGTGCCATGGACGGATACGCGCTACGGGTTGACGACATCAGAGATGCCAGTTCTGACGAACCAGTGACGTTAACGGTCATTGGCACGGTCCGCGCCGGCCACCCCGGGTCTCAACCGGTCGCAAAAGGCCAATGCTACAAAATAATGACGGGCGGGATGGTGCCCGATTTAGCCGACGCCGTTATTCCCATTGAATCCACAAAACCGGGGGCGGAGCCCAACACGGTCCAAATTCTTGAATCAGCAACTGTGGGCGCTTTTCTGCGCCCCGCCGGGGAAGATATTCAAAAGGGCAGCATCGTGGTGAAAAAGGGCACCCGCATTTCCCCGCCCGCGGTAGGCCTGTTGGCGACCGCGGGCGCCTATGTGGTTCCCGTACGAGAGGCTCCGCGAGTAGGAATTGTATCGACTGGAGACGAGCTGGTGGGACCCGACCAACCATTAACCAAAGGCACCATTCGCAATTCCAACGGCTACGCCTTGCAAGCCGCCGTTTACGAAGCGGGAGGACAACCGGTGCTGTATCCCCGAGCCCCGGACGACCCCCAAGCCATTCGCAAGCTATTTCACGATGCCGCCAAAGACTGTGATTTATTGATTAGCTCCGGCGGAGTATCGGTTGGCGACTACGATTTTGTCAAGCCGGTTATCGAATCCTTAGGCCACCTCACCTTATGGCGAGTCAATCTTAAACCGGGAAAACCGGTGGCGTTTGGCAAGGTTGTTGGCATCCCCGTCGTCGGGCTCCCCGGAAATCCGGTATCCGCCTTAATCACCTTCGAACTATTTGTACGACCGGCTATTCGCGTCATGCTGGGGGATGAACAATGGCCGCGACCGACAGTGCGGCTGCCGCTGGCCGCAGACATTAAATCCGTGGAGAAGCGACGGCAATATTTGCGCGCGCGGCTCGTCATTGAAAATAGTCATCTTGCCGCCTGGCCTCATGACCGGCAAGGATCGGCGGTGCAAAGTTCGTGGGAGTCGGTCGACGCCCTGGTCATCGTCCCGGAAAACACCGGTCCCTATCATGCCGGCGATTTGCTGGACACCATGCTCCTATCCCTACACTCTGTCCGACCTATTTAGCCTTTTATCGCGTCTTAAAAGAGCTTCCTTAAGCACCTGTGCGCTGAATCTTGGGGAAAACCAGCAGACAAACCGTGCCATAAAGTTGCTCTCCCAAAATTGGGTATCCTCGCTTGACGCCGCCCACAGCTCATGTTACGCTGGCAGCAAAATCATAGTTTTCCTATAGGCTTAAGGTCTTGGGAACGCTGTTCCTTTGCCAGGTCGCCTGCGCGCGATGGCCAACATTGTGGAAAGATTTTACCACAACCGCAAAGACACCGATAACGCGCTGTAGCTGGGACGAAAGCATCGCTTCATAAGGAGGGCCGCGAAAATGATTAACGCCAGAATTGACGCCACGGACGCAATGGTAAACCTATGCTTGAAGTGATGCTGCTTTACGGGTCAGAGACCGGCAATGCTCACTACTTAGCGAAGGAACTGGAGTCGCGCCTGACCAGCGCAGGACATCGCGTGACCTTCGCAGCGATGGATGACATGGATCGCCAGCATCTTCCCCGGGTCTCCTATCTCATAATCATTACCAGCACTTATGGCGAGGGAGAGCCGCCCGACAACGCCCTATTATTCTTCGACTATTTAATGGGCACCCAAGCTCCCCGACTAGAGGAAACCCATTACGCCGTTTTAGGACTTGGCGACCTGGCATACGATAATTTTTGCGAGACGGCTAAGAATCTCGATTCGCGTCTCGAGGAACTCGGTGCCGTTCGGATCTTCCCGCGCACCGACTGCGACGTGGATTTTGACACCGTATTTGAGGACTGGGTGCCGAAAATTCTCGCCGAGCTTAAGCCCCATACGAGTGGGACTATCTCCATCATCCCGCCATCGCATGACCCTGAGGCCATGGCGGGGTCTGAGCCCGCCATCCGCACCCCGCCATTCTTTTCGCGAATTATTGACAACGTCAACCTGAATGGACCCTCCTCAACCAAAATCACCCGCCATATGACCTTGTCATTGCCGGATTCGGATCTCGCCTTTGAACCAGGCGATCTGGTGGGCATTTATCCGAAAAACGACACGGTGCTGGTGGAAGCGCTAATCACTGCCCTTCACTGGGATGCCAACAGCCTTGTCGACATCGGTTCACGCCAATCCTCCCTTAAAGAAGCCTTGCGTGAGCTGGAGATCACCGTGATAACCCGGCCACTGCTTGAAAAATTGACCCCCTTTGCCGACCCCGCGTTGACAGATTTGCTGCGGCCCGAGCGGGCGGCCGAATTAAAAGAGTATATGCGGGGCCGCGACCTGCTTGATGTGGTCCTGGACTTCCCGTTTCACGATGCGATGGCCACCCAAATCATTCCCCTTTTGCGGGCCATCCCTCCCCGCCTTTATTCCATCGCCAGCAGCGTGCTGGCCTTTCCGGGGGAAGTCCATCTAGCGCTGCGCCATGTGCAATATCGAGCGCATGGCCGAGAGCGCCAGGGAGTTTGCACAACATACTGTCTTCGGGAAGCGGCCCCTGGAGAACATATCGCCATATTTATTAAAAGGAACCCCCAGTTTAAACTGCCTGCCGATCCCGCCGCGCCTCTCATCCTCATCGGGCCTGGCACCGGAGTGGCGCCCTTTCGTGCCTTTCTGCAACATCGCCAGCAGACCGGGAGCACCGGCAAGACTTGGCTCTTTTATGGAGACCGGCACTTAAAGACAGACTTTCTCTATCGCGCGGATTGGCTCAAGTGGCTCAAAGATGGCGTTTTAAGCCGCTTGGATTGGGCCTTTTCCCGAGATGGCGACCAGAAAGTCTACGTGCAGCATCGAATGGCACAGCATAGCCGGGACTTGTACGCTTGGCTGGAAAACGGCGCTTATGTCTACGTGTGCGGCGACGAAAAAAGAATGGCGCCCGACGTGGACGCCGAGCTTCGTGCCATTGTCGCCCAAGCGGGCGGATATCAGCCCGAGCAAGTGGCATCATACATGGAAAATCTTCAGCGGCAAGGACGGTATGTCCGCGATGTCTATTAAGTCATGCCCCTCAGTAAAGCGCGCCATAACATCCTGGCGCCTGGTTTTTCCAAGCCGTGCGACAGCGGTGCAAACGTTGACGATTTGTCGATTACGCCATACTATAGAATTAAAAGTGATAATACCTTCGGGGCGCGGTGAGATCCAACAGGATCAAATCCCGACCGGCGGTGATCTCGGAAACGAGCAGCCCGCGAGCCGAAAGGCATGAGTCCGGTGAGAATCCGGCGCCGACAGTATAGTCTGGATGGGAGAAGGTGGGCAACTCAGATAGTGGGAGTTTGTCTTCAATTTTCCATCCCCCGATTGGGGGATTTTTTCATGGGGGTGACAAGATTTGACTAGCCAATATATGACCCGCGCGCTGGCCCTGGCTCGCCGCGGCGAAGGCGTCACATTGCCCAACCCCATGGTCGGAGCGGTCGTCGTCAACACGAATGGCACAATTATTGCCGAAGGATACCATAAGCGGGCGGGAACGCCCCATGCGGAAACTGCCGCCTTGCGCAAGGCGGGAAACTTGGCCCGGGGCCAAACACTCTATGTCACCCTAGAGCCCTGCAACCATTCCGGGCGCACGCCGCGCTGCACAGACGCCATCATCGCCTCCGGAATCAAGCATGTGGTGGTGGCCGTGCGCGATCCCAACCCATATGTCACCGGGGGGGGAATTGAGCATTTAAGGGACGCCGGCATCACGGTCTCCCTTGGAGACGGCGCCAGCGAAGCTGGGCGCTTGAATCGCGTCTTTTTCACCTGGGCCCAGCACCGCCGGCCTTGGATCACTTTAAAAGCGGCCATGTCGCTGGATGGGAAAGTAGCCAGCGCCACCGGCGAGTCAAAATATTTAACCTCCCCGGCGGCTTTAGCCCACGGACATGAACTGCGCCGTCAACACGACGCCATTTTAGTGGGATCTGGCACCATATTAGCGGACAATCCCCGGCTCACATATCGGGGAGCACACCGGGGATCTGACCCGGTCCGAATTATTCTCGATTCACGCGGCCGCGTCCCCTTCGATGCGGAAGTTTTTCAAACAGGCTCCGATGCTCCTACCCTCATCTTTACACGGGCAGATGCGCCCGTAGATTGGGAACGGCAAATATGGGGCGCGGGCGGCGAAGTGATTCGGGTCGAGACCACCCACGAGGGGCGCGTCGATCTTTCCGAAGTGATGCGGCACCTGGCCGACCGGCGCATTTTATCGGTGTTGGTGGAGGGCGGGCCCACCATTCATTCCGCTTTTATAGAAAGCCAAATGGCGGATCGCTGGGTCGGGTATCTCGCTCCTTTGATTCTCGCTGGCGCTGAAGCCCCCTCCGCGGTGGGAGGACAAGGATTTTCCCTGCTGAATGCCGCGCGGTTGGAAATCGAACACGTATTAAGGCGAGGACCCGATGTGATTATTGATGCCGCATTTGTGCGACCGACGCCAAACATTCCAGAATTTGACGCGGCACCTGTCATAAAAGAGGTGAATTAATGTTTACAGGGCTGGTTGAAGCTTTAGGCACCATTGTCGAATCCCGTCAAGAGGCCGACAAGGTGGGAAAGTGGATAGAGGTGGAAGCATCCTTTGCCAACCAATTGAGCCTGGGAGAATCGGTTTCTATCAACGGCACCTGTGTGACGGTTGTAGAGCGAACCGACACCCGCTTCGCCGCTCAACTCACCTCCACCACTCTTGACCTCACCACCTTAGATGCCCTGACCATAGGGCAGCGCGTCAACCTGGAACGCTCAGTCACCCCGACAACCCGCCTTGGCGGCCATTGGGTGCTGGGACATGTAGACACTCGCGGGATGGTTCTGATGGTGTCGCAAGAGGGTGAAAGCCACCACGTCACGGTCGAGTTTCCTGCAGAGTATGGACGCTGGGTGATGCCTCAGGGATCGCTCGCCTTGGATGGAATCAGCCTGACCGTTGTTCAACGTGAGTCAAGCCGTGTGACCGTGACCATTATCCCCCACACCTGGACCCATACTATCGCTCATCAATGGCAGCCGGGCCAATCGGTCAACATCGAGTTTGACGCTTTAGGAAAATATGTCGAACAGCTTTTGGGGCCGTATCAGACGGAACAAGGAGGAATAACATCATGAGCAATCAGTCGCGCAATAGTATAGACGATGCCATAGAGGCCATACGGCAAGGGAAAATGATTATTGTCGTGGATGACGAATCGCGCGAAAATGAAGGGGATCTCGTCATGGCCGCCCAATTCGCCACCTCCGAAGCTATCAATTTTATGACTCAACATGGCCGCGGACTGGTCTGCGTGCCAATGACAGCGGAATGGCTGGATCGTCTGCAGCTTCCACCCATGGTGAAAGTATCAGAAGATGCTATGAAGACCGCTTTCAGCATATCGGTGGACGCCCGCCACAATGTCACCACCGGAATCTCCGCGCAAGACCGTGCGGAAACAATCCGCGTCCTCGCCAATCCGGAGTCTATCGCTGACGATTTAGTGCGGCCAGGACATATTTTCCCTTTGCGCGCCAAGCCGGGCGGAGTGCTTAGACGCCCTGGGCACACCGAAGCCAGCATCGATTTAGCCATGTTGGCGGGACTAAAACCCGTGGCGGTGATATGCGAAATTATGAAGCAGGACGGATCCATGGCGCGCTTCCCCGATCTGGTCGCGTTTCAGGAACAGCACGATTTGCCGCTCATTACCATTCAAGATTTGGTGCGATACCGACTGGACCGGGAGAATTTATTCCTTCGCGAAGCGGAAGCCACACTCCCCACTCGCTACGGCACTTTTCGCATGATTGCCTATACGGAGAAACTGAACAATGCCCAGCACGTGGCGCTTCTCATGGGTGAGGTGGCGGACGGCAAGCCGGTGTTGACGCGCGTCCACTCCGAATGCTTGACCGGTGACACCTTTGGTTCATTTCGCTGCGACTGTGGAGAACAACTAGACCAGGCTCTGCGGCAAATTGCCGAGGAAGGCCGGGGCTGCCTTCTCTATATGCGGCAGGAAGGCCGCGGCATCGGATTGGCCAACAAGGTAAGAGCCTACGCTTTGCAAGATACGGGTTTGGACACCGTGGCCGCCAACGTGGCCTTGGGATTCCCGCCGGACTTGCGCGACTACGGGGTAGGGGCGCAAATCCTTCACGATTTAGGCATCACCAGCCTCAAGCTTCTCACCAACAATCCGGACAAATATTACGCGTTGGAAGGATATGGGCTTACCATTGCGGAAAGGGTGCCCATCCGCATTGCCAGCCGACCGGAAAATCAGCGCTATTTAAACACCAAGAAAGAAAAAATGGGGCATTGGATTTAATTTTCACCCCGTTAAAGGAGACAAACGAACTGTGCCAACTATTCAAGGACAGTGGCAGTCGCAAGGCTCTACTCCAAGCATTGGCATCATTGTCAGCCGGTTTAACCAAAATGTCTCGGAGGCTCTCCTGCAGGGGGCGCTAGACACCTTGACGCGCGTTGGTATTCCTCGCGACCTGGTGGATGTCCTGTGGGTGCCGGGCGCCTTCGAGATACCTGGAACCGCCCGCCGGGTTCTTCCCCGTTATGATGCGCTCATCACCCTGGGCGCCGTCATCCGCGGCGAAACCGCGCACTTTGACTTTGTGGCGGGAGCGGTTTCCGGCGGTGTGGCGGAACTGGCACGGCTGGGGGAAAAACCCGTTATTTTTGGGGTGCTGACATGCAACACCGTCGAGGAAGCCACCTCGCGGGCGGGAGGAAAAAATGGCAATCGCGGCAGCGACTGTGCCATTGCCGCCATCGAAATGATTTCTCTATATCGTCAATTGTCAGAGGCATAGCGTCCATCCGCCAGACGCAACCGCACTTCTCCGGCAATAATCTTTTCCAGCCGATCGCCGGTTCGAACCCAAAGCCCGCCATCGGGATCAACCCGTTCGGCAACGCCCACCCAGCCGTCTTCACCAGGCCGCTGCACCCGCACGGCCTGGTTCAGCGTCACATTCTTTTGAGCCCACTGTTCGGCTACCCAAGCGTTGCCATTGTTCAGCCAGCTCTCATAAGCCCATTCCAATTGCCCCATTAATTCCACCCAAATATCCTCGCGGCTTAGGGGCCTTTGGGCCGCCTGCTCTAAACTCACGGCATCAGGATATCTGGGATCGGTCGCGCCGCGCACATTAACACCGATGCCCATAACCACCCACGGATTGGGCTCGGTACCGGCCTCCACCAAAATCCCACAAAACTTGCGGCCGCTCACAATTCCATCATTAGGCCACTTCATGCGGGCGTCCAACCCCGTTACCAGTGAGGTGGCCCGCACCACAGCCAAGCCTGCCACCAAGCTTAAAATGCCCGAAAGTCGGTCTTTGGGAGGCTGCAACAGCAGCGAGGTATAAATATTTAACCCTGGAGGCGACTCCCACTGCCGTCCCAACCGCCCCCGCCCCGCCGTTTGCGCATCCGCCCAGACCGCCGCGCCGTGACGGCTTCCGTGCTCAAAAAAACGATTTTTCAGCCAGTGATTGGTCGAATCCACCTCACTAAGAATGGTGGTGGGGTGTCCGGCCCACACCGTAGCCAACTCCCCGGCAATGTTTTGCATTCGCTCCGAGACTACCAAAATTCGACCTCCTGTGTGGCCGTGTTCCGCAAGAGCTCTTGCACCAATCTTCCGTCAGACAGTCTTAAATGAGGGCTCAGCTCCGATAGCGGCGCCAGCACAAAGCGCCGTTCCTCTAATCGCGGATGGGGCACCTGCAAAAGGGCACTATGAATGACCCGGGTTCCAAAAATTAATAAATCCAAATCTAAGGTGCGGGGCCCCCAGGGTTCACGGCGAAAACGCCCAAAGCGCCGTTCAATCCCCATTAATAAACGAAAAAACTGATAGGGGTCCCAAGCGGTTTTTAGACATACCACCGCGTTGCAAAAAGATCGCTGGGCGAGATTGCCCTGAGGATGGGTACGATATAACGAGGAGACGCGGGCCCCGCTTCCCAGCCGCGCAACCTGGAAAGCGGCCTGGCGAACCGTTTCATCAGGCTGCCCGAGATTGGAGCCTAACCCCACATAGACCTCAGTCACCATTGTCCACGACGACCTCTACCCCAGCCGAAGGGACCCCGATAGGTGGATCCACCTTGGTGACCCGCACCTCAACCCGTCTAATCCGGGAGTCTAACGCACGAATAGCTTGGTATATCCGTAAAGCCAGGGTCTCCATCAATTTGACCGGATCGCCCATCATAATCTCTCGAACCAGCGAAGCAATCTTGCCGTAATTAACCGTATCGGAAAGCTTGTCACTCTGACCCGCCACGGACAAAGGCAATTCCAAGGTCACGTCCACCCAAAATTCTTGGGCCACGTGCCGCTCATGAGGAAGGGCTCCGTGACACGTATGAAATTGCATGCGGTTAAGCTTAATCTGGCCCATTGGCCGCCCCCCACCACCTTGCCAGAGCCAACGCCTGTCGGGTGGCGCCCACATTATGCACCCGCAAGACATCCGCCCCGCCTAGGGCTGCCAGGGCGGAAATCACAGCCGTCGCCAAATCGCGCTCCCCGGCCTCAGTCACACCGGTAGCCTCTCCCAAAAAGCGTTTGCGGCTATGTCCCACGAGAAGGCCTGCGCCCGAACCCCGTAAATCGGCCAGATGCGTTAAAACCCGCCAAATAGACTGCCCTTGCACCCGAAATCCTAACCCCGGATCCATCAAAACCTGGCTGGAATCTATTCCCACTCTAGAGGCTAATGCCAGCGCTCTTGCAAAAAACTCCCGCATCGCGCCCATGCCTACGGGCTGAGTCGGATCGCCATCCTCATTGAACATACAAATAAGACCCGCTCCCGCATCCTTTACCACCGCCGCCAGCCGCTCATCCAACGACAATCCCCAGACATCATTAATGATGTCGGCCCCTTCTGCCAAAGCTTTTTCTGCGGTAGACACTTTGTAGGTATCAACGGAAATGGGAGTGTCGGGGTAAGCGGACCGTAAGGCCCGCAAAACCGGCCTCAGCCGCCGCCACTCCTCCTCGGCGGACACCGGTTGATGTCCCGGACGGGTAGACTCGCCACCCAAATCCAGGGCATCCGCGCCGTCGTCAATAAGAGACTTTGCCCGCCGCAGCTGATATCCCACGTCTTCATACGCTGGCGACCCGTCGGAAAAGGAATCCGGAGTGAGATTCAAAATGCCTAAAATATAAACGCGCTCCCCAAAGAGCCATTGGCCATGCCGAAAATGAAAACGTCGTCCGCCCGTTGTTCTCCCCCCGCTATATACCTGCTTGGAATTATCTTAGTTACAGCATAGCACCAACGATCCGCGCGTCTCAAGCAAGGGAAACAGCGTTAGCGACAGGCCCAGGCAATAAGTCGGCGCTTAATAAATGTGGTGCCGCGCACAAATTCGAAGGGAGCATTGGCCTCCCGCAAACATTGAAGGGCCGCCGCGCCATCCTGGCTGTCCGGCGTCACCGGCTCAAGCCACTCCTCAAATGGCATAGACTCTTCCAATAGCCGCACATTAATATCCTTAAACCCTGCCAAAACTAGTTGCTGATACCAGGCATCCACCGAAAGCGCCTCAAAATGGGAGGGGTCGCGTAGGCGTTCCAACCGGTTAAGCCAATCAATGGCTTCCACACTACCAGTCATGTCGGAAATTCCCAGCCGCCCCGATGGAGTCATGACGCGGTACGCCTCACGCAAAAAAGCGCCAATGTCGTGAAAATGATGGGCTGCCCGCCGACAGGAGACCAAATCAAAGCTGGCGTCGGAAAAGGGAAAAGCTTTGGCGTCGGCTTTTACAGCGTCCATATGAATCCCCCGTTCTTCAGCCTGCCGCAGCGTATCCTGCAGCATCTCGGGAGTAATATCCATCACCGTCACCCGGGCCCCCTCCCCCGCCAGTCTCAACGCGGTGTGTCCACCCCCGGTGGCGACATCCAAAGCAGATTCGCCCGGCTTTGGGCTCATGGCCTCAATTAAAATATCTAAATCCTTTCCACGAGCGTGCCGGCGGCTTGTCACATACGCCGCATGATGCTGTGAGAAAAATGTTTGAGGATCCTTCGGGTCCACCATTGCAATCCCTCCCATCGCGATAGGCTTAGTATACCGTCCATAAATCTCACCCAACTGAGAGGAATTCACGTCGGCCATGCGGAATTGTCATGTCATGAAATCTCCACAGTTTACCTTAAAAGACTTGGAAATGCTGGTGGCGGTGCACCAAAGCGGCTCGCTGGCCCAGGCCGCACGCCAGGTGCAATGCACCCCGTCGGCATTATCCCACCGCGTTCAAGATCTAGAATTAAAAATTGGCTTCCCTCTGACGGAGCGCCATGGAACCCTTCAACTCTCGGCGCGAGCACTCCGTCTCATTCCCCAAGCGGAGCAAATCCTGGCGCTGGCGGCGCGGTTGGATCACGATCTATCCATCCAAACAACCCCATACCGGATTGGCGTCTCCCGCCTTTTGCTGCAAGGACCCTATCTGTTGGCGCTGCACGAGTACATTAGTCGCGATGCCGCAGAATTTGAGATCCATAGCGGCCATTCCCGCGGCGTAGAAGACATGGTGTTGGAGGAGCGGGTCGATGTGGGATTAGTGCGATTGGAACAATCCCGGCCAGGACTTCGCTATCAATTGATTGAGGAGGATCCTCTGGTGGCGGTCTCCAAACACCCTCTCCAAGAGGAACAAGTGGCCCAGCAACCCTGGGTGCTGTTCTCCAGCCACATGGGGCACGGCGCTGCCATTAATCGCGCTCTTAAGGAAGCAGGCGTAGCCATTCATCCCACCGTCGTGGCGGACTCCTTGGCCCTTGCCCTCTCTCTCGTTCAATGGGGGCAAGACTGGGTCACGGTGCTTCCCTGGTCCGTGGCCGGACCCTTAATCAACACGGGTCAATTAGTGGTCCTAAAAATTCCGAGAGTGATTTGGCCCACACGCCGCAACGCCTTGATAGCGAAGGCAGACTTCCCTGCCTGGTCGGATTCGCTAATCCGAACCATTCACCGTCATCTAGCCCCCACCGACCCATGCTGACCCACAAGCCCGCCCGCGGACTCGCTCGTATCTCGCAGGGCTCCCCTAAGGATGCCTGATGTCGACATTAACGCCAGCGTCCCCGCCGCCAACACTGCGGCCGCGATATAGAAAGGAATGGTCATGCCAATCCTCTGGCCAATCCATCCCGACAAGGTTGGAGCCACGGCAGCGCCAGCCCAGCGCAAGAAGTTGTAGGCACCCGAAGCGATAGAACGGGGAAAGCGTGAAACGCCCATCGCCATGGTGGTAAAAAGAGCGTTGGCAATGCCACAAAAAAATCCGCTGAGAATAATGAGAAAGAGGAGGTCCGAGCGCGGCAGCAGGCCGGCTAAAACTAACAGAACGGCAAGCATCCCAAGATTAATTGTTAATATCGTGACCGGGTGCAACACCCGGACTAGGCGATTGACCACGATCACGGAGGAGATGGCTACCAGCACGCCCCAGGCAAAATAGGTTAGCCCAAGCGAGATGGCGGACAGACGGGCCAAAGTGAGGGGCGAATATGCCAAAATGGTGAAAAACGCATAGCTGTACGAAAGACCGATGATGGCGTTAAGAAATATCGGGCGGTGGGCCAATGCCCGCAAAATATCGCGCGCGGTCCGCGCCTCTTCCTTTTGAGGTGGTTCTTTGACTAGTGTCAATGTGGCCACCAATCCAATCGCCATTAACGCCGCAGTGCCAAAAAAGGGGTCGCGCCAGGACAAACTGCCCAAAAAGCCTCCCAGTAGCGGTCCCGTCGCAATGCCCAAACCCAAAGCCGCCTCATACAGAGTGATGGCCGCGCCCATGCCGGTGGTAGACACGCCCACAATGATTGCTAAAGCAGTCGAAGTAAAGAACGCGTTGCCGAGCCCCCAACCCCCCCGCACCAGGGCTAAAAAGCCGATAGAAGGAGAGTTGCCGGATAGGGTCGCGAAAATCACCACTAATAACAGCCCGAGCAGCATGGTGCGTTTCCCGCCCAGGCGAGTCCCAACCACCCCGGAAACGAGCATAGCAAGAGCCATGACAGCAATATAACTGGTGAAGAGCCACTCCACCTGCGCGTGGCTGGCCCCCATGGCTTTACCAATTAGCGGAAGGATGGGGTCGACAACCCCGATGCCCATAAAGGCGACAAATGTGGCGAACGCGGTCGCCAAGACCGCCGGAGGAAACTGCTTTAGCACGGAATAAAATGTCTCCCTTGTGATGTCACTTCCATGGCCCCTTACTCCTAAAAGCCTCGCCATTGCCAGACTTTATAGAAAAGCGGCCGATAGACCCGCAACCGATAGTGCGTCGCGGATGACTGATCTAAATAGAGTTTACCAGAGGGGAGAACCTGGCCATAGGTCGCGGCATGGACAGGAACCGCCTGCACGGGAATGTTGGCTATCGTCCTGCCACGATTGTCCACCACCAGGACCCGGGCCTCATGGGGAATAGTGATGTTAAGAGCCACATAGATCCAGCCGCGCCGATCCACCCCCAAAAAATCCATTGCTCTTGCCGCGCCCTGAGTGCCGATAACAACCGTCCTCAAATAAAGTCCATTGGCGCCGTAAACGCGGATGGTGGGCGTATGCGACGGCATTTGCTGCGGCTCAATATATACCGAGCCGTTGGGAGCCACCTGAAAATTCCGGATGGGAGCGGCGCTCATAGGATGTAGAGAGAGCGGCCGCACATCGTTGGGGCTCACGAACGACTCGGCCATTGTCCGCATTAACCGGCCTGCCGCGGAATATTCTTGCAGCCGGGTGGCAAAACTGCCCCGGCCAAACTGAATCCACTCCAGCAAGACATTGCCTTTAGGGGTCCAGTTCACCTTCCACAACGCTTCGGTATAGCCTCTCCAATGGGTAAGGGCGACAATCCGTTTTTTCGCGTCCCCGTTTAAAAGCCACACCGACAACGTACGATTGTCGGTTGCCAACACCTGCCCCTGCCGATTTAAAGACAGATCCTCAATCATAGCGCCCTCTAAAGGCCGGCGATCTACGTGCCCTGGGGAAAAATACAAGAGCTGCTGATGATAGCTGTCGGCCACCACAACATTTTTGCCGTTGGCGGCAAAGGTAAGAGGGCCATAGGTGCGGCCATCAATGCCCCGCGCCTGCTTAACCTGATCCGGGGCTTCCCCAAATGGGACCCGAACAACCCAAGAACCCGCCACAAAACGAATCTTGGAGACATGGCGAAATCCCGCCAGCCCTCCCAATATGAAAAGCAGCAATACTGCCAGAGCCACCCAGCGAACATTCCGCCGCACGCCATCCCCCCCTATTGCAAGCTATGCGTCCAAGCCTGCCATCAATGCCTATGTGGGGAAGATGGGAAAAGCGCGGCGAACACTCAAGGCTCCTCATCCAATAGCGAGGTGTAGAACCATAGATAATCGCGGGCCCGGGTTAGGGCGACATAGAGCAGCCGGTCGCCCTCAGCTTCTTCTCGAACGCGATGGTCACCGTCCAAAATGTCCCAATCACCGCTTTTCCAGGGGTCCTGTTTCAAAGCGACACGATTAAGGCGGGGATTATAGTGAATGCCTGATTCCAGAGCCGTCCTTTTAGGGCGCCAATTGGCCACAATCACCATGGGCCACTCCAACCCTTTCGATTGGTGAACGGTACTCATAAGCACCTGTCCTTGTGAACTAGCTAGAGGAGCCTCCTCAAACGGCACCTCCTCTTGCACCTGTCGATCAAACCATGTGGCAAACTCAAAAATCCCCCAGCGATCACCTAATTCGCGACTTAGCTGGCGCATTTTTGCCAAATTCGCCAGGGCTGCCGCGTCGCCGCGTTCTCGCAGCACCCCCCCCAGTGAACTGGCGGCCAACGCCCAATCCATCACCGTTTCCGCGTCGACTTGCCAAAATCTTTGGTGCCAGTCGGAAAGCCGCCGCCACCATTCCCTTACGGCCTGATGTCCAATCGCGCCATCGCGGTAGTTCCAACTGCCTCCCTCCAGCAAGTGCCGCGCCAGAATCTCATGATCGAACGCCACCCAGGGCGAAAGCAACCAGCCAACCACGGCCACTTCGTCCTCGGGATTGGCCAACGCGCGAAAAAGATGGCGCAGCCCACGAATTTCGTCTTGAAGGAAAAACGCGCGCCCGCTTTGGCTGGCCAGAGGTATCCCCATTCGCTCCAAGCTTTGGCGATACCAATCAATCCCGGTGCGCTGGGGCACAATTAAGGCGATATCCCCGTACCCAATGGGGCGAGTGCCGCCGACATCCCGCACCGGCCATTGCTCTCGTATCGCTTGCTCGATAAGGGCGGCAATGGCATCTCCTTCGGCGCGGCGACGCACCCGAAGAGGTTCATCCACCGCTAGACGCTCCACGCCTACCCGCTTGCGCTCGTCTTGTGGAAATACCGAGGTGAGCGGCGTAAAAGGAGGCATAAAGGGACGTTCGGAATCGGGGGTGGCGGGCCATCGCTGAGAAAAGACGCGATTAACATAATCCAAAATTTGCGGATGGCAACGGAAATTTTCCGATATGGGCAGAACTTGGCCTCCTGACCGCCGCAACTGTTCCCGCATTTCGGCATAAACCTCCACGTCCGCACCCCGAAACCGATAAATGGATTGCTTGGGGTCACCCACCAAAAAAAGCCGCCCCGGCTCTTGCTGGGATAGACTCTCTTCCGTGAGCGACGCCACCAAGCGGCGAATGATGGCGCTTTGAATGGCGTCCGTATCTTGAAACTCATCCACCATCACCAAATCGTAGCGGTTGGAGAGATCACTGCTGACGGCGGGAACCCGGGAAATGCGCTCCGCCTCCCATAAAAGATCGTCAAAGGTAAGGGCTAATCGCTCAAAGCGGGCACGACGCCACACCGCGCGAAACTCGCTGCCAATCAAACCCACCCAGTCCGCCAGATATGCATCCGCCATCCGTTCGCGCAACCGCGCCAAGTCCTCTTTTAACTCCCCAACCCACTCCTTTTGCCAAGAAAGCCATTGCGCCGGCTGCCAGTTTTTTTTATTCCCTTTGGGAGATAATCCTCGAGTCCACTGCGCCAGCATGCGCGGCCACTCCATCGCGGACACACCCGCAATCCACTCTAGCTGCTGGCAAACATCTTGTATTTGCGCCAGCCCCGCGTCATCTGCAGAGGCACCGGTTCTGGCCCGTTGCAAAAATTCTTGGCTCGATTGGCGGTATTGGCTCACAAACTTCTCCACGTCGGGAAACGGAGAATCTAAATGCGGAACGGCAGGCCAGTCACAAATTTGTCGAGCCCAGGAAACCAACTGGTCCCATCCAATCCCCGCGTGTAAAAGACGCAGCATCCGAGTTTCACGGTCCCCGGAATCTGCGCCATAGGTCCATTCTTCAAACGTCTGATTCCATAAATGTTCCGCCTCAATGGCGTCCATCACCCGAAACCCTAAAGGAATCCCATAGTCAGCCCCGTATTCTCTCAGGACTTGATGGCAAAATCCATGAATGGTGGTAATATCCGCCGTCGGCAAGCTCATCCGCGCTGCCTGCAGCAGCGCCCGTTCATCCGCATGAAGGCTTTCGCTTTGAGCCAATTGCGTTAACCGGTCCTCCAACCGATGGCGCATCTCTTCTTGCGCCTTGTCCATAAAAGTAATGAGTAGAATGCGTGACAGGGGCATGGCCCGGTGAAGAATGCTGTCAATAACGCGATCCACCAAAAGGGTCGTCTTGCCCGTTCCTGCCCCGGCTTCCACTAAAACATTGAATTGGGCTTGACGCGCCGCCTGGCGAAATCGTTCATCCCTGGGTGTCATCAGCCGCCTCCCACAACCTAATAAACTCCGGATAGTCTTGATTTTTATGTTCGGCGTAGTCCATCACGGCGCTGGGACATACCAATCGGTAGGCGCAAAACCGACAAGGATTTAAGCGCGGGTCGGGAACGGGAAAAAATTGCCCCTGCCCCATTCGCGATTGCACTCCTTCGCCAATCTCCCGCAAACGCGCCCATTGCGCCTCTGCTTCTTCATGAGTGAGACCGCGGTGACGAAACTGGGATTTTTGGCTAACCCCGAACATTTCCACTGCCGTCGGCTTTTGATATTGCTGGGCCACCGCCTGATGATACAAAAGCAATTGCAGATTGGCGGGGCTGGGCTTTGCCGGGTTGGGGGGCTCCCCATTCTTATAGTCAATAAGGCGAATGCTCCCGTCTCTCAAAAAATCTATGCGATCCACCCTTCCCCGCATGGGCCATATCCACTCCCAAGCCAACTCCACTTCAACCTCCGCGCGTAAACCAGGTGCCCACCCATCACGCAATAAGGCCTCATGCAATTCCGAGGTTAGACGGTCCTCCTGATAGCGGAGGAAAAATGGGGGAATGGCCTCGATTAGTGGGGATTCCGCCATGGCATGCCGCACGCACCGCCGCACGTTCTCCAAGGACAGCGCGTACTTTTGCGCCACCATGAGTTCCAAGGAACGGTGAGCCCACTGCCCTATCGTTTGCGGCAATATCTGAAGCGCGTCGGAATCGCTAGTATGAATGCGCAGCAGTCGGCCCCGCAAAAAGCTTAAGGGGCAACGCCCGAAGTCCTCTAAGGCGGAGGGTGAGAGGCGGCCGGGCATCAGATCCCGCGCCAAACTTCCATCAATAAGCCCGGTAAAAGGTGAATGTCGCGGGTCCTCACGCCAATGACGATACCAATTCCGGACTCGTTCATCCCCGCTAGAATCCGGCCTTACACCAACATCCGCCTCATTTTCATCCGATTCCCACGCCAAGCCGCCAGCCTCGGGCGGCAACGCCCGGGCCACAATCCAGGCCGATGATTGCTCATCGTTAAGCCACATCTTTAAAATCCGGCTTTCCCAGAGACCCTGCCGACTTTGCCCAATCCAGCCGCGAATAGCCTCATCCCGAGCGAAAGGAGCCGATTCCGCCATAAACCCCGTGCCTTCCGCCAGAATAAGGCGTGATTGCGGAAGCCAGGCCGCTAGGGACGGAGGCAAAACCGGAGTCGTATCTAAAGCGAGTTCCCCCTCCTCGCTGGCGCTTTTTAACGCCTGCGCCACCGCCTCCCGATGCGGGGCGCCAAACTCATCCCAAAAGGACACACGGCTGGCCCACCTTAGCAAAAATAACCACGGTTGATGATTTCTTGAGGCGGCTTCCTCCAACAGAGGCCTCAATTGACCCCAACGGACCACCCGCTGGACCCGCTCCCACCAGTCGCGGGCCCAATCCGCTCCGCCCATCGGGCTGGCCTCTTCAAGCCATCGACGTATAATGGGCCCACCCGCTGCCCCGCTAGCCACGTCCAAGAACAGCCGCCACAGCGAAAGACCACGATCATGCAAAAGCAACGCCTCATCCGCTAAGCCCTGGCGAACCAAAGCCCGCACCCAAACCCGGCGGGAGGCCACTGCCGTTTCCAGCAGAACGCCAGCGTTCAATTGGTCGCGGCCACGCGCAATCAAGGCACTAGCACGGTCAAGCGCATCGGTGCCCGCTGTCGGCAGCACATGGACATGGCGACCCACTTCTAGATGGGAGGAGGAGAGTGACTGATAAAGGCCATTCCATTCCCCCAGGTCTGTCTGTCCCATGCCATCCAATCCCGAAAAAGCCCAAATTTCCAGCGC